>NZ_JBSGCE010000010.1:0-225441 GCF_053601695.1 Nonomuraea sp. NPDC004702
GCCTGCTGCCAGAGGGAGGCGCGGGTGCCGGGCCAGCCGGCGATCAGTACGGCGTCCAGGCCCGAGACGTCCACGCCGAGTTCGAGGGCGATCGTGGTGCCCAGCCAGCGCCAAGGCGGCGGGCACCGTCTGGGCGGCGCCCACGCCGTAGCTGTAGACGTGGTCGAGCAGCGCGGCGTCCAGCGCGGGCACCGCGCCGAACGGGTCACCCGCCTTCCGCGCCGCGGCCAGCGCCACCCGGGCGTTGTGCCCGATGGCGGTGTCGCCGGGCAGGACGGCGAGCGCCGCCTCCACGGCCTGGCCCACCGAGCCCGACGCGACCGCGGCGGCCACGGCGGCGGCCATGGCCTGGGCCCCGAGCAGGCCGTCGCCGGCGTTGGTCACCTGGGCGTCCTCGGTCGGGTCCTTGCCCAGGGCCCCGAACGCGACCGCCCGTACGGCGGCGGCGTCGTCGAAGTGGTGGGGATTGTCGTGCCCGGAGGCCGGCGGCTCGACGCCCCTGGCCAGGTTGTCCAGCGCGGTGGCCACCGAGATGCGCGCCCGGACGCCGGTCAGCTCCCGGAACGCCGCGGCCCGCGGCCGGTCGATCGTCAGCAGCGTCCAGGCCAGCCATTCGGCGTCGTCGGACGGCCCGACGGCCAGCGGCGCGATCGGCTGGTTGAGCGCGAACGGCACCGGCAGCGTGGTGACCCGGTGCTCCTCGGCGAAGGCGTCCAGCTCGCGGTGCAGGCGCCGGCTCCAGGGCGCGTGCAGGGCGGCGCGGTGCCTGGCCGCGGGCCAGCCGGCGGCGTCGCCCACGGCGAGCCCGATGAAGGCCCCCCTGATTCTGTCCCCCGACATGATGATCTACAGTCCTTCCGCCAGTTCGTCGGCGACGTCCAGCACGTGTCTTCCGGCCACGACGGGCAGGCATTTGCCGCTCACCGGGCCGATCCGGGCGGCCCATCGTCCGGGCACGCCCTGCTCTCCCTGGATCGCGCCGGCGACCGCGCCGGCGATGGCGCCGATCGTGTCGGCGTCCCGGCCCAGGCTGACCCCGAACGTCACCGTGGCCTCCACCTCGCCGCCGCCCGCCAGGACGGCGCCCAGCGCCAGCGCGACGGCCTCGGGCGCGAGGTCGGTCCAGGGGTAGTGCCGGACCACGACGGCCTCGTGCAGCGCCTCGATCAGGGCCAGGTCGTCGTCCGCGCCCGTCGCGAGCACGTCGCGCGCCCTGACGATCGCGCGGGCCGTCCAGGAGTCGGCGGGGATCACCGACAGCGCGGCGGCCACGGCCTCGGCGGGCGTGCCGCCCGCCATGGCGGCGGCCACGGCACCGGCGACCGCGCGGCCGCCGAGTATGCCCTCGCCCGACCCGCTGACCAGCCCGTCCTGCTCGATCAGGCGGGCCGCCTCGGCCGGGTCGCCGGGGCAGAAGATCCCGTACGGCGCCGCCCGCATGGCCAGCCCGTCGGACCAGCCGTGCTGGTGGACGCGCCCGGTCAGCGGCGGCTCCAGCCCCCGGCGGAGCGCTTCGATCGTGCCCAGCTCGGAGAACCCGGCGCCGCGCATCGGCCCGGTCACCGACGGGATGATCTCCTGTCGGTACGCCCGCGCGACGTCGGCCGCGGTCAGGGCGTGCCCGTGCCGGACGAGCAGCGAGGCGGCGAAGATGGCGTACTCGGTGTCGTCGGTGCCGCCGCCCTCGATCTCGGTGAGCCGGCCCCACCGCCGCCGGATCTCCGACGGCGACAGGTTCTCGGCGGGGGCGCCGAGGGCGTCGCCGGCCGCCAGGCCGAGCAGGCACCCCCGGGCCCTCAGGCGATGAGTCACTGCTGGTACCGCTCCAAGACCTGGTTGCCGTCCTCGACGAGCCGCTTGGCCGCGTCGTCGATGGTGATCTTATTGGCGAAGTACTCCTGGAGGACCGGCGTGGCGACCTTGCTCTTCCACTCGTCGAAGCCGTTCACCTTCAGGAACGGGGCCACGACCAGGTTCTTGGCGGAGGCGGTGGCGACGTCCCAGCCGTTGTCCTGGGTGGTCATCGCCGGGTCGGCGGCGGCCGTCTGCGAGGTCGGCAGCAGCCAGTCGCCCTTGGCGAGCTTGGCCTGGTTGGCGCCGTTGAGGAAGAACGAGATGAACTTCATGGCCTCGTCCGGGTGCTTGCTGTCCTGGGCGATCGACAGCGTCTGCGAGACCGCGCCCTGCTGGGCGCTGGTGCCCTTCGGCGCGGGCAGGGTCACCCAGTCGAAGTCGTCCGGGGCCTGCTCGGCGACCTGCTGGCGCAGGTAGACGCCGGCCGGCAGCAGCGCGAACTTGCCCTTGTAGAAGGCGGGCAGCGGGTCGGCGGTGCCCTGGCCGAGCGCGGCCGGGTCGGCGGACTTGTCCTTGTAGAGCTGGTCGTGGATGCGCTGGAGCACCTCGCGCTCCTCCGGTCCGACCTTGACCGTGGTCTTGCCGTCGGCGGTCTGGAAGAACGTGCCGCCGAAGTTGAGCGCCAGGTTGAGCGTCTTGTTGACCGGCGACTTCATCGGCCAGGCCACGCCGAACGTGCCGCCCTTGGTCATCTTCTTGGCGGCCTCGGAGAACTCGTCCCAGGTCCACGGGTTGTCCGCGGTGGGGACGCGCACCTTGGAGGCGTCCAGGAGCTTCTTGTTGGCGATGATGACCTGCGACTCCTGGAGGAACGGCACGCCGTAGATGCCCTGCTCGCCCTTGCCGCCGTTGAAGGTGACGGTGTCCCAGGCGGACTGCGGGATGTCGCCCTTGAGGTCGGCGGGCAGCTTGCTCGTCAGGTCGAGCAGGTAGCCGTCGGAGGCGAACCCGGCCAGCGCCGGCGAGTCGTTGTGGATCACGTCCGGCGCGGTGCCGCCGGCGAACTGGGTGACGAGCTGGTCGTTGACGTTGTCCCAGCTGCCCTGCACGTAGGTGACCTGGGTCTTGGGGTTGGCCTTGTTCCACTCGTCGACGATCTGCTTGTTGGCCGCGACGGACTCCTTCTGCCAGGCCAGGCTGAGGAAGTTGAGCTTCACCGGCTCGCCGGACGAGGCGGCCTCTCCACCGCCCCCTCCTCCGCTGCCGCCACACGCGGCGGCGAACGCGACGACGGCCGCCGCCGCCAATGCGGACTTGATTCGCATATGAGCCTCCTACTAGCCCTTCACGGCGCCGGCCATCAGGCCGGACTTCAGTCGCCGCTGAATGATTGCGAAGAAGATCAGGCTCGGGATCGTCGCCATGAGCGACGCCGCGGCCAGCGGGCCGAGCCTGGCCACCCCCTCGGGGCCGGTGAACCGCACCAGCGTGAGCGGGAGTGTCATCACGTCGGGGTCCTGGAGGATCACGAGCGCGAACAGGAACTCGTTCCACGACGAGATGAAAGAGAACAGCAGCGTGGCCACCACGCCGGGCGCGAGCAGCGGCGCCACCACACTGGCGATCGAGCGCAGCCGGGTCGCGCCGTCGACGGCCGCGGCCTCCTCCAGCTCGCGCGGCACGGCCCGCACGTAGCCCTGGAGCATCCACAGCGCGAACGGCAGCGTGAACGTCACGTGCACGACGACGAGCCCCGGCAGGGTGTTCACCAGCTCCAGATCCCGCAGGATCATGAAGAGCGGGATGATGATCAGGATGAACGGGAAGACCTGGCTGACCAGCACCCACCCGATCGCGACCTTGTTGAGCAGGCTGCGGTAGCGGGCCATGGCGTACGAGGCCGGCAGCGAGATCAGCACGGTGATCACGCTGCTGAACAGCGCCACGACCAGGCTGCGGCCGGCCGCGCCGATCAGGTCCTGCTCGCCGAAGGCGTCGGAGAAGTTCGACAGCGTCGGCTCGCGCGGGATCCACGTCGGGTCGGCCAGCGCCATCTCCTGCGGCGTCTTCAGCGCCGTGGACAGCAGCCAGAACAGCGGGAACGCCAGGAAGACGATGTACGCGACCAGCGCGACGTACTGCGGGGCGCGTCTCATCGGGTCTCCCTCATCTGGCGCCACAGGTACAGGCCGAGCACCGTGAGCACGACGATCGCCATGGCCAGGCCGAGCATCGAGGCGTATCCGGCCATCCGGTAGCGGAACGCCTCCTCGTAGGCGAACAACATCGGCAGCCGGGTCTGGCCGCCGGGCCCGCCCTGGGTGAGCACGTAGACCAGGCCGAACTGGTTGATGTTCCACACGAAGTCGAGCGAGGTGATAGACACGATCACCGGCCGCAGCTGCGGGAGCGTGATGCTCCAGAACCGCCGCCAGCGGCCTGCGCCGTCGACCTCGCCGGCCTCGTAGAGCTCCTTCGGGATGCCCTGGAGCCCGGCGAGCAGGACCACGGTGGTCTGCGGCATGCCGGTCCAGACGCCCACCACGATGATCGCGGGCAGCGCGAGCGAGAAGTCGGCCAGCCAGTTGACGTGCGTGCCGAGCAGGCTGTTCAGGATGCCCGCGTCGGGGTGGTAGACGAGCTTCCACATCAGGCCGATGACCACCGGCGGCATCGCCCACGGCACCACCGCGAGCACCCGGGCCAGGGTCCTGAAGCGCAGGTTCTGGTTGAGCAGCACCGCCAGGCCGAGCGCGGCCAGGAACTGCAGCACGGTCACCGAGACCGACCAGATCGCGCCGATCCGGAAGGAGGCCCAGAAGTCGTCGTCGGTGAGCAGCCGGCCGAAGTTCTCCAGGCCGACGAAGCTGGTCTCGTGGACGCGCGTGTTGCGGGCGTCGGTGAAGGCCAGGCCGATGCCGTACAGCAGCGGGCCGACGCTGAACAGCGCGACGGGCACCAGCGCGGGCAGCATGAGCAGCCACATCTCGCGGTTCCCGCGCGACTTGGGACGCCGCCGGGAAGGCGGGCGCCGGGGCGGTGCCGCCGTCGTCACGGTCGCGGTCACGTCCTGCCTCCCTCATGTCCGTAGGTCTCGCCCGCCGTCGAGGCCCGCACCACCAGGCGCGGCGGAACGGTGATCACGCGCGGCGCGGCGTCGTCGCCGTTCAGGCGGTCGAGCAGCAGCTCCGCCGCGGCCTTGCCGCGTTCGGCCGAGCCGAGCGAGACGCTCGACAGCGACGGCCAGGACGCGGCGGCCAGGTCGGTGTCGTCCATGCCGACCACCGCCACGTCCTCGGGCACCCGGCGGCCGGCGGCGCGCAGCACGTCGAGCGCGCCGAGCGCGATCAGGTCGTTGGCGCACATCAGCGCGTCGACGTCGGGCGCCCGGTCCAGCAGCTCGGCCACCGCGCGGCCCCCTTGCGCGCGGTAGAAGTCGCCGATCTGGACCAGGTCGTCGTCGTAGGGCAGGCCGAGCTGCTCCAGCGCCTCGCGGTAGGCCGCGCCGCGCGAGGCGCCGGGCCAGGTGTCGGGCGGGCCGTTGACCAGCGCGATGCGCCGGCGTCCGAGCGCGTGCAGGTGGTCGACTGCGAGCTTGACGCCGGTGCGCGAGTCGGCCCGCACGTTGTCCACCGGCGTGCCCTCCGGCACCGTGCCGATGATCACGACGGGCGCCCTGGCCGCGGCCAGCATCTGCAGGTGGGCGTCGGTGACCCGGAGCGGGCTCATGATCAGCCCGTCCACGTACCGCTCGCCCAGGCTGTGCAGCACGTCGATCTCGTCGGCCACGACGGCGTCGGTCGAGTGCAGGACGAGCCGGTAGCCGGCCGCCTTGAGCACCGGCTGAATCTGGCGCAGCATCGCCAGGTAGGCGGGGTTGCCGACGTCGGCCATGGCGAAGGCGACCTGGTGGGTGCGCCGGGACTTGAGCGACCTGGCCACGGCGTTGCGCACGTAGCCCAGCTCGTCGGCGGCGGCCATCACCTTGCGCACGGTCTCCTGCCTGGTCGGCAGGCCGTTGAGGACCCGCGAGACGGAGGCGATCGAGACACCGGCGCGCTCGGCGATCGTGGTGATCGTGGGTCCGTCGGCCAAGGCTGTCCTTCCAAGAAGGTAAACGTTTACGGGAAAGTGTCTGTAAACGTTTACCGTGTTTCGCACATGAAACCGGGCCCTCACTTCCGGGTCAAGTCACGATCCCATAACGCCAGGTCAGCGGGCATATGGGCGAAAGAAGAGCGCCCGCTCCCCCAGGTTCGGGGAAGCGGGCGCGTCAGAAGCGACCCAGGGCCGCGGGGAACGCCCGAGCGGCCACGCGGAACGTCCGGGGCCGCGCGGGACGCCCCGGGCCACGCGGGACGCCCCGGGCCGCGCGGGGCGTTCGGCCGCTACGCGGGGCGTTCGGCGGGGACGGGGGCGGGCGGCGACTGCCGGGTGAGCAGGCGGATCCCGGGGGCGCCGCTGAGCGCGACGACGGCGGCCAGGACGGCCGGGATGATCAGGGCGACGGGCAGCGACTCCGTGGCCTCGGCCACGTACCCGAGGACAGCCGGGCCGAGCAGCAGCCCGCTGTAGCCGAAGGCCGTCACCATGGCCAGCGCGCGCCCCACCGGTCCGCCCGCCGCGCCGACCGCGCTGAACAGCACCGGCACGACCGTGGCCAGCCCCACGCCCGCCAGCGCCCAGCCGGTCCACGCGCACACCACGCGCAGCGGCCCGCCGAGCGCCGGGGCCAGGAGCACCAGGACGTACCCCAGGGTGGCGAAGCCGCCGGCGAGCTGGATCGTGCGCACCGAGCCCAGCCTGGCCCTGATCGGATCGCCGAGCAGGCGGACGGTCGTCATCGCGACCGAGAAGATCGTGTAGGCCAGCGGCGCGTCGGCCGGGTCGGTGTGCAGCACCCAGCGGGCGTGCAGGGCGGCCCAGTCGATGGCCGCGCCCTCGCTCAGGTGCCCGGCGAAGGCCGCCACCCCGAGCAGCGCGATCAGCGCCCACTTCAGCGTGCCGCCGCCCTCGCCGCCGTCCGCCTGCTCGCCGGCCTGCCGGGCGGCGTCGGGCAGCAGCAGGCGGCAGGCCAGCAGGTACAGGAACGGGACGACGAGCGCCCCCGCCACCAGCAGCGCCTGCGGGTCGACCGACGCCCGCAGCGCCAGGGACGTCAGCACGCCCCCGGCCGCCCCGCCCAGGCTCCACGTGCCGTGGAAGGCCGAGATGATGGGCCGGCCGTAGACCCGCTCGACCTCGACGGAGTGGGCGTTGATGGCGACCTCGACCACCCCCAGCCCCATCCCGAACGCCAGCGCGAGCGCCATCAGCGGCCCGTACGAGGGGGCCAGCGCCGGCCCGAGGAGCAGCACGGCCGACAGCGGCCCGCCGATCCAGGACACCCGCCGGCTGGACCACCTGTCCACCAGCCGCCCGGCCACCAGCATCGACACCAGCGCGCCGCCGGAGATCAGCAACAGGACGGTGCCCAGCCTGGCGGCGCCGAGGCCGAGGCGGTCGTTCAAGGAGGGCAGGCCGGCCGCCCACAGACCCATCACGAATCCGCTCAGGGAGAAGAGACCGAAGACTCCGACACGTGCCCGTCTGGCATCAATGAGGCTTTTGTTCACGCCTAGAGCATAAGCTGGGAGTCGTGAAAAGTGCTACGACGAGCGGCGAACTTCGCGCGCACAACCGGGTCCGGCTGCTGCGCGCGGTGCACGACTGCGCGGCGACCCGTACCAGGTCGCAGCTCACCCGCGACCTCAACCTGGCCAGGGGCACGGCGTCGGTGCTGGTCGCCGGCCTGGCCGAGGACGCCCTGCTGCACGAGGAGCCCGCGGCCGGGCACACCAGGGGACGGCCCACCCAGGTGCCCGGCCCCCACCCGCTGGGCCCGCTGGCCCTGGCCGCCGACGTGCGCGAGGACGCCTGGGAGCTGGCGGCGTGCGAGCTGGGCGGACGGGTGAGCGTGCTGGAGGTCCAGCCGCACGACGGCACGCCGGAGGGCGCCCTGGCCTCGCTCGGCCAGGCGGTGGCCGACCACCTGTCGCGGCGGGTGGTCGGGCTCGGGGTGGCCCTCGCCGGCCCGGTCCGGCACGACGGGCTGGTGGACATCGCCCACCTGGGCTGGCGGTCGGTGGACGTGCCCCGCCTGCTGGGCCTCGCGTGGCGGCCGGCCGGCCCGGACCCGGTCCTGGTGGGCAACGACACGGGCCTGGCCGCCCTGGCCGAGGCCCGGCGCGGACGGCTGCGCGGCGTGCGGGTGGGCCTGCACCTGCACGTGGACTTCGACCTCGGCGGCGTCCTCGTCGTGGACGGCCGGCCGCTGGACGGCGCGAGCGGCCCCGGCGCCGAGTTCGGCCACATGCCGCTGGGCGGCGGCGACCGGCCGTGCGCGTGCGGCGCGACCGGCTGCTGGGGCCAGGAGGTGGGCGCGAACGCGCTGCTGCGCCACGTGGGCCTGGCCCACGGCGGCGGCCGGGGCCGCGCGCAGGCGGAGGAGGTGCTGGCGAGCAGCCCGGAGGCGGTCGAGGCCGGGGCCCGCGCGCTCGGCCGGGGCATCGCCGCCCTGGTCAACGCGCACGACCCCGAAGTCGTCACGCTCTCCGGGCACGGCGTCGCGCTGCTGGAGCGCGCGGGCGAGGCCCTGACGGACTCCTGCCGGCCCGCGCTGATGGCCATCCGGCGGGAGCGTCCGCCCCGGATCGAGGCCGCCGCGCTGGGCTGGCGCGCGGCCCTGCTGGGGGCCATGGAGTCGGTGTTCGACGCCTTCCTGACCCCCGAAGGGCTGGAGAGATGGCGCGAAAGGGGCCCCGACCAGGGCGCCGACACGCCCGGATCACGAAATGTGACGCATTCCACCCTCAAGAGGAAAATCTTGCAATAACTTCCGGCGGCACGAGCCCCGACCAGGCGATCTTGCGCCCCCCTCCCCCGGCGCTGTACGGATGGAAGAGCCCGGCGCGCTCATGATCATCGACGGGGGTGTGAACGCGTGGATCTCGAACTCGCGCTCCGCATGACCGAGGCCGCTCTGAAGCAGGCCGTCCGGGAGGGCGCGCTGGTCTCGGTGGCGGTCGTGGACGCGGGCGGACATCTGGTGTCTTTCCAGCGTATGGCGGGTGCGGAGATCGCCGGGCCGGTGCTCGCGCCGGGCAAGGCGTACACGTCGGTGGCCCTTCGCGCGGCCACCGCGGACCTCGCTGCGCTGGTGGCGCCGGGCGGCGAGCTCTTCGGTCTGACTGGTGACAGATTCGTCTGTTTCGGGGGTGGCATCCCCCTCTGGGCGGACAACGGCGAAGGGGAGCGGGTGGCCGGCGGCGTGGGGGTCAGCGGCGGCACGATCAGCCAGGACGTGGCGTGCGCCGAAGCGGCCGCCCTGGTGTGGCGGACGCGTTGAGCGGGCGCTTTCCGCAACACGAACCGCTGGTATCCGCCATGATTAGCCACTGCACCACGGGAAACAGTTTCCCGAACCCAACTCCCCGAGGAGAGAACGAGATGGCACTTCCCACTCTCACCCCCGAGCAGCGTCAGGCGGCTCTGGCGAAGGCGGCCGAGGCCCGCGCGGCCCGCACGGCCCTGCTCGCCAAGGTCAAGGCGGGCGAGCTGACCTTCGCCCAGCTCCTGGAGCGCGACGACGACATCGCCAAGAAGATCAAGGTGTCCCAGGCCCTGCGCGCCGTCAAGGGCGTCGGCCCGGCCAAGGCCACCGCGCTGATGGAGGAGGCCGGCGTCGACGAGAAGCGCCGTCTCGGCGGCCTCGGCGCCCAGCAGCGCAAGAAGCTGGTCGACGCGCTCGGCTAGGACCGGGCGGCCGGGTCCGCGCGCCACGTCGCGCGGACCGGCCGGCGACCCCTCGTAGGGCCAGGAGGGGCCGGAGAGCGGCGCACGCTCCACGGCGGGCCCGGCCGAGGGGTCAACCTCAGGCGGTCGACGTCAGGCTGAGGTCAGGACCTCAGGTAGGCCAGCACGGCGAGCACGCGGCGATGCTGGTCGCTGTCGTCGGCGTAGAGGCCCAGCTTGTTGAAGATGCTCCTGATGTGCTTCTCCACGGCGCCGTCGCTGATGACGAGCTGCCGTCCGATGGCCGGGTTGGACTTGCCCTCGGCCATCAGCCCGAGCACCTCGCGCTCGCGCGGCGTGAGCTGCGCCAGCGGGTCGTCCTTGCGTCTGCGGACCATCAACTGGGACACCACCTGCGGATCGAACACGGTGCCTCCCGCCGCCACCCGCCGCAGGCCCTCCAGGAACTCGTCGACGTCGACGACCCGGTCCTTCAGCAGGTAGCCCACCGCGCCACGGGCGTCGGCGAGCAGGTCGTCGGCGTAGGAGACCTCGACGTACTGCGACAGGATGAGCACCGGGGCGCCGGACACCCGGCGCCGGGCCTCGACCGCCGCCCGCAGCCCCTCGTCGGTGAACGACGGCGGCATGCGCACGTCGACCACCGACACGTCGGGTCTGTGCTCGACGATCGCCTCCACGAGGGCGTCGCCGTCCCCCACGGTGGCGACCACCTCGCAGCCGAACTCCTCCAGCAGCCTGACCAGGCCCTCCCTGATCAGAACCGCGTCATCGGCCACGACTACGCGCACGGCACCTCCGCCACGATCACCGTCGGCCCGCCGTCCGGCGACCTGACGGTGAGCTCCCCGTCGACGGCCCGGAGCCGGTCGGCCAGACCGGCCAGGCCGTGTCCCTTGGCGACGTGTGCGCCGCCCACACCATCATCCCCGATCGTGAGCATGAGGACGTCACCGATGCGGAGCAGCTGAACCGTGCAGATGGTCGCGCGGCTGTGTTTGGCCACGTTGGTCAGGGTTTCCGCGCAGACGAAGTAGATCGCGTTCTCGGTCGCCGCCTGGAAGCGGCCCACGATCTGCACGTCGAGGTCGACCGGCACCGTGCAGCGCCCGGCGAGGGCGGCCAGCGCGGGCGCGAGGCCGCGGTCGGACAGGATGGGCGGCGCGATGCCGCGCGAGAGGGCCCGCAGCTCGTCGAGCGTCTCGCGGGTGGCGCTGATCGCCGAGCTGATCGTGGCCGAGGCGGCCTCGGGGTCCTTGGCGAGCTGCCGCTGCGCCCTGGACAGCTCCATGGCCAGGGAGACCAGGCGCTGCTGCGGGCCGTCGTGGATGTCGCGCTCCAGCTTGCGCAGCGCGTTGGCCTCGGCCGACACGGCCGCCGCCCGGCCCTCGGCCAGGTCGTCGATGCGCTCCTGCAACTCGGCGACGCCGGTCAGCAGCGCGCGGCCGAGCCCGGCCCTGACCAGCGCGGCCCCGCGCACCATGAACGGCATGACGAACGTGAAGACCAGGCCGAGCGAGACGTAGAAGATCGTGTTCACCACGTAGCCGGAGCCCAGCCCGAGCAGCTCGGGCAGCTCCGAGTTGCCGGGGATGCGTGAGGTGACCAGGCCGTAGAGCGGATAGGTCAGCCCGAGGACGGGGATCGCCCAGAACACCACGGTCAGCACGAACGCCAGGATGGCGAACGGGAAGTTCAGGATGCCGTGCAGCAGGTCGAGCCACGACTGGCCGTTGGTCAGCGGGTTGACGATGCGGCGGAAGCGGCCCGCCCCCTCGGGCGCCGGACGGTAACGCGGCCGCACCGGCGGGCGCTTGAGCACGTCGGAGAGCCAGCCGCGCTCGGCGTCGGCGAAGCCCCTCGCGACCAGGAGCGTGCCGGCCAGCAGCGGCACGCCGATCCACACGATCGCGGTGCCGACGCCCGCGGCGAAACCGGCGACCATCGTCACGAAGCCGATGACGGCCGTCGGGAAACCGACCAGCGTGTAGCGGGTGTCGAGAAGGACACGCCTCATCAGGGAGCGCATGCCATGAAGGCTAAGTCCCCCGGCGCAGCGGTACGAGCAGGTACGCAGGCGTCCGGGGGTAGGGCTGGCCCTACCCCCCATGGTGGTGTGATCTTGACCTGAAGACGGCGGCCCGCGGCAGTGTGCTCAGGCGTCCGGGACGGAAGCCTTGAGTCATCCGCTCCCCGCTCGAAACGAGGCTCCCCCATGACCGTCCTGCTCGATCGTCCCGCCCCGGTACGGGCGCCGCGCGCGACGGCCAGGGACCCGTTCATCGACCTGCTGCGCGTGTTCGGCATGGCGCTCATCGTGCTCCAGCACTGGACGATCCCCGTCCTGTCCTACGAGGGCGGCCGGCTGACCACGGGCAACGCGCTGTCCACGCCGGGGGTGTGGGTGGTGACGTGGCTCAGCCAGGTCATGCCGCTGGTGTTCTTCGCCGGCGGCGCGGCCAACGCGATCAGCCGCGGCCGGTCGGCCAAGAGCGACCAGGAGTGGCTGGCCGGGCGGTTGCGCAGGCTGGCCTGGCCGCTGCTGCCGCTGGCGGCGGTGTGGATCCCGCTGCCCCACGTGCTGCTCACGCTGGGGGTGCCGGAGCAGCCGCTGGCGGTGGGCGCCAAGCTGACCGGGCAGCTGCTGTGGTTCCTGGCCGTGTACCTGATCGCGGTCACGGTCACGCCGTACGCGCTGCGCCTGCACCGCAGGTTCGGCGTGCTGGTCCCCGTCGCGCTGGCGGCCGGGGCGGTGCTGACGGACGTCGTGCGTTTCTCGACCGGCCTGGAGGCGGCCGGTTACGTGAACATCGTCTTCGTGTGGCTGGCCGTCCACCAGATCGGCTTCTTCTACGCCGAGGGCCGGGTGCGGCTGCCCGCGTTGCTGGCGGCCGGCGGGTTCGGCGTGGCGGCGCTGCTGGTCGGGTTCGGCCCCTACCCCGGCAGCATGATCGGCCTGCCCGGCGCCGAGGTGTCCAACATGGCCCCGCCCACGCTGGCCATCATGGCCGTCGGCATCGGCCAGATCGGCCTGGCCGTGCTGCTGCGCCCCTGGCTGGTCCGGCTGCCCCTGCGCCGCGTCCTGGACTGGGCCGGCCCGCGGATCATGACGGTCTACCTGTGGCACATGCCCGCGCTGTTCGCCGTGACCGGCGTGGTCGTGGTCCTGCTGGGCGTGGAGACGCCGGAGCCGGGCAGCCTGTTCTGGTTCGCCGGCTGGCCGGTGTGGTTCGGGATGTTGTGCCTGGTCATGTGGGGGCTGGTGCGGGCGTTCGCGAGGTTCGAGACGCCGCCGTCGCTGCCGTACGGGACCGCCGGCCGCGGGGTCATGCTGGGGGCGGCGGGGCTGGTCGGGGCCGGGATCCTGACGCTGACCGTGGGCGGCTTCGTGCCGGGCGGCGGCCCGTTCCTGGCGGTGCTCGCGGTGCTCGGCGGCCTGCTGCTGACCGCGCCGAAGGCCCGCGTGTAACACCGGCGAAACGCGTACCGGCCACAATCGGGCGGCATGACGACGATCCGCGACCTGACCGAGGCCGACGTGCCCGCCGTGACCGCCATCTACGCCCACTACGTGACCGGCGGCGTGGCCACGTTCGACGAGACGCCGCCGGGGGCCGGCGAGTGGCGGGCCAAGGCGGCGGCGCTCACGGCGGCGGGCCTGCCGTTCCTGATCGCCGAGGACGACGGCGGGGACGGCAGCGGGGAAGACGGCGCGGTCATCGGCTACGCCTACCTCAGTCAGTACCGGCCCAAGCCCGCCTACCGGCACAGCCTGGAGGTCTCGATCTACCTGGCACCCGGCGCCACCGGCCGCGGGCTCGGCCGCCTGCTGCTGAGCGAGCTGATCCGGCGGGCGTCGGCGACCGACGCCCGCTCGCTGATCGCGGTGATCGCCGACGGCGGCGACCCCGCCTCGCTGCGGCTGCACGCCGCCTTCGGGTTCCAGGAGGCGGGACGGCTGAGCAACGTGGGGTTCAAGCACGGCCGCTGGATCGACACCGTGCTGATGCAACTCGACCTCCGGTAGGGGCCGCGGGTTCGACCACCCGGCAAACTTCGGCAGGATAGATACGTGAGCCTTCTCGTTGACCGCCTGCCGGAAGACATCGACGCCGACCCCGACGTCATATTCGACGCGTTCGTCGCCTGGAACGCCGAACGGGGGCTCACGCTCTATCCCGCTCAGGAGGAGGCCCTCATCGAGGTCGTCTCCGGCAGCAACCTGATCCTCGCCACGCCGACCGGCTCGGGCAAGTCGCTGGTCGCCGCCGGGGCCCACTTCGCCGCGCTGACCCGTGACGTGCGCACGTTCTACACCGCGCCGATCAAGGCGCTGGTGTCGGAGAAGTTCTTCGACCTGTGCGCCGTCTTCGGCACCGCCAACGTCGGCATGATGACCGGCGACGCCAGCGTCAACCCGGGCGCGCCCATCATCTGCTGCACGGCCGAGATCCTGGCCAACGTGGCCCTGCGCGACGGCGCGGCGGCCGACATCGGCCAGGTCGTGATGGACGAGTTCCACTTCTACGCCGAGCCCGACCGCGGGTGGGCCTGGCAGGTGCCGCTGCTGGAGCTGCCCAATGTGCAGTTCGTGCTGATGTCGGCCACGCTCGGCGACGTGTCGATGTTCGAGCGCGACCTGACCAGGCGCACGGGGCGGCCCACGGCGGTGGTCAAGCACGCCGAGCGGCCGGTGCCGCTGGTGTACTCCTACCGGATGACGCCGCTGCACGAGACGCTGGAGGAGATGCTCACCACCGGGCAGGCCCCCGTCTACGTCGTGCACTTCACGCAGGCCGCGGCCATGGAGCGGGCCCAGGCGCTCATGTCGATCAACATGGCGACCAAGGCCGAGAAGGAGGCCATCGCCGCGTTGATCGGCGGCTTCCGGTTCACCACCCGGTTCGGCCGGGCGCTGTCGCGGCTGGTCAAGCACGGCATCGGCGTCCACCACGCCGGCATGCTGCCCAAATACCGGCGGCTGGTGGAGCGGCTGGCCCAGGCGGGGCTGCTGAAGGTCATCTGCGGCACCGACACGCTCGGCGTCGGCGTCAACGTGCCCATCCGCACGGTGCTGTTCACCGCCCTGTCCAAGTACGACGGCAACAAGGTCCGCCGGCTGCGCGCCCGCGAGTTCCACCAGATCGCCGGGCGGGCCGGGCGCGCGGGCTTCGACACCATCGGCTACGTCGCCTGCCAGGCCCCCGAGCACGACATCGAGAACGCCAAGGCGCTGGCCAAGATCGGCGACGACCCCAAGCGGCGGCGCGGCTACGCCCGCAAGAAGCCGCCGGAGGGGTTCGTCGGCTGGAGCGAGGAGACGTTCGAGAAGTTGCAGCAGGCCGAGCCCGAGCCGCTCAACTCCCGCTTCAAGGTGAGCAACGCGATGCTGCTGGCCGTGATCAACCGGCCGGGCGACTGCTTCCAGGCGATGAGACACCTGCTCACCGACAACCACGAAGACCGCAAGTGGCAGCGGCGGCACATCAGCCAGGCCATCGCCATCTACCGGTCGCTGCTGGCCGGCGGCATCGTCGAGCAGTTCGCCGAGCCCGACGAGCAGGGCCGGCGGGCCCGGCTGACGATCGAGCTGCAGGAGGACTTCGCGCTCAACCAGGCGCTGTCCACGTTCGCGCTGGCCGCCTTCGACCTGCTCGACCGCGAGTCGCCCTCGTACGCGCTGGACATGGTCTCGATCGTCGAGTCCATCCTCGACGACCCCCGCCAGATCCTGTCGGCGCAGCTGAAGAAGGCGCGCGGCGAGGCGGTCGCCCAGATGAAGGCCGACGGCATGGAGTACGAGGAGCGCATGGAGGCGCTCGCCGAGGTCATGTACCCGATGCCGCTCGACGACCTGCTGCTCGGGGCGTACGAGACCTACCGGCGCGGCCACCCGTGGGTCGGCGACTACACGGTCAGCCCGAAGTCGGTGGTGCGCGACATGTTCGAGCGCGCGATGACGTTCGGCGAGTACATCCAGTTCTACGAGCTGGCCCGCTCCGAGGGCACGGTGCTGCGCTACCTGGCCGACGCCTACCGCACGCTGTCGCGCACGGTCCCCGAGCACCTGAAGACCGAGGACCTGGTCGATCTCATCGAGTGGCTGGGCGAGCTGGTCCGGCAGGTCGACTCGTCGCTGATCGACGAGTGGGAGAAGCTGACCAACCCCGAGGAGGCGCTGGAGCGCCAGGCGCAGCTGGAGACCAAGGTGCGGCCGGTCACGGCCAACCCGCGGGCCTTCCGGGTGCTGGTGCGCAACGCCATGTTCCGGCTGGTCGAGCTGTGCGCCATCGAGAAGGAGGACGAGCTGGAGGAGCTGGCCCCCGACGTCGACTGGGGCGCGGCGCTCGACGCGTACTACGCCGACCACGAGGAGATCTTCACCGACGCCGACGCGCGCGGGCCCGCGCTGCTGCGGATCGAGGAGGAGAGCGGCCTGTGGCGGGTGCGCCAGACGATCAAGGACCCGGCCGGCGACGGCGACTGGGGCATCGACGCCCAGGTCGACCTGACCTCCTCCGACGAGGAGGGCCGGGCCGTGCTGCACGTGCTCGGCCTCAACCGGCTCTGAGCGGCCGCGGAAGGAGAACAAGCCGTGTGCCGGAACGGACTGGCAAGGGCGTTCCGGCACCGGCTTGTCGCTTCATTGTCGGACGGCGAAGTTAGGCGTCCGGTCATGGCGATGTCTCAAGATCGAGACATTCAGCACTCCGCCAGCTTGCAGATCTTGGCGAGCATCGTGCCCGCGTCCTTCCGCTGCCGGCTGAAGTCGGCCTTGGCGGGCTTGCCCCACTCGCCGCCGGCCGTGTAGACGATCAGGGCGTTGGCGCGGCGGGTCACGACGGCCCGCTCGCCGCCGACGGCCGGCTTGCCGTGGTCGTAGGCCTGGCCGGTGACCAGCAGGCCCTCGTCGCCGAGCGCGATCTTGGATGCGCCGTACCGGTACGCCGCGGTGCCGCAGGCCCGTACGGCCGCCCTGAGGTCGCCGACCGCCTTGCCGGCCGCCTCCGGCGAGGAGTAGAGGATCACCTGCTCGGACTTGGAGTAGTCGGGCACCGACGTGTAGACGATCGTCCTGGCCGCCGTGCGCCCGGCCTGGCCCAGCCCGGCCTTCTGGCACGGGTTCACGACGAGCTGGGCGTTCTTCCTGCCCGACACCGTCCAGCTGTGCTCGGGGTTGGGGTCCTTCTTGGCGGCGTCCTTCTCGTACAGCAGGAAGTTGCCCGGGATGGCCAGGCCGACGGCGACGAACAGTGCTGCGATCATGGGACAAAATGGTAGGGGTGAGCGACGAAGACCTCAGACGCGTGCTCGGGTTGCTCTGCCAGGACGACACCCTGCGCGCACTCGCGTCCCTGGTGCTCGGTGACACCGGCGACCTGCCCCCCAAGGCGCTCGACCGCCTGGCCAGCGGCGGCCTGGCCGAACGCGACGACGACGGCAAGTGGCGGGCCCGGCCGGAGCGCTTCCGCGAGCTGCTGCGGGAGCGGGCCGAGCCGCCCGCCGAGCTGAGCGCCGAGGAGCGGGTGCTGCGCACGTTCCTGGTCGACGGCCGGCTGACCACCATGGGCATGCGCCGCGACAAGCGGCTGATCGTGCTGCGTTACGTCTCGCGGGTGTTCGAGCCGGGCGTGCGCTACCCCGAGGCCGACGTCAACGTGGCCCTGCGGGCCTTCCACGACGACTTCGCGGCGCTGCGCCGCTACCTGGTGGACGAGGGGCTGCTGTCCAGGGAGGGCAACGTCTACTGGCGCAGCGGCGGCCCGGTCGAGGTGTGAGCCGGTCGAGGTCTGAGCCGGTCGAGGTCTGAGCCGGTCGAGGTGTGAGCCGGGCGAGGTCTGAGCCGGTCGAGGTCTGAGCCGGTCGAGGTGTGAGCCGGTCGAGGTCTGAGCCGGTCGAGGTCTGAGCCGGTCGAGGTCTGAGCCGGGCCGGGGCTGACGGGGGTCAGGGGCGGCGCAGGCGGGCGCGGTAGTCGCGGGGCGGCAGGCCGTACTCGCGCCTGAAGGCGCGGCTGAAGTGGAACGGGCTGACGAACCCCGAGGCGGCGGCCACCTGACCGACGTCCAGGTCGGTCACCTCCAGCAGGCTCGCGGCGTGCCGCACCCGCGCCCGGCGCACGGCGCCCATCGGGGTCTGGCCGGTCTCGGCCGCGAACAGGTGCGCGAACCTCGACGGCGACAGCGCCACCGCGCGGGCCAGCGAGGCGACCGAGTGCTGGGCCCCGGGCTCGGCGGCGATGAGGTCGAGCACCCGGCGCACCCGCTCGTCCCCGTCCTCGGCCCCCGGCGCGGGAACGGCCCCCGCCGAGGCCGTGGCCAGCACCAGCACCTCCTCCACCGCCCCCAGCACCAGCTCCCGGGCGGGACTGGCCATGACGACCGCAGGCGCGGGCGACGGCGACCCGGCGGGCGCGGCGGACGGCAGCCCGGCAGGCACGGCGGGCGGCGGCCCGGCGGGCACGGCGGGCGGCAGCCCGGCGGGGGTGGTGTGGCCGGGGATCCAGCGGGCGTCCTGGAACGCGCGGTCGAAGGCCCGGTCGACGCGGTCGCGCACCCCGACGGGCACACCCTCGACCAGGTGACAGCCGGTGGCCAGCGCGTACGGCGCCAGCCAGGCCGTCCAGGACGGGCGCGGCTGGAAGTGCACCCACCAGAACCGCCATCTCCCCGCCCCGGGCGCGACCCGGTAACGCTGCGCCGAGCCCGGCCCGAGCACCGCCAGATCCCCCTCCCGCACGGTGAACGCCGCCCCCGCCTGCTCGACCCGCCCCTCCCCCGCCTGGGTCCACAGCAGCAGCCAGCTCGGCGAACCGTGGGGGCGGCGGGTGCCGTATCCGGCCGGCTTGTCGTAGTGGCCGACGATCATCAGCTCGGCAGCAGGAACAGACAGGTTCTCAGCGGTCACGGTCATACCGTCCCACGCGCCGGGTCCCTACGGTGAAGGGCATGAGGCTGAACGACTTCCACGACCGGGGGTACGTGCTCGTCCCCGCGCTGCTGGCTCCCGAGGAGGTGGCCGAGCTGCGCGATGAGTTCATGGCTCTGCACGCCGCCGGCCCGATACCCGGGCATTTCTCGCCCGTCCCCCAGGAGCCGGGCGCGCCCTACGACGCCCTGCGCGACTACCCCCGGATCATGCACCCCCACCAGGTGAACGACGTCGCCCTGCGCTACCTGCTCGACGCCCGCTTCGCCGCGATCCTGCGCGAGCTGCTGGGCGAGGAGCCGATAGCAGCCCAGAGCATGTTCTACTTCAAGCCGCCGGGCGCCCGCGGGCAGGCGCTGCACCAGGACAACTTCTACCTGCGCGTCGAGCCGGGCACGTGCGTGGCCGCCTGGGTGGCGCTGGACCGCGTCGACCGCGCCAACGGCGGCCTGGAAGTGGTCCCCGGCACCCACCTGATGGACCTGTTCTGCCCGGAGGAGGCCGACCAGGACCTCTCCTTCACCCGCGAGTACGTCCCGCCGCCGCCGGGCCTGGAGCGGGTGCCCGTGGACATGCAGCCCGGCGACGTGCTCTTCTTCAACGGCAGCCTGGTGCACGGGTCGGAGCCGAACAGCACGGCCGACCGGTTCAGGCGCAGCTTCATCTGCCACTACACCGGCCGCTCGACCGAGCGCATCTCGTCCTGGTACGAGACGCTGACGATGGACGGCGAGCGCGTGCTGCTGGAGCCGTCGGCCGGCGGCGGCCCCTGCGGCACCGAGGCCACCGGCCCCCACTGACCGCCCCACCAGGAACCGGTCCGTCAGCCGCCGGATATGTCCGACGGCCGGCCGGACGCCCACTCCGCCCCCGCCGTCAGCCGCCGGAAATGTCCGACTCCGCCTCGTCCGGGACCACGCAGTCCCACGGGTCGTCGAGCCACCCGTCAGGCAGTTGCACCTTCTGACGCTCGCCCGACTTGCCCCGGGGCGTGTCGGTGTTCGGCGGCCACGGCTGGTCGTGGTCGAGCTTGGCCAGCCCCTCACGGAGCCCGTCGAGCGACTCGGCCGTGGCCAGCTCCCGCCGCAGCGCGCTCCCGACCTCGAACCCCTTGAGGTACCACCCGACGTGCTTGCGGAAGTCCGCGATCGCGTACCGCTCGGTGTCGAAGCACTCGGTGAGGCCGGCCGCGTGGCGTTCCATCGTCCCGGCCACCTCGCCGAGCGTCGGCCTGACCCGCTCGGGGCTGCCGTTGAACGCGTTCTCCAGGTCCTTGAACAGCCACGGACGCCCGAGGCAGCCGCGCCCCACCACGACGCCGTCGCAGCCGGTGCGCGCCACCATGCGCAACGCGTCGTCGGCCGACCAGATGTCGCCGTTGCCCAGCACCGGGATCTCGGGCACGGCCTCCTTCAGGCGCGCGATCGCCGCCCAGTCGGCCACGCCGCCGTAGTGCTGCTTCGCCGTGCGGGCGTGCAGGGCGATCGCCGCGACGCCCTCCTCGGCCGCGATGCGGCCGGCGTCGAGGTAGGTCAGGTGGTCGTCGTCGATGCCCTTGCGCATCTTCATCGTCACCGGCAGCGCCCCGGCGTTCGCCACCGCCGCCCGCAGGATCCGCCGCAGCAGGTTCCTCTTGTACGGCAGCGCCGACCCGCCCCCGCGCCTGGTCACCTTGGGCACCGGGCAGCCGAAGTTGAGATCGACGTGGTCGGCGAGGTCCTCCTCGGCGATCATCCGGACCGCCCGCCCGACGATGTCGGGGTCGACGCCGTAGAGCTGCAGGCTCCTCGGCCGCTCCGACTCGGCGAACCTGATCATCCTGAGCGTCTTGGGATTGCGCTCGACCAGCGCCCGCGTCGTGATCATCTCGCACACGAACAGCCCGGCGCCCTGTTCCCGGCACAACACCCGGAACGGCGCGTTCGTGATGCCCGCCATGGGCGCCAGCACCACGGGCGGCCATGCCCCAATCGGCCCAATCTTCACTCCGTCAGTTGTAGCGCAGCTCAGGCCGGAAGCGGTATTCGCCTATAGGCTGTGGACGGCATCACCAGGGAGGGATCGATGCTTCTTCGCGTGCGCGTGGCGCTGCCCGACCGTCCGGGGTCTCTGGCCCAGGTCACCAAGGCCCTGGGCACGGCGGGGGCCGACATCACCCAGGTCACCGTCCTCGACCGGGGGGCCGGCTCGGCGGTCGACGACATCACCGTCTTCTGCCCCGAGAGCACCCCGCGGGAGGTGCTGGTCAAGAGCCTGGAGAGCGTCGACGACGTCCGCGTGGAAGGCATCTGGACCACCCGCGAGACCGCCGGCACCTACCCTGAGCTGGAGATACTCAAGTACATCACCACCGCGGGCGACCGCGCGCTGACCACGCTCGTCGACTCGCTGCCGGTGCTGTTCAGCGCCGACTGGGCCGCCACCGCCGCCGACCACGGCGTGGTCTACGCGAGCTGGCGCGCCCCGCAGGGCCTGACCGTCCCCAGCCCGGCCCCGCCACGCCCGGCGGCCCTCACGCTCGACGGCGGCGTGCACGCCATCCACGCCCCGCTCCCGCCGCTCGCCCTGACGTTGCTGCTGGCCCGCTCCGAGGGTCCGGCCTTCCACCGCATCGAGGTCCACCGGCTCACCCGGATCCTGGAGATCTTCCTGAGCCTGCCGGCCACCGAACGCGGCGTCGCCCGCCGGCTCCGCAAGTAGCGGGAAGCATCTGGTCGGAAAAGGCGCTAGAGTTAGGCACGCAACAGCGCGGAAGTGGCTCAGTGGTAGAGCATCACCTTGCCAAGGTGAGGGTCGCGGGTTCGAATCCCGTCTTCCGCTCGGAGTGGTTCGACTCGGTGGAGTGGCCGAGAGGCGAGGCAGCGGCCTGCAAAGCCGTCCACACGGGTTCAAATCCCGTCTCCACCTCCAAGGACGATTAGCTCAGCGGGAGAGCGCTTCCCTGACACGGAAGAGGTCACTGGTTCAATCCCAGTATCGTCCACCACACTCCAAGGCCAGACCCAGAACGACGGGGTCTGGCCTTTCGGCTGTCCGGGCCCGGCCTCCCTCGATGACGGGATCCGACCCGCCGCCCTCACCGTGACCAGCTCCGCCCTCAACGTGTCGGGCTTCGGCCTGCTGTCGCGAAACGGACGCAGGTTCGCGGCGCCCGGCACGTCCTGATCGGGGTGGCCGGCGACTCCGTATCTCTCGTGACCAGTAACGTGATCTTGAGAGGATTCGCTGGAGGGGACGTTGGGCCGTCGTGAGCAGCCGCTGGACCCGGCCTCCGGGCCCGTCGCCCGATTCGCGTACGAGCTGCGCAAGTTACGCCAGGAGGCCGGCGGGCTCACCTACCGGGCGATGGCGGCCCGCGCCCACTACTCCGCCGCCACCCTCGCCCAGGCCGCCGCCGGTTACCGGCTGCCCTCGCTGCCCGTCGCCCTGGCCTACGTCCGGGCCTGCGGCGGGGACGTCGAGACCTGGCGGCGGCGCTGGGAGGAGGCCGATCGGGAAGCCCTCGCCCAGGCGGCCACCGAGGACGACTCCCCCGCCCCGTACCTGGGCCTGGCCCGGTTCGAGACCAGCGACCAGGACCGCTTCTTCGGGCGCGGCGCGCTGGTGGAGCGGCTGGCGGCGCTGGTCGGCGAGCACCGGCTGGTGCTGCTCGTCGGGCCGTCCGGCAGCGGCAAGTCCTCCCTCCTGCGCGCGGGGCTGGTGCCCCGGCTGCTGCGGACCGGCGACTCCGGCGGCCGGCCGCCGGTGGTCCGCGTGGTCACGCCCGGTCCCGAGCCGCGGCCGGAGGAGGCCGGCGTGCGGGCGGACGTGCTCGTCGTGGACCAGTTCGAGGAGGTCTTCGCCCTCTGCGCCGATCCGGCGCGGCGGGCCGCCTTCATCGACGCGCTGCTGGCCGCCGCGCGGGCCGGGAAGGGGCCGCGGGTCGTGCTGGCCGTACGGGCCGACTTCTTCGGGCAGTGCGCCGGGCACCGGGGGCTGGCCGAGTCGGCCAGGGACGCGACGTTGCTGATGAGCCCGATGAGCGCGGCCGAGCTGCGGGCGGCGATCGTCAGGCCGGCGGCCGGGGCCGGGCTGGTGGTGGAGCGCGAGCTGACCGCCATGATCGTCGGCGAGGTGGAGGGCGAGCCCGGCGCGCTGCCGCTGATGTCGCACGCGCTGCTGGAGACCTGGCGGCGGCGGCGCGGCCGGGTGCTGACGGTGGCGAGCTACACGGCCGCGGGCGGCCTGCGCAGCGCCATCGCGCGCACGTCCGAGGAACTGTACGCCGGCCTGTCCCCCGCGCGGCGGGAGCGCCTGCGCCACCTGATGCTCCGCCTGGTCACCCCCGGCCAGGACGGCCAGGACACCCGCCGCCCGGTCGAGCGCGCCGAACTGCTCACCGGCGAGCCGGACGACGAGACCGGCGAGCTGCTGGAGCGGCTGGCCGGGGCGCGGCTGGTCACCCTCGACGAGGGACGCGTCGACCTGGCGCACGAGGCGCTCCTCACCGCCTGGCCCCGGCTGCGCGGCTGGATCGAGGAGGACCGCGAACGCCTGCGCGTGCACCGCCGTCTGACCGAGGCGGCCGGCGCCTGGCAGGACCACGACCGCGACCCGGGCGGCCTGTACCGGGGGGTGGCGCTGGCCGTCGCCGACGAGCACCTCGGACGGGCCGGCGTCCTCACGCCGCTGGAGCGCGACTTCCTCACGGCGAGCCGCGCCGCCCGCGACGGCGAACGACGGCGGCGCAGGCGGCGCACGACGGCCACCGCCGTGCTGCTCGTGCTCACCCTGACCGCGGCGCTGCTGGCCTGGCAGCAGAGCAGGACCGGCGAGCAGCGGCAGCGCGAGGCCGAGGCCCGCCGCACCGCAGGCGTGGCGGCGAGCCTGCGCGACTCCGACCCGCGCGCCTCGATGCGGCTGGCCCTGGCCGCCTGGCGGCTGGCCGACCTGCCGGAGACCCGTTCCGCCCTGCTGGCCGCGGCCGTCCAGCCGGCCCAGGACGTCTTCACCGACCCCGCCGGCGGCAGCCTGACCAGGCGGCACCTCAGCGCCGACGGGCGGACCCTGCTCAGCGTCGGCGCCGACCAGGTCACGTCCTGGGACCTGGATGCCCGCCGCGCGACGGGCTCCATGCCCGCCCCCGGCGCGACGCTCGACCAGCTGGGCGCCCGCAGAGGCGACGCGTGGACGCTGCCCATGCGCCTGGCGGACGGCGAGGTGGGCCTGTGGGACCTGCGGACCGGCAGCCGGGCCCCGGCCGCCCTCGGCCGCGCCCCGGACGGGTTCGAGGCCGGCCCGGACGGGCGCACCGTCATCGGCTACGACGCCGGGCGGGACACCTACCGGGTCCGGGTGTGGGACACGCGGACCCGGCGCGAGCTGCTGACGGTCGAGTTCCCCCGCCGGGCGCCCGCCGACCCGGCGGAGATCACCTGGGAGTTCGGGACGGCGTACCTGCGCAGCTCGGCCGACCGGCGCGACTGGGCGGACCCGTCGTTCCCGGACGCGACGCTCGGCCCGGACGGCCGCCTGCTGGCGCTCTGCGTGCCCGGCGAGCCGTTGCAGCTGTGGGACGTCGCGGCGGCCCGCCGGATCGGCACGCCGTGGGCGCCCGTCCTCACCCGCGAGCAGTGCCAGTACGAGCGGGTGCGCTTCACCCCCGACGGCGGGCGCCTGGCGGTCGTCACGACGGAGAAGGTCCGCATGTGGGAGCTCGCGTCGGGCAAGGAGCTGCCGGGCGTCGTCCGCCGCGACGTCAAGGAGGTGTCCTTCAGCGCCGACGGCGCCTTCCTGGCCGCCTCCGACGGCGCCGCGATCGTCCTGTGGCGCCTGGCCTCCCCCGAACTGCCGGTCTTCCGGCATCCCCTGTCCGGCGAGCAGGCCGTGGACCTGCGGGTGGACCCGGGGGCGAACCGGATCCGCTACCTCGCCGGGTCCGGCTCCACGTGGCCCGCGACCGTGCGCACCCTCGACCTGGGCGGCGCGGCGAGCCCCGGATGGCGGGCGGAGGCGGCCGCCGCGGCGGCCTTCGGCCCGGACGGCGCCGCGCTCGCCCTCGGCTACCCGGGGCACGAGACGGGCCTCGTGCGTTTCCGGCTGTACGACCGGCGGACCGGCCGGCCCACCGCCGACCTCCCGGAGGTGGCCTGCCCCGAGCCGAAGTCGCAGATCCCGCAGTGCACGTTGCTGCTGGCCTTCGACGACGACGGGCGGCGGCTGGCCTACGGCGGCTCCCCCCTGGGCTACCGCTCGCTGCCCACCCGGGTGTCGGTGTGGGACGTCGCCCGCGCCCGCCTGTCGGACAGCCTGACGCTGGACGGCGACGCCCGCTCGGTCGGAGCCCTGGCCTTCGGCCCCGGCGGCACGCTGCTGGCGGCCTCCCCGCCCCTGGTGGGCCGGCTGAGCGTCTGGGACCCGCGCAGCCGGACCGTCACCAAGACGCTCCCCGACGTCACCGGCCACGAGCTGCGGACGGACCCCGACCGGCGGCTGCTGGTCACCTCCATGGGCGACCTCGTCGACCTGCCCTCGACGCGGCGGATCCAGGGCCGGTACGGGCCCGGCCAGACCACCTCGCTGGCCTTCAGCCCGGACGGCCGGTACCTGGCCGCCGGGGACGCCACGGGCCGCACCGTCCTGTGGGACGGCCGCGCGGAGCGCCGTCTCGGCACGCTGGCGATCCCCACGACGGCCGCCGCCGACCGCAGCGTCATGGTCAACGCGCTGGCGTTCTCGCCGGACGGCACAGTCCTCGCGACCGGCGGCGCGAACGGCTCGCTGCAGCTGTGGGACGTGGCCTCCCGGCAGCCGATCGGCTCGCCGCTGCCCACGCCGGGCGACGCCGTCCTCGCGCTGGCCTTCGGCGACGGCGGCCGGGTCCTGTACGTGGCCGGGGAGCACGTCCCGGTCCAGCGGTACGAGCTCGATCCGGCCGCCTCGGCCGCCGTCCTGTGCCGGCGGGCCGGGGAGCTGACGTCCGCGGAGTGGCGGACGCACTTCCCGCAGCGCCCGTACCAGTGGGGTTGCCCGCCCGTCCGGCCGGAAGCGGCGGGCCGCGGGAAAGAATCGTCCCCATGGACTTCGAACGTGCCCGCACCGCCCTCGCCGCCGCCTACCGCGAGTTCACGGCCGCGGTGAGCGAGACCGACCCGCTCAGGCCCACCCGGTGCGCCGGTTGGGCCGGGGTGGATCTGCTCTTCCACGTGCTGTGCGACGCCCAGCGGGCCCTCGTCGCGTTCGCCACCCCGGCCGACGGACCGCCCGACGTGGACCACGTCACCTATTGGAGCTCCTTCCAGCCCGTCCCGGACGCCCCCGAGGGCGCCGGGGGCGGCGCGGACGCCCACGCCTGGTGGGTGCGCAGGTCCGCGTCCGCCTTCACCCGGCCCTCCGGGGTGCTGCGGGTGTGGCAGGACACCGCCCCCGCCGCCGTGCGGGCGGCGCTGGCGGCCGACCCGGCGGGATGCGTCGCCACGCAGGGGCACGTGATCGCCGTGCCCGACTTCCTGGCCACGCTGGCGACCGAGGCCGCCGTCCACCACCTCGACCTGCAGGCCGCGCGGCCGCCCGCCCGGGAGGCGCTGGAGCTGGCCGGCGAGACCCTCGACGGGCTGCTCGGCGCGGACCGCCCGGCCCATCTGGACCTGACGGCGTACGTGCTCGAAGCCACCGGACGGCTCCCGTCCGCCGACGACCGCTTCCCGCTGCTGGGCTGACCACCGCGGAGCCGAGGACGGCCGTGCTCCGGCGCGGGGTCAGGCGTCGTCCGGGTGCATGCGGAAGTCGTAGCGTCCGGGCAGCGGGTCGGCGGTCAGGCGTGACCACGTGTCGTGCAGGACGGGCTCGCCCTCCCGCAGGTCATCGACGTCGAAGCCGGCGTCGAACAGCGCGCGGGCGCCGTCCCGGTCCCCGGCGGCGAGCAGGGCGCGGGCGCGGAGCAGGACGGCCCGGCCGGTCGCGGGAAGCGTGTCCAGGACGGCCAGGCACTCGGCGGCCCTCCCGGCCTCCAGCAGCGCGACGGCCGCCTCCGCCGCCAGGCGCTCCCGGACGAGTCCGGCCGTCCGGTGGAGGGCCGCGAGGTACAGGGTGGCCCGTTCGTCCGGGTTCGCGGTGGTGCGGGCCAGGCAGCGGGTCGCCCAGGGGTTCGGGCGCAGCTCGGCGGAGCGCCGCCACGCGCGTGCGGCCTCCCCGCGGTCCTGCGCGTGCCAGGCGGCCACGCCCAGGTGGTAGGCCGTCACCCAGGTCTCCGGCGCCCGCTCCAGCAGCCGCCGCCACGGCCCGGACACGAGGCTGTGCCCGGGATCCGCGCCGGGAGAGGGCTCAGGACGGGGGAAGGCGCCGGTGGTGAGGAGAGTCAGCCAGGGCGACTGGTCGGCGCCGAGGGTGGACCGGGGGAACGGGGTGCCGGGCGTGGCGACGCCGGCGCGTGCCACCTCCAGGGCGCCCCAGCCGGACCCCTCCGCCAGGATCCGGACGGGCTCCTGGTCGGCGTGCGGCCGCCACTTGCGCCAGGCGGCGGACACCTCGGCGGCCGGCAGCCGGGCCGCCAGCTCCTCCTCGGCCGCCCGCACCGCCTCCGACCAGTCCGTGCCGTGCACGGCGGCGGGGTCGGCGCGCAGCGGCCCGTACGCCTCCAGCCAGGAGAACTCGCCCCCGCCGGGCAGCGGCACGTGTTCGAGCTGGGTACGGGCCAGCCCCGCCTGGATCTCCAGGTAGCCGCCGGTGCCGGGCTCGGTGAGCCAGTCCTGCCAGCGGCGCCCGCCGGGCCCGCGTCCCCACAGGAAGAGCTTGCGCCCGCGCAGCGACCGGGTGGAGGTGTGCACGAGGCCCGCGCCGGAGCCGTCGAGCGCGGCGATCCACGGACGGCGGTCGCCGAGCTCGAAGAAGTAGTCGGCGGCGTGGTCCGCGCGGGCCGGGTAGCTGCGGTCCAGGCCGTCCCAGAGCGGGATGGGGACCCGTTCGAGCCGCCCGGCGTAGCCGAAGTGCCAGGCCGTGCCGGCCGGGGCGAGCACGCGCGTCCGCCCGGTCTCGGGGACGGCGATGTTCGACCACCAGTACGCCGGCACCTCGTGCGGGTGCGGGTTGCGCATGCGCACGCCCACGTACAGGAAGTCCGACCCGCGCGGCAGCCAGAAGTCCACCTGGTACGGCAGGTCCCGGGTGCGTTCCCACTCCCACACCCGGACCATCGGCGTGCCGTCGGGCCCCTCGGCCTCCCCGGCGAACACCGGGCGGCAGGTCAGCGTGGTGTGCCCGGTCGAGCCGGAGTTCCACTCCACGCCGCCGGAGAACCAGGCGCCGGTCAGCCCGAAGTTCGCCGGTTGCAGCACCGGGTTCCGGTAGAGCAGCTCGCCGTGGTCGCGGTGGACCAGCGAGTACAGCCGTCCGCCCCAGCCGGGCAGCACGGTCGCGGTCAGCCGGTCGTTGGCGAGCTGGATCGCCTCGACCCGGCGGGGCCGGCGCGCCCGGTCGTAGCCGTCCTGGACGCGGCAGGGCAGCACGGAGGCGAGCCTGCCGTAGGAGAGCTGGAAGGCCATGTCGGGCGGCGCGCCGGCGACCGTGGGCGCGGGCCCGGCGGCCTCGCCGAGGGGCGGCAGCGGGTTGTCCGGGCCGGGCGGGGCGACCGGCAGAGTGATCATGATGCGGCGGACGGTCGTCGTCATTTCCCCATCCCCAAGGTGATGCCTTCGGTGACGCGGCGTCCCACCCAGGCGAACAGGACCACCATGGGCAGCACGACCACGCAGACGCCGGCGAACATACCGCCCCAGTTGGTGCCGGTGTACTGCTGTTGCTGGGCGAAGCCGATCAGCGCCACCGGCAGCGTCTCCTTCTCGTCGTCCTGCATCAGCACCAGGGCGAGCATGGTCTCGTTCCAGGAGACGATGAGCTGCAGCACGAACACGGTGACCAGCCCCGGCCGGGCGACCGGCACCACGATGCGCAGGAACGTCCGCCACACCCCGGCGCCGTCCAGCGCGGCGGCCTCCTCCAGCTCGCCGGGCAGCGACCGGAAGAAGCCGGTCAGCAGGAAGACGGTGAACGGCATGGCCGTGCCGACGTAGGCCAGGGTGAGGCCGGTCAGGGTGGAGGTGAGCTCCAGGCTGCTCAGCATGAGGAAGATCGGCAGCAGGATGACCTGCGTGGGCACGCCGGTCCCGAGCGCGAACAGCAGCGTCAGCGGCCGTCCCGCGCGGTTCGCGGTCCGGGTCAGCGCGTACGCGGCCGGCGCGGCGACCACCACGGCCAGCACCGCGGACAGCACGCCCACGACCGCGCTGTTGACCGCGGCCCGGCCGAAGTTCCCGACCTCCAGCGCGGTCAGGTAGTTGTCCAGCGTCGGCGGGATCGGCAGCCGCCACGGATGGTCGAACACGTCGCGGGTGCTCTTCAGCGATGTGATCAGCACCCACGCCAGCAGCGCCACGTCGGCGGCGACGACCGCCCAAACGGCCGCCTTCATGGGCGCGAGCCTCGTCGGTCTCATGGTCGGCCCCCCTTTCAGAACCGGACGGCTTCACGGTCGAGCGCCCGCCGCAGCAGGAGCACCACGGCCGCCGCGATCAACAGGCTGAACAGCGCGCTGGCGGCGGTCATCCCCAGCTCGGGCGGCGAGCCGGAGCCGCCGTACGTGGCCGCGTAGCTGTAGAGGGCGACGGTCCAGGTGCTGCTCGGCGGCGTGCCCGCGGTGCCGCCGCCGAACACCAGCACCAGCTCGAACACCTTGATCGAGCTGATGGTCCACAGCAGCGCGCAGACGCTGAGCACGTCCCAGGTCAGCGGGATCGTGACGTGCCGCAGCCGCTGCCAGGACGTGGCCCCGAGCAGCGCGCAGTCCTCGTGGAAGGAGGCGGGGATGCGGTCGACGGCGGCCATGATGATCGTGGTGTAGTACCCGACGGCCGCCCAGATCGCCACGATCATGATGAGCGTGAACGTGTTGTCCACGGCCAGCCACTTGGGCGGGTCGCTCACCCCGAAGACGCCCTTCAGCACGGTGTTGACCAGCCCGTCGGGGTTGAACAGGAATCCCGCCACGATGGCCGGCACCAGCGCGCTGACGATGTTGGGGAAGAACAGGATGTTGCGGGCGATCAGCCGCCCGCGCATCTCCCTGAGCACCATCGTGAGCGCGAACCCGGCGGCGAACGTCACGCCCCCGCCGACGACCAGCAGCTTCAGGGTGTTGAGCAGCGCGGTGTGGAAGACCGGGTCGCCCAGCAGGCGGGCGTAGTTGCGCAGGCCGACGAAGCGCGAGTCGCCGTACCCGGCGGTCTGCTGGAGGCTGATCCACACCGCGTAGCAGGCCGGGCCGAGGACGAAGACGCCCAGCAGCGCCAGGGCCGGGCCCACCATGGGGACGAAGGCCCGCTGCCGGGCCCGTACGGCCGGGCCGGGCCGCGTCCCGGGTTCGGCCGCCATCAGCTGCCCTGGTTCTTCCAGAAGCCGGCCTGGACCGCGGTGATCTTGTCCACGAACCCCTGCGCGGTGAGCCTGCCGTTGAACAGCTCGCCCACCGTCGGGTAGTAGACCTTGTCGGTCCAGCCCGGCACGCTCAGCCCGGCCGCGAACGGGTAGGTCTCGGGCACGCTGTCGAGCTGCCGCTTCACCCCGGCCAGCGCCTCGGGCACGAACGCGTCCGCGCGCGGCGAGAGCACGGAGGCCGTCCTGGCCAGGTCGTCGGCGAACTCCTTGGTCGTCAGGTACGCGATGAACCGCTCTCCGGCCTCGACGTTCCTGGCCTTGGCGGGCATCGCGAAGCCGAACTGCACGACCTCCTCGCCCCTGGCCGGCCCGCCGACCTCGGGGAAGGGCATGGAGGCGGGCTTGAACCCGGCCCTGGCGTACGAGCCGACCTCGCTGGGCAGCCAGGAACCCATGATCATGAACGCGGCCCGGCCCTGGGCCCAGTTCTTCTGCTGCTCGGGGTATTTGCTGGCGTCGTACCCCTTGAGCAGGTAGCCCTCCTTGGCGAACCGCTCGATCTGCCGGGCGGCGGCCAGCACCTCGGGCTTCCTCCACGACTGCCCGGTCCGGTCCTCGGCGATGGCCTTGAGGCCGTCCGCGCCGATCGTCCGGTAGAGGTAGTAGTTCATCCAGTACGAGTCGGACCAGTACTGTTCGCCGTCGGCGGTGAGCGGGGCCGTCCGCCCGCCCGCCTTGAGGGTGCCGAGCAGCGCCAGGAACGCCGTCCAGTCCTTCGGCGGCGTCTCGGTGAGGGTGGCGGCGTCGTAGAACAGGCCGATGCCGGCCACGCTGTAGGGCACCATGTACGGCTGGCCGTCCGGCAGCCGCAACGCCGGGCTCAGCGAGTACTTGGCCGGGATGACGTCCTTGACCTTCTTGCCCGCCTCGCCGGGCACGTCGGCCTCGTACACCTTGGCCAGCCCCCGGGCCACGCCCGGGGTCACCATGTACGGCCGGATCGTGTCGTCGGACTGGTCGACCACGTCCGGCACCTTCGACGTGGTGAGCGCGGCGGGCAGTTTCTGCTTGACCACGTCGCGGCCGGCCCACTCGACCTTGACCTTGATGCCGGTGGCCCGGGTGAAGCGGTTGATCGCGGCCTGCAGGGCCGCCTGCTGGGGTTCGCCCTGCTTCCACATCGACCAGTAGACGAGCTCCTTGCCGGACGCGTCCTGGGCGTCGCCGCCGCAGGCGGTGACCAGGCCGAGGGCCAGCGCGCCGGCGGCGAGCCCGGCGAACGTCCTGCGGATGGGGAGGGATCGGGATGAGCTCATCGAGCGGCACCGCCTGTCCTGTGAGATTCGGGGGGTGGCCCGGCGGGGCCCGGACGGGGCCCCGCCGGAGGAGAGTCAGCCGACGGTCCAGCGCTGCAGCGCCGAGCCGGTGTCGGCCTGCTGGGTGACGAGCGCGCCGTCGGCGGTGGAGGCCGTGGTGAGCAGCAGCCCGCTCTTCTGCGAGGCGATCCGGTAGCCGCCCGCAGGGGCAGGGGTGACCTGCCAGCGCTGGTTCGCGGCGCCGGTGCACGTCCACTGGATGATCTGGGCGCCGGCGGCGGTCGAGCCGCCGCCGACGTCCACGCAGAGCTTCGACAGGCCGTTGGCGATCTGGTAGGAGCCGTCGGGCTGACGGGTGAAGGCCCAGCGCTGGTTGGCGCCGGAGTTGGGGGTCCAGGTGATGAGCTGGGTGCCCGGGGTGGTGGAGTGGTCGGGGTCGTCCAGGGCCTTGCCGGCGGCGGTCAGGGTGTGGGTGCCGCTCAGGTCGCCGCCCGAGGCGCCGGTGTCGGTCAGCGTCAGGGTCTGCTCGGCGGCCGTGCGGCGACCGCCGACCGTCCCGCCGGAGGTGTCGCTCCAGTGGCGTACGGGGGTGGTCTCGGCCGGTCGGGACGCGTCCGCCGTCAGGGCGAGCGCGAGGCCGCTGTAGCGGTTGACCAGCCGGTGGCCGCTCCCGCCCGGCACCACGAACCACTGCTGGCCCGCGGTGGGCCCGCCGGCGCCGGGCGCGGTGACGACCGGTTTCGCCCCCCAGGCGCGGCCGGCCGTCGTGGCCGCGTCCACGCCGAGCAGCCCGCCGGTGGAGGCGTTGGCGATGCGGTAGGAGCCGTCGCCGTTGGGGGTGAACGTCCAGTTCTCCAGGGGCGAGCCCGTCGGGGCGGCGGCGGAGGTGGTCGCCGGGCCGCCGGAGACCTGGGCCAGGACGCGGCCCGCCCCGGTGCCGATCCGGTAGGTCCTGGCCGGGTCCGCCGGGGCGGGGGCGGGCGCGGTGGAGGTGACGGTGAGGTTCGCGTACTCGCCGCTGGAGGTCGCGCACTCGATCGAGCAGTACGAGCGGAACGTCCGGCCGACGATGGCGGAGCCGGTTCTGCTGACGTCGTCGAGGAACCAGCGGTACCAGGAGCCGGAGACGTAGCTCCCGGTGTCGCCGATCAGGCGCCACCGCTGGGTCGACAGGTCGTCGGTGACGTAGAGGCGCTGCGGCTGACGGCCGGAGACGACCTCGGGCTCGCCGAGGTAGAGGCCGAGGTGGGCGTCGTAGGCGATGTTCATGATGAACAGGTCGGACTTCGGCGGCAGCTCCCCGGCGGCGATCTGCTGGTCGACCGTGCCGGTGTTGGCCGGGTCGTAGTCGCCGCCTACGGGCGTGTAGCCCCGGGGGTTCGCGGCGGTGACCGGGACCATGTTGCTCTCCTTGCCGCCGACGCCGGGCTGCGACCAGGAGCCGTCGTACCACTTGGTCCACGAGCCGGTCGCCATCTTGGCCGACATCGGCGCCCGCGCCACGTGGGCCAGGCCGCCGTTGCCGCCGCCCACGCCGCCCTTCGGGATGATCCGCGAGCCGTAGTAGACGTAGAAGTAGCCCGAGACCGGGTCGGCGAACAGGCGCGGGTCGCCGTCGCCGTAGTCGTAGGTCTGGTGGGGGAAGGCCGCGGCGTCGTTGCGCTTCGTGCTGTACGGCGAGGTGATCGCGTGGCCGAGGATGGTCCACACCCGGCCCTGGTTGCGGGAGACGGCGTAGTCGAGCGAGTCGTAGTGCAGGCCGTCGCCGAAGGGCTGGGGGGTGAACTCGTTGTGCACCAGGCCGTACCAGTCGCCGGTGTCGGGGTCCACCCAGACGCCGACCAGGTCGCAGTAGTTCTTGTGGGCGTATCCCGAGCCCGCGCCGGCGGGGGTCGCCTCGACGCCGGTCGGGCTGTTGTTGCAGCGCCAGGTCGTGTCGTTGTTGCGGTCGGCGGAGTTGGCCGGGTTGACCGCGTCGCTGATCGCGGCCGAGCGGGTGGCGGTCTCGAAGTTCGAGCCGGTGAAGAAGTCCCAGTAGCGGGGGTCGGAGGCGCCGTAGAGGGCGGCCGACTGCTGGAAGTAGAAGGTGCCGTCCTTGTCGATGTAGGTGGCGGCCGGGGTGTCGGTGGGATGGGCGTAGCGGCCGGTGGAGCCGACGGTGATCGTGTAGGTGGCGTCGGGCGGTGCGGCCGACGCGGCCGGGACGGCGAGGGAGCCGCCCAGGACCAGCGTCAGGGCCGCGGCGGCGGCGGTGAGCACGTTGCGATGGGGGGACACGGGTGCTCCTTTCTGTCGGGCACGCCACATCGGGCGGGCCCTTGGGGGGGACCACGAGCCGGAACCGCGTGGCCGGACCATACGCCAGATTTGACCGCTCAAACAAGGCCCGAATTCGCGTTCTTGCTCTCTTGTCCGGTCAAAAGGCACGTAATGCGCACGATGGTTGACGAGATCGGAGCCTGGCGGCTACCTTTCGGGGCGACGTCATTGGACCGGTCAAACCTTTAGGAGGCCGCGTGGTCACGATGCAGGACGTGGCCGAGCGGGCCGGGGTCACCAAGCAGACGGTCTCCAACGTGGTCACCGGCCGCGTCCGCGTCCGCCCCGAGACCGAGGCCAGGGTCCGCGCGGCCATCGCCGAGCTCGGCTACACGCCCAACCTGGTCGCCCGCTCGCTGGCCACCGGCACCACCATGACCGTCGGCCTGTTCGTGCCGACGGTGGCCAGCTCGTTCTACTCGGCCGTGGTCGAGGAGGCGGAGAACGTCCTGGAGGAGCACGGCTACCACCTGCTGCTGTGCACCACCCGCCTCGACGGCGACCGGGCCCGCCGGCACATCACCGGCCTGACCAGCCGCTCGGTCGACGCCCTGCTGATCGCCGGCGACAACGGCCTCACCGAGCACCTGCCGCTGCTGGCCGACGCGCGTTTCCCCGTGGCGCTGTGCGCGTGGGAGAGCGAGGTGCCCGACACCCTGCCCGTCGTCACGATCGACTACGAACAGGCCGGCTACCTGGCCGGGCGGCATCTGCGCGAGCTGGGCCACGAGCGGGTCGCGGTGCTGAGCAGCGCGCCGCACGCGCTGCGCGTGCAGGGGTTCCGGCGCGCGTTCGCCCGCGACGGCCTCGACGTCCCGGCCGCGGCCGTCTTCACCGCGCCGGAGCCGACGGCCATGGGCGGCTTCACCGCCGCCACTGCGGCCCTGACCGCCGACCCCGGCGTGACCGCCCTCTTCTGCACGCACGACATCCTCGCGCTGGGCGCGCTGGAGGCGGCCCGGCTCGGCGGCCGCTCGGTGCCCGGCGACCTGTCGGTGGTCGGCCACGACGACATCGACGAGGTACGGGTGACACACCCCGCCCTCACCACGGTCGCCGTCCCGAGCAGGGAGATGACCAGGCAGGCCATCGAGCTCCTGCTGCGCGCCCTGGACGAGGGCCGTCCGCCGGTCAACTCCCTGCAGTTGCTGCGCTCGACCCTGATCGTCCGGGCCAGCAGCGGCCCCGCCTGACCTCCTGCGGCGCGGCGCAGGCGGCCAGCGTGCGGCGCAGCCAGCGTCCGCAGCCCCGGGCGCTCAAGCCCGCCGCCGCCCCCACGGCGACCCCGGCCAGCACGTCGCCCGGGTAGTGGGCGCCCACGTACACGCGGGAGGCGGCCACCCCGGCGGCGAGCAGCGTGACGGAGGTGGCGACCGGCAGCGGCGCGTCCCTGGCGACCGCCACCGCGAAGGCGACCGCGGACGCGCTGTGCCCCGACGGCAGCGACGAGGACGCCGGCACCCGGCGGCGCCGGATCACCGGGATGAGGTCCGTCAGCGGGCGCGGCCTGCGGATCGCCTGCTTGACGACCATGCTGGTCAGCGGGCTGGCCAGCGAGATCGCCAGCAGCCCGCGGACGCCCGCCCGCTGCAGGCGCGGCCGGCCCGTCATCATCAGGACGCCCGCCACCAGCCCCCACAGGACCGAGTTGTCGGCCGCCGACGACAGATGCGGCAGCAGGGCGTCGAGCACCGGCAGGTCGGAGCGCGCGACCCGGTCGAAGGCCCGCTTGTCCCAGGCGTCGAAACGTTCGAGCAGCATCATCCAGCCGATCACCTCCGCGACGGCCCTACACCTGCCCGCCGATCATGCCGGTCATGCCCGGGACGGCCTGGCTCCCGTGCTCTCCCTGACCACGAGCTCGGGCTCGACCAGCCGCCGCGCCTCGGGCTCGTGCCCGGCCATGAAGTCGAGCAGCAGGTGGAAGGCGTGCCTGCCGACCTCGCCGAAGTCCTGGCGCACGGTGGTCAGCGGCGGCCAGAAGTAGGCCGACTCGGGGATGTCGTCGAACCCGGCCACGCTGACGTCCTCGGGCACCCGGCGGCCGGCCTCGCGCAGCGCGCGCAGCACGCCGAGGGCCATCTGGTCGTTGGCCACGAACACGGCGGTGACGTCGGGGTTCTCGCAGAGGCGGCGGCCGAGCTGGTAGCCCGAGCGGGCGCTCCAGTCGCCGCGCAGCACCTCGGGCACCTCCCGGCCGGCGGCCTCCAGCACGCCGCGCCAGCCCTCGATGCGGCCGTTGGCGTCGAGCCAGTCGGCCGGGCCGGCGACGTGCCAGACCGTCTCGTGGCCGAGGCTGAGCAGGTGACGGGTGACCCGCCTGGCGCCCGCCTGCTGGTCGACCTTGGCCACCGGCACGGGGATGTCGTCGCCGGCGTCGACGGCCACCACCGGCATCTCCGGCGGCAGGTGGCGCAGGCCGTCGGCGGCCGACTCGTGCGGCGCCACGATGATCACGCCGTCGACCGCCTGGGCGCGCAGCCGCTGCACGCCCTCCTCCATCGACCTGCGGCTGAGCGAGGGCAGGCTGGCGATGCTGACGTTGTAGCCGGCCCGCCTGGCCGCCTGCTCGATGCAGTAGAGCGTGGAGGCCGGGCCGTAGAGGGTGGTGTCGATGCTGACCACGCCGAGCACCCCGGACCTGCCGGTGACGAGCTGGCGGGCGGCCTGGTTGGGCCGGTAGTCGAGCTCGCGCACCGCGGCCATGACGCGGGCCCTGGTCTCCGCGCGGACCCGGTCGGGCGCGTTGAGCACGCGCGAGACGGTCATGGCCGAGACCCCGGCGAGCACGGCCACGTCCATGAGCACCGCCGGCCTGTCGCCCTTCGCTTTCACCGCCGCTCACCTCCTGTCAGCGGTAACGCTAACAGGCCCGGGGCGCTCCCGCGCGACCGCGCGGCAGCCGCGCACGGCCCCCGCGAACCCGCGGTACGCCTGGTCGGCGGCCTGACGCTGCCAGGTAACTGCCAGGAACGGTAGGTAGTCTGCCTCGCCATGAACTGGCAGCGGCACGTCAACAAAGCGCTGGTCAGGTTCACCGGATTCCAGATCGAGCGAGTCGGGAACACGCCCTCTCCCCCGCCCGCTCCCGAGATCAGACCGCCCGCGGATCCGCTAACCGACCGGCTGCTCGAATCCCCCGTCTTCCTCCTGTCCCCCGTACGGTCCGGCTCCACGCTCCTGCGCGCGATCCTCAACGCCCACCCCGACCTGCACGCCCCCCACGAGCTGCACGTACGCCGGTTGCGGGTGCAGTTCGGCACTCCGCTGGCCGCCAAGGCGATGGCCGCGCTCGGGCACAACCAGGCCGACCTGGAACACCTGCTGTGGGACCGGGTGCTGCACCGCGAGCTGGTCCGCAGCGGCAAGCGGTACGTCGTGGACAAGACCCCCGCCAACGCCTTCGCCCACCAGCGCATCGCCGCCTGCTGGCCGGACGCCCGCTTCGTCTTCCTGCTGCGCCACCCCGCCTCCATCGCCACGTCCTGGCACGAGGCCGCCCCCGACCGGCGCACCCCCGAGGAGGCCGCCCTCGACGCCCTGCGGTACATGAAGGCCGTGCAGCGGGCCAGGGCCGCGCTGCCGGGGCTGACCGTCAGGTACGAGGAGCTGAGCGCCGAGCCCGAGCGCGTCACCCGCGAGATCTGCGCGTTCCTCGGCCTGGAGTGGGAGCCGCGGATGCTCTCCTACGGCGAGCAGCAGGTGCTGGAGAAGGGGCTCGGCGACTGGCGGGACAAGATCAGGACCGGGACCGTCCAGCCCGCCCGCGAGCTGCCCTCCCCCGACCAGATCCCCGAACCCCTCAAGCCCATCGCCCGGACCTGGGGGTACCTCGCGTGAAGATCCGCTACCTGATGCTGCACGCCTACGGCATGGGCGGCACGATCCGCACGGTGGTCAACCAGGCGAACGCGATGACCGCGGCCGGGCACGACGTCGAGCTGGTCAGCCTGGTACGGCGGCGCGAGGCCCCGCAGTTCGCCATCGACCCCCGCGTCACCGTCACCACGCTGGTGGACCAGCGCGGGGGCAGACAGCCCGACTCCGTCGGCCGCAGGGCGTGGCGGCGGATCCGCGGCAAGATCGTGCCGCGCGGCGAGTTCGCCGCCGACTACTTCACCGAGCGGGTGGAACGGGCCGCGATGGACTACGTCTCCGGCCTGTCCGGCGGCGTCCTGGTGACGACCAGGCCCGCGCTGAACCTGATCTCCGCCCGCCGCACCCCCGCCGACGTCGTCAGGATCGCGCAGGAGCACATGAACCTGTCCGCCTACCCCGACACGATCCGCAGGGAGATCGCCCGCCACTACGGCAGGTTCGCCGCGGTCACCGTGCTGACCAGGACCAACAAGCTCGAATACCAGCGCCTGCTGCCGGACACGCCGGTGGTGGTGATCCCGAACGCCGTCCACCGCGTGGAGCAGGAACCGTCCCGGCAGGTCAACCCGGTGGTGGTGGCGGCCGGGCGGCTGGTGCCACAGAAGGGGTTCGACCTGCTCATCGAGGCGTTCGCGCAGGTCGTGCGGGTGCATCCGGAGTGGCGGCTGCGCGTCTTCGGCACCGGGCCGCGCCGCAGCCAGCTCGCCGGGCTGGTCGCGCGGCACGGGCTGGCGGAGCACGTGACGCTGCCCGGCCGTACCGAGCGGCTGGAGAAGGAGCTGGCCGAGGCGTCGGTGTACGCGCTCAGCTCCCGCTTCGAGGGACTGCCCATGGTGATGATCGAGGCCATGACGCACGCGCTGCCCGTGGTCGCCTTCGACTGCCCCACCGGGCCGCGGGACGTGCTGACCGACGGCGTGGACGGCGTCCTGGTGCCGCCCAGGGACGTGGACGCGCTGGCCGCGGCGCTGATCCGGGTGATCGGCGACCGGGAGCTGCGGGTGCGGATGGGCGAGGCGGCGGCGGCGACGTCGCGGGCGTACGGGCCGGAGGTGGTGATGCCGATGTGGGAGGAGCTGTTCGCCGGGCTGACGCGGGGGCAACGGGTGCCGGACAACCTCTGGACGGGCCGCTGAGGGGCCCGGCACGAAAGATCTACCTGACGGATCCTCCGGCGTCGGCGGGGTTTCTAACGATTCGGTCACAGATTTTGCCGCAAATCGTTAAACGCACGCCAAACCGGGCGGCAGCCTGGGTGCATGCGTAACCGGAAAGCTCGACTCACCGCGTTCGCAGGCGCCTTCGCCCTGGTCACGGGGCTGGGCGTGCCCGCGTACGCGCAGACCGCGACCCCGTCCGCCGCGATCCCCTCCGCCGCGACCCCTTCCCTCGTCGCCTCCGCCGCCGACGCCGGGGCGCCCGCCGTGTACGGCCGGGCCGCCTACCTGATGGACGCCCGGTCCGGCGGCGCGCTGTTCGGCAAGGCCGCCGACACCCGCATGCCGATCGCCAGCCTCACCAAGACGATGACGGCGTACGTCGTCCTGCAGTCGGCCAGGCCCACGGACATGGTGGAGATCGCCCCCCAGGACGCGCGGTACGCCGAGGAGGGCGGCGGCACCACCGCCGACCTGCGGCCCGGCGACCGGCTGCCGGTGGGCGAGCTGCTCTACGCGCTCATGCTGCCCTCGGGCGCCGACGCCGCCCACGCGCTGGCCCGTACGTACGGGCCCGGCGTGCCGGGGTTCGTCGACAAGATGAACGCCACCGCCCGCTCACTCGGCATGAACGACACCCGGTACGTCAACGCCGACGGGCTGCCCACGCCGGCGGGCGACGGCTGGTCCACCGCCCGCGACCAGGCCGTGCTGGCCGCCAAGGCCCTCCAGGTGCCGCTGATCGAAGGCGTGGCCGGGACCCGGTACCACGAGGTCGCCGCGACCGAGGAGCACGGCGCGTACGGCTGGCGCAACACCAACCGCCTGCTCGCCGAGCCGGGGGTGATCGGGCTGAAGACGGGGTTCACCCGGGCGGCGGGGTACAGCCTGGCCTTCGCCGGTGAGCGGGACGGGCAACGGCTGGTGGGCGTGATCCTGGGCGAGTCGGTCTCCAGCCGCCGCTTCGACACCGCCCAGTCCCTCCTCACCTGGGCCCCCACCCGCACCGCCGCCTGACCTCCCCCACCTCCACCCACACCGCGGCCCACCCCCCATACCTCCCAGCGGCACCGCGGCCTGACCCCTCCCACATCTCCACCCGCACCGCGGCCCGCTCCTCACACCCCCCAGCGGCACCGCCGCCCGACGACCTGCCACATCTCCCCACCCGCACAGCCGCCCGCCCCCCTGACGGGCCCCTCCAAGCCCCCTACCTGACAGGCGTCGTCTCCCGGGGGATCAGGCTGTCCGCATGATGGACGCTCGTGATCTCTTGGGTTAGTTTGCCCGGCATGAACGTTCGCATCGCGATGAGCGTGTTGTCCGCGGCGCTCGTGCTCGCCGCCCCGCTCCCCGCCCACGCCACCACCACCGGCCCCGGCCCGGACCTCGGCTGGGAGCTGAAGGAGACCGGCGTGACCGCCCGCTTCCGTGGTCTCGCGCCCGTGAGCAGGGACGTGGCGTGGGCCGCCGGCACCGGCGGAACCGTCCTGCGCACCGTGGACGGCGGACGCACCTGGCAGAACGTCTCCCCGCCCGGCACCGAGTCACTCCAGTTCCGCGACGTGGAGGCGTTCGACGCCCGCCACGCCCTGGTCCTGTCCATCGGCACGGGCACGGACGGCCGCGTCTACCGCACCGAGGACGGCGGCCGCACCTGGACCGAGTCCTTCAGGAACGACGAGCCGAACGCCTTCTACGACTGCATGGCCTTCTTCGACCGCCGCCACGGCCTGGCCATGAGCGACCCGGTGAACGGCAGGTTCCGCCTCCTGGCCACCGAGGACGGCGGCCGGAGCTGGCAGGTGCTCCCGTCCACCGGCATGCCGGACGCGCTGCCCGGCGAGGCCGGTTTCGCGGCGAGCGGCCAGTGCCTGGTGACCGCGGGCGGACGCGACGCCTGGATCGCCACCGGCGGCGGCGAGCGGTCACGCGTGTTCCGCTCGGCCGACCGCGGGCGTACGTGGACCGTCTCCGACACCCCGATCCCGGCCGCCGACCCGGCGAAGGGCGTCTTCGCGCTGGCCTTCCGCGACCGGCACCGCGGGATCGCGGTCGGCGGCGACTACCAACCCGGCCTCCCCTCCCCGAACGCCGCCGCGGTCACCGGGGACGGCGGCGCCACCTGGCGGCCCGCCACGACCCCGCCGCCCGCGTACCGGTCGGGGGTGACGTGGCTGCCGCACCTGCCGTTCGCGGCGATCGCGGTCGGCCCCACGGGCAGCGACGTGACGTACAACGGCGGGGCCCGCTGGGAGACCTTCGACGGCGGCTCGTTCGACACGGTCTCGTGCACCCCGGACCTGTCCTGCTGGGCCTCCGGCGAGCAGGGCCGCATAGCCCGTCTCCGCCTCCGCTAGCACGAGGGGCGCACGGGGGCTCGCGGAGCCCGCGGGGCCCACGGGGCCCACGGCGGGCGCGGGGCCCACGGCGGGCGCGGCGGGCGCGGCGGGCGCGGCGGGCGCGGCGGGCGCGGCGGGCGCGGCGGGCCGGGTCAGCGGACGCCGCGCGGCCTGAACTGGATGCTGATGCGCGGCCCCGCGGGCCGGGCGGTCTTGGGGATGGCGTGCTCCCACGTCCGCTGGCAGCTGCCGCCCATGACGATCAGGTCGCCGTGCCCGAGGTCGCGGCGGATCGAGGGGCCGCCGCCGCGCGGGCGCAGCAGGAGCGGGCGCGGGCTGCCCACCGAGACGATCGCGACCATGGTGTCCTCGCTGCTGCCCCGGCCGATGGTGTCGCCGTGCCAGGCCACGCTGTCGCGGCCGTCGCGGTAGAAGCACAGGCCCGCGGTGCGGAAGGGCTCGCCCAGCTCCTCGCCGTAGTGGGCGTCGAGCGCCGCTCTGGCCTGGTCGAGGACGGGGTCGGGCAGCGTCTCGCCCTCGTCGTAGAACTTGAGCAGGCGCGGGACGTCGAGGACCCGGTCGTACATGCGGCGGCGCTCGGCACGCCACGGCACCGTCTCGGCCAGCCGCGCGAACAGCGTGTCGGCCCCCGTCAGCCAGCCGGGCCGCAGGTCGATCCAGGCTCCGTGGTCGAGGTACGTCCGGCGGACCGTGGCGCCCAGCCGCCCGACGCCGAGCTCCTCGTCGAGACCCAGCAGAGATGCTTGGAACGCGGCTTTCATGAGGCCGAGTCTATGCCATTGTTCAAACACATATTCGACTCGGGGGCCTGGAAGATGCCCGGCCTGTGCGGTACGCAGTCCGTACAGGCCGGGCGGGTCGCCGCCGGCGGGCGCGAGGCCCGCGCGGGACGATCACCCGAGCCCTTCCCCGCCCGGACCGTCCCTTAACACGGATCCTGTAACGTCTTGCTGGTGCTGACGCGTTACATGGCCGGGGTGGTCGCGGCCCGGACCGGCGACGAGATGTCCGGGCCCGCCCTCCTGGTGGCCGGGCTCGCCGCCACCGGCTCTCCGCTGCTCGGGGCGTCGCTGCTGGCCGGGCTGACCGTCTCGGCGGCCGTCGGCGGGCCGCTGCTCGGCGTGCTGCTGGACCGCGCCCGCCGTCCGGGCCGGTTGCTGGCGTGCTGCCTGCTCGGGTACGCGACCGGCCTGCTGCTGGTGGCGGGCGGCGTCGGACGGGTGCCCGGGACGGCGCTGGTGGCGCTGGCCGTGGTGACCGGGCTGGCGGGCCCCGCGCTCACCGGCGGCTGGACGGGACAGCTCCCCCTGGTCTCCGGGCCCGACCGGGGACGGCTGGCACGGGCCACCGCGCTGGACGCCATGACGTACAACGTGGCGGGGCTGGCCGGTCCGGCGGCGGTCGGCGTGATCGCGGCCGTGGCGGGCGGTCCGGCGGCGGTCCTCGTCTCCGCAGCCCTCCTCCTGACCGCCCTCCCCGCCGCCTGGACCCTCCCTAGGCGCACCCCCCAGAACCGGCCCACCCACGCCCACCCCACAAGCGCCCCACCCACGGGCGCCCGGCCGCACGACCGACCCGCCCTTGACCACCCCACGCTTGACCGGCCCACCCACGCCCACCCCACCAGCGACCTCCCCGCAGGCAACCGGCCGAGCGGCGAGCGGCGGCGCTTCGGCGGCCTCAGCTCGCCCGTACGGGCTGCGGGAGCGGTCGCGCGGGAGATGGCCGCCGGGATTCGGGCGGTGCTCGGGAACCGGGTGCTGGGACGGGCCACCGCCGGGTCGATGGTCTCGTGCGCCGGGGCGGGCATGTTCGTGGTGTCGGCGCCGGTGCTGGGGCTGGAGCTCACGGGCGACAGCAGCCGCGGCACGCTGCTGCTGGCCGTCACGGCGGCAGCCGGCCTGGCCGCGAACGGACTCCTGGCCTGGCGCGGCGGCCCCCGTCGACGGAACCCGGCACCGGCGTGGGACGCGACCCTGGCCTGGTCCACCGCGCTGGTCGGCGCGGGCATGACGTTGGCCGCCATGGCAGGAACGGCCCTGGTGGGGGCGTATTGGATCGCGGTGGTCGCGGCGGGGCTGGTGGGCGCGGGCGAGGGGCCGCAGTTGACGGCGCTGTTCGCGGTGCGGCACCGCGAGGCCCCCGCCGGGCTGCGCAGTCAGGTGTTCACGACCGGCGCCAGCCTCAAGATCACCTCGTTCGCCGTCGGATCGGCGCTGGCAGGCCCGCTGAGCACCCAGTCGGCCACTGCCGCCCTGCTGACCGGCGCGGCCTTACAGGCCGTGGCCGTCCACGTTCTCCTCCGCCGCCGCGGTTCGCGAGCGTCAGCGGGCGACGCGGGCACCGACAGGCCGTGAGCAGGCGCGGGCCGGCTGGGACGGGCCGGCTGGGACGGGCGCGTGGCGTCAGGGGGCGGGCGCGGTGGGCGGCGACGCGGGCTCGGGTAGGGACGGCGCTTGGTGTCAGGGGGTTGGCTGGGGGCGGGCGCGGTGGGCGGCGACGCGGGCGCGGGTGGCGCAGCGGGTGCCGCAGTAGCGGCGGGGGCTGCCGCCACCCAGGTCCAGGTACGGCCGTCCGCACCCCGCGGCCGCGCACAACCCGCCCGGAACGCGCTGATGGTCGGCGACCAGCACGGCCAGGGCCATCGCCGACGAGGCCAGGAACCACTCGGCCCACGGCGCGTCGTCGCCGCTGTCGACGTGCAGATGCCAGGACGTCGTGCCCCGGTGGCTGGTCAGCCTGGGCGGCCGGGCGGTGTCGGCGAGCAGGCGGTTGAGCAGGCCCGCCGCCTCCCCGGCGTCGCGCGCGCCCAGCACGTCGCGCAGCCGGGCCGCCGCCACCCGCATCACGGCCACGTCGGAGTCGTCGAGGCCGAGGTCGCCGTGCTCGCCGTGGCGGCGCAGGACGTCCGTCACGGAGGCGGGCGTCGGCTCTTCGTGCAGCAGCGCCACGCACAGCTCGACGGCCCTGACGGCCATCGCCCTGGTCGAGTGAACCTCCACGCGGCAAGCGTATCCACGGCGGGACTCCCCCTGCCCCGCCGTGGACGCTGCCCCGCCGTGGTGTGGGCTCAGCCGCCGCAGGCGGCGAAGACGAAGCTGTCCTTCAGGACGGTGTACCGGTCCCTGACCCGTACGGCGCCCGTCCCCGTGTCGACCTGGACGATGGTCATCCTGGACGAGCCGGACACCAGGTGCAGCGTGACCTGCGTGTCCCCGGTCCAGTCGATCATGCTGAGCTCGCCGTCCGGCAGCTTGATCTTCCTGCGTCCGGTGACCTCGTCGGTGGCGAGGTCGTAGGTGAGCAGCTCGGTCTTCCTGCCGCGGATCACGACCGCCGCCGTGTGCCCGTCGCCGGCCAGCGCCTGCGGGCCGTTGGCGGCCACGACCTGCGGCGGCGTGACGCGTACGAGATGCTCGCCCGTCTGGTCGCGCACGACCAGGTCGGTGACGGAGTCGTCGGACTCGATCGAGGACAGCACCTCGTCGCCGTCGCCGCTGAACCCGAGGAGGGTCTCGTCGGCGGGCACGGTGCCGAGCAGGGCCCCGGTCGCGGTGTCGAAGATCTTCGTGGCGGCGGGCCGGTCGCTCTGGACCACGACGGCCAGCCGCGCGCCGTCGCCGGAGAGCAGCAGCGTCACCTCGTTCTGGGCGACCCGCGGCAGCGCGTCCTCGGGCAGCAGCGTGACGCCGCCGCCGAGCACGCGTACGGCCGGCCGTCCGGTCTTGGTGAGGTACGCCACGCGCTGCCCGTCGCCGCTGACCGCGATCGGCGCCGGCGAGGTGACGGTGGACCTGCGCCTGGCGTCGAGCGCGACGACCTGGGCATCGGGCAGCGTCCTGCGCCCGCCGTCGTGCATGACCAGCCGCCACTGCCCGCAGGGCCGGGACGTGCCGTCCTTGGCCGGGCAGCCCTTGACGGAGGCGTACCGGATGCTGTCGTGGCCGTGGCTGTGGTCGTGGCTGTGGTCGTGGTGCGGCGCGGCCTGGACGGCGGCGGCCGGCACGGCGGTGAGGGTGAGCAGGGCTGCGGTCAGCAAAGGGACGATTCTCACGATGGTCACTCCCCCGGGAACACGATGGTGTGAGGGTCGGGGCCCACCTTGTAGGTGTCGGTACGGCGGGCCTGGCCGGAAGCGGGGTCGACGGTGAGCACCCGTACCACCGTCGACTTGGTGGAGCTGCTGTCGTAGGAGTAGGCGGCGAGCCGTCCGTCAGGGGTCCAGCGGGCGTGGTCGGGCGAGGCGTCGCCGGCGAGGGGCAGGTTCACGCCGTCGGCGAGCCGGGCGGTCTCCAGGTCGTACGTGCGCATCCGGGGCGGGCCGCCACGGCTGCCGCCGGAGCTGAACGCGGCGACGGTGTGCCCGTCGGGGGACAGCGCGAGGGTGACGGCGTTGGCGACGAACTGGGGGGCCTGGCTCCTGAGCGCGCGGCCGTCGAGCCCGTAGGAGTACAGCCATCTGGTGCCGTCGCTCAGGTCGCGGGTGGTCAGCACCTCGTCCCCGTCGCCGCTGAAGCCGGCCGGTTCGCCCTTGACGGTCAGGCCGGTGATCCTGCCGGTGGCCAGGGTGAGCACGTCGACGTGGCCTCGGCGGCCGACGAGGAGCCGGTCGCCGGCCGTTGACAGGTAGAGGGCGTCGTCCGCGCCGGGCCGCAGGGACCTGGGCAGTTCCTTGACCGGGCCGCCGGCCGCCGCGCGTGCGACCAGGCGGTGGTCGCGGGCCCGCTGGTAGACGATGGTCCGGCCGTCGCCGCTGAGGGCGAACAGGGAGGTCGCGCGGCCTTTGGCGCGGGCGGCGGAGTCGCCGACGGTGACCTTGCGGCCGTCACGGAGAAGCAGGTGCCAGGGGCCGCACGGGGACGTGCCCTCGACGGGCAGCTCGCAGGCGGTGACCCAGGCCGCGCGGGCCTGCGGCGGCCCGGTGTGCGCGGGTGCGGCGGCGGCCGGGAGCCCCAGCCCGCCGGCGACCGCCGGCGGGAGGAGCGCGGCGGCCGCTGAGGATAGCCTCATGAGTGGTGATCCTTTCGCTCACCTGGTTAGACCCATGGGCACGGTGGCGAGTTGGTCACAGGTAGGCCACGCTTCAGGGCAGCGGGCGCCGCCCCGCGAAGCCCAGATCCGAACGGTGGTACCAGGCGAGCTCGGGCTCCCCCTCGATCCAGCACAGCCGCACCGACGCCCCGCCGAGCACCGAGGGGAAGTCAATCAACAGCGGCGCGACGCCCTTGACCTCGATCCCCTGCTCGCTCCACCGGGTCAGCGTCTCCTCGATGCGCGCCTCGATCGCCTTGATCTCGGGCAGCCCGCCGAGCCGCGACCCGCCGGCGGCCTCCCGGTCGAAGGCGATCTCGGCCAGGTCGGCGCGGCCCGCGACGATCTCCCGCGCCTCGGCGATGATGCCGGGCAGCAGGGCGCGCGCCTCGTCCAGGGTGAAGATCCGGTCCATGCGGAAAACGCTACCCGTTCGGCTGGTAGGCGTGGATGAGAAGCCGCTCGGCCTCGTCGAAGTAGTCGTCGAGGTAGGCCGCCGCCTCCTCGGCGCGACCGGCCGCCAGCAGGGCGAGCAGCGCGCGGTTGCGTTCGATGAACGGCTCGTGGAAGGCGCGCGGGTTGTCCATCACGTGGAAGACCAGGCGCAGCTCGGCCAGGAGCTGCCGCATGGCCTCGTCGAGGCGGGGGCTGCCGTGCAGGCCGACCAGGGCCTGGTGGTAGCGGATGTTGGCGGTGCCGACGCCCTGCCAGTCGCCCTGGGCGGCGGCCCGCTCGGCGTCGCGCACGGCCTCCTCGATGAGCGCCAGCGCCTGCCGCGACGCCTTGCGCCGGACGGCCGCCCCTTCCAGCACCCGCCGCATCGTGTAGAGGTCGGAGACGTCCTCCACGGACGGGAGCCGGACGAAGACGCCCCGGTTGAGCCGGTGGTCGAGCAGGCGTTCGTGGCCGAGCAGGCGGAACGCCTCGCGCAGCGTGTTGCGCGAGACGCCGAGCCCTTCGGAGATGGCCTCCTCTGACAGCCGCGCGCCCGGCGGGAAGGCGCCTTCGATGATGCTGTCGCGGAGGATGTCGGCCACGCGCTCGGCCGTGCTGCTGCGGTTCAGTCTCGACCGGTGCCGGGCGAGGTCCGCGACCACGTCTTCCACGTGCGCCAGGGAATCATGGAGCAAACCTCTTGTCGAATTGTTCAACAATCCTTACGTTGAAACTATCCCCTCGACCATCTGGGAGCCTTCGATGTCAAGCTCCGCGCACCAGACCCGCCGGGTGATCATCGCCGCCCTCGTCGGCACGTCCCTGGAGTGGTACGACTTCTTCCTCTACACCACGGCCGCGACGCTGGTCTTCGGCAAGCTGTTCTTCCCGTCGCTCGACCCGCTCAACGCGACGCTGGCGGCCCTGACCACCAACGCCGTCGCGTTCGTCGCCAGGCCGCTCGGCGGCGTGGTGTTCGGGCACTTCGGCGACCGGGCCGGCCGCAAGACCGTGCTGGTCGTGACGCTGCTGCTGATGGGCCTGTCGACGTTCCTCATCGGCGTGCTTCCCGGCTACGCGAGCGTGGGGGTGGCCGCGCCCGTCCTGCTGGCCGTGCTCCGCTTCGTCCAGGGCTTCGGGCTCGGCGGCGAGTGGGGCGGCGCGGTGATCATGTCGCTGGAGCACGGCGACAGCAGGCGGCGCGGCTTCAACGCGAGCTGGCCGCAGGTCGGCGTGCCCGCCGGGTACGTGCTGGCCACCGGCCTGCTCGCGATCCTGTCCTTCGCCCTGCCGGACGCGGCCTTCCAGGCGTGGGGATGGCGGGTGCCGTTCCTGCTGTCGGGCGTGCTGGTGCTGGTCGGGCTGTGGGTGCGGACGCGGGTCGCCGAGTCGCCGCTGTTCTCCCGCGTCGAGAAGCACGGCGCGACGGCCAGGATGCCGCTGGTCGAGGTGCTGCGCACGCATCCGCGGGCGCTGCTGTCGGCGTTCACCGCGCGCATCGGGGTGGACGTGGCCTTCTACACCTTCACCGCGTACATCATCGTCTACCTCACCGGGCAGCTGAAGCTGGACCGGTCGGTGGCGCTGTACGCGGTGCTGATCGGCTCGGTGCTGCAGCTCGGCCTGATCCCGCTGTTCGGCGCGCTGTCGGACCGGCTGGGCCGGCGGCCGGTCTACTTCGCGGGCGTGCTGGCTGCGGCCGGGTGGGTGTTCGCGTTCTTCCCGCTGCTGGACACGAAGTCGTTCCCGCTGATCGTGCTGGCGGCGGTGGTCGCGCTGGCCGCCCACGCCGCCATGTACGGCCCGCAGGCCGCCTTCATCGCCGAGCTGTTCAGCACCCGCCTGCGCTACAGCGGCGCGTCCATGGGCTACCAGGTGGCCGGGATCGTCGGCGGCGCGCTGGCCCCGATCATCGCGCTCAAGCTCTTCGACCTGTACGGCACCACGCTTGCCGTGTCCCTGTACGTGGTTGTCGCGCTGGCCGTCACCGCCGTAGGTTTGGCCATCGCCCCGGAAACCCGCGACCTGGACATCGCCGCCGGCGAGAGCGGCACCGCCAGGAGGCTGCCCGGCCAGGTGGGTCCCTTCGCCTGAGTGCGGGGGAAGGCGGGAACGCCGCGAAGGCGTGGGCGGCGGCTGCCACCGCCGCCCACGCGCGCCGCTCGAAGGACTTCTGGGACGGTTCAGACGGCGGTCTCGGGCTCGGCGACCCGCGGGCGCCTGCGCCAGTCGCCCTTGAACGCCGCCATCGAGGCCAGGAACACGACCTGCCCGGCCAGCGCCACGGCGAGCCAGGCGCCCCAGCCGCCCGCGGAGACCACCATGGGCGAGACGACCAGCAGCACCACGATCATGACGCGGACGACCATGCCCCAGATGCCCAGCGCCGAGCCCTGCAGGCGCGACTCGACGTCCTCGGCGTTCTCGGAGAAGTTGGCCATCCACGGCACGTACGCGACGCCCATGAACAGGAAGAGCAGCGCGTAGACGGCGGTGACGTGCCCCGGGGAGACGCCGGGGCCGACCATGCCGATGAAGTAGGCGAGGGTGAGGACGGTCAGCGCGGTGCCGGCGGCCGTGAACGGCTTGCGCAGCCGCAGCCGGTCGGAGACCCGGCCGACGACGACCACGGCCACCGCGTTGAGCACGATGCCGAGCGCCACCACCCGGTTGGCCCCCGCGGGCTCCAGGCCGAACGCCTCCACCAGGATCGTCTGCCCGAAGATCGCGAACGTCCAGTAGAGCACCTGCCAGCCGGTGTTGCCCAGGACGTGGGCCCACAGGTGGGGATGGCGGAACAGCTCGCGCACCCGTCCGGCGTCGATCTTCTCCTCCGCCGCGACGGCCTCCTCGGCGTCGAGCACCTGGGCCCGCAGCGCCGCCGACGGCTCGGCGATCTTCCAGACGATGACCGCGCACATGGCCAGCGAGACGACGCCCATGATGATCGCCTGCGACTGCCAGGCGTTGTCGAACAGCGGCAGCGTGAACCCGGCGATGAACGAGGCCAGGAAGGACGCCCCGACCGGCCCCCACGTCCAGAACGCGAACGCCTGGGCGCGGCCGAGGCGCGGGGAGAAGTCGCGGACGAGGGAGGCGGTGATGGTGATCCCGGCGCCCTCGATGAACAACATCAGGCAGCGCACCCAGAACAGGCCGGCCACGGTGTCCACGGTGGCGAGCAGGAAGTTGCAGGCCGCCGTGACGGTGAGGGTGGGCACCAGGAGCGTGACCCGTCCCCAGCGGTCGGACAGGATGCCGCCGACGCCCGCCGACAGGCCGCCGATCAGCACCGATCCCGCGGCGAGCAGGCCGTAGACCGTGAGCGACATGCCCAGGTCCTTCATCAGCAGCGGCAGGATCGTGGCGAGCGTGGTCTCGAAGTTGGCCACCAGGCTCGCCAGCACGGCTATCGCCAGCAGGAAGATCCGCCGGCGACCGACCGGGTACACGCTCAGCTCGCGGACATAGAACGGCTTCATTCCCATCCTCCGGGGACGGTGTGTGACGGTCGCTCTAGAACGCGTTTCTAGTTGCCTCAGAGTTGCCCTTCTCAGGGGTGTTCGTCAACGGCGGCGGCGGTCACGATGTGATCTCGATCACAGCGTTCCCGTTGTGACGGAATCGCTCCCGATTCACAGAACAACCAGCCGCGAATAGGCATAAACTGCGCGCCTGTGAGCCTGCCTGTACGTGAACGTTCCCCCCGGCCCGGCGGCGGCCGGCACCGCCGCCCCGTGCCCACGTCCCTGCCGCCGGACGCGCCCATGCTCGTGCTGGCCACCCCCGGCGGCACCGGCGGCGTGGCCGAAGAGATCGCGGCCGTGGTGCGGGTCGACAACCCGCAGATCGAGGTGCGGCTGACCGCCGTCGCCGACCTGGCAGACGCGCTGCCCGCGGGCCGCGACGCCGTCGTGGTGCCCCTGCTCACCTGGGACGACCCGGTCGTCATGGCCGAGATCGGCAAGGCCATCGCGGCCGCCGGCTCCGGCGCGGTCGCCACCGAGGCGCTCGGCCCCCACCCGCTGCTCGCCGAGGCCCTGCACATCAGGCTGGCCGAGCGCGGCCTGGCCAGGGCCGACCGGGTCCGCCTGCTCAACGTCTCCAGCCCCGTCGACGCCGTCATCCTCGGCACGGTGGGCGGCGAGCGCGCGGTGCACGCCGTCCAGGCCACGGCCGTGCTGCTGGCCTCCAGGCTCACGCTGCCCGTCGTCGCCGCCTCGCTGGACAGCGAGCCCGGCGTGGACGTCGCCGCCCAGCGCCTGCGCGCCGCCGGGGCCGAGCGGCTGGCCATCGCGCCCTGCCTGATCGGTCACGAGGCCCCGGCGGAGCTCGTCGAGCGCGCCGCCGCCGCCGTCGAGGCCGGTCACGCCGAGCCGCTCGGGGCGCACAGCGCCGTCGCCGAACTTGTCGCGCGGGCTTACGGCAGTCAGCTGGCGACTTGACACCCTTGTAAAGATCGCGATAGTCGCGTTACCTTCTGCGCATGCGGCGCGTGATGGTCATCGGCGAGCGAATCGGACTTCGTGACCTCACCGACGCCGACGTCGTCCCGCTGCACTCCGTCTACGGCGATCCGGCGGCCACGCAGCACATGCCGTTCGCGCCGCGCAGCGTGCAGGAGGTCGCCGCCCTGGTCGGCCAGGCCATGGAGGCGGCCGCCGCCGAGCCGCGCCGCCTCTACGTGCTGGCCGTCGTGGACGCCGACCGGCGGCACGTGATCGGCGTGGCCCGCCTGAAGATCGACCCCGACCTGCCCCACAGCGCCGAGATCGGCTTCGGCCTCCATCCCGACCAGTGGGGCCGTGGCATCGGCACCGACCTGGTGCGCCTGCTGCTGTCGTTCGGCTTCAAGCAGCTCGGGCTGCACCGCGTCTGGGGCGCGAGGTCGCCGGCCAACCTGCCCGCCCAGCTCGCCATGCTGACGGCCGGCATGGTCGAGGAGGGACGGATCCGGCACCACGTGCACACCCCGCACGGCTGGCGCGACTCCATCGTGCACGCGGCGATCCAGGACGAATGGACCGAGCGCTAGCGGCGACGAGCGGCCCGGGCGGTGGACGGTGAGTGGCGCGCCGCGGAATTGTCGGTGGCAGGTCCTACGATGAGCCTCCTCACGGAGGGATAGCCGCATGCCTGACTCGCTGATCGTGCCCCTGTTCGTCACCACCGACCTCCCGCCGCACGCGGACCTGGCCGAGTTCGGTGAGCTGCTGGCCCGCACGGCGCGGGTGCTCGGCCCCGACGGCCCCGACGGCCCCGCGGCGGTCCTGTCCGGCAAGGTGTTCTGGCTCGACCGGCCGGTGCTGCCGGCGCAGCGGCCCGCCGCCGACGACGAGCTGCGCTTCGCCGGGATGCTCGGTCACCTCGTCACGTCCGGGCCCGGCGTCCGCGAGGTGGTGGCCGGCGTGCGGCGGGCGATCGGCGCGGCGGTGACCGAGCGCTACGGCGACGTGGGCGCGGCGCCCGCCGTGTTCGCGATCCGCGACCGCGACGTGCGCGAGCGCACCCCCGACTCGGCCCTCCCGCTCGACAGCCGGCGGGCCGCCGAGCTGGTCGGCGCGGCACGGTGAGGACACCCCCGCGCGGGGTAGTCCAGAGGCATGCTCTATGGCAAGGAACACGTGCAGCGCTATCAGGCCACCGACGGCGCGGAGGGGCACGACTGGAACAACACCACCGTCCTCCTCCTGACCACCAAGGGGCGTAACTCCGGCAGGCCGTACACCACGCCGCTGATCTACCAGCGGTTCGGCGACGACTTCCTCGTGGTCGCGTCCAAGGGCGGCGACCCCGAAGATCCCCAGTGGTACAAGAACCTGCTGGCCCATCCCGACGTCGAGGTGCAGGTCAAGGGCGACAGGTTCAAGGCGCGCGCCCGCACCGCCTCGGCGGAGGAGAAGCCCGAGATGTGGCGGACGATGACCCGCACCTGGCCCCAGTACGACGAGTACCAGGAGAAGACCGACCGCCAGATCCCGGTGGTCGTGCTCGAACGCACCACCTAGGCGTCAGGCCCGGTGGTCGTGCTCGAACGCACCACCTAGCGTCAGGCCACCACCAGGGCCTCGTCGGCCTCGGGGAGCCAGGAGCCCGGCGGGCGGCGCAGCCAGTGGCGGGCCCGTCCCAGCTCGGCGACGGCGGCCAGGAGCGCGGCGAGGCCCGGGTGGCGCAGGCCCTTGGGATGCACCAGGTTCTGCAGGCCGAGCGGCACGGGCTCGGCCAGCGGCCGGTTCACCGCGCCCGGGATCCCGCCGATCCCCACGCTGGACAGCACAGGCTCGCGATGCCGGCGCAGGTAGTGCCCCATCTCCGCGGCCCCCTCGGGCGCGGCGTGCGGCCGGGCCAGCCGCAGCCCGAACGCCTCGGCCAGCCGCTCCCCCAGGTCGCTCCACTCCCGCGTGCCGGCGTTCCCGCCCATGACGTCCAGCGGGAAGGCGGCCAGCGCGGCGAGCGGCACGGCGTCCAGTTCCGCGAGCGGGTGGTCCGCCGGCAGGAGCACGGCCAGGGGCTGCAGGCGCACCGGGACCTGGGCCAGCCGGGCGCGCACGTCCGCGGGCAGCCCGGCGAAGCGCCCGAACGACACGTCGAGCCGTCCGTCGAGGATCGCGGCCGCGCCCGCGGCCAGGCCGCCGTGGAAACGGGCCAGCATCTCGGTCCCGGGGGCCAGTTCCCGGGCTCTGACCAGCGGCTCGGGCAGGTCGGGGCCCTGCATGGTGACGTCCACGAGCAGCGGGCGATCGGCGCCGAGCACGTCGGCGACGACCTCGTCGTGCAGCGCCAGCAGCCGCCGCGCCCCGGGCAGCAGCCGGGCGCCGGCGGGGGTCAGCTCCACCCGGCGGGTGGACCGGACGAACAGCGGCGTCCCGAGCCGGGCCTCCAGCGTGCGCACGTCCCGGCTGAGCGCCTGCTGGGCCACGAAGAGCCGGGCGGCGGCGCGCCCGAAGTGCAGCTCCTCGGCGACGGCGACGAAGACGCGCAGCAGCCGGGGGTGCAGATCCACGACGCCACATTAACCACAAAAGCGCGTCAATCGCGATATTTCGGTGTTGGACCGGGCGCAGGCGTCACCGCGACGCTGGGAAGCATGATCCGCCGTCTCCTGACCCGCCTCCCGACCCGCCTCCTCCGCCCCACGCCACCGGCTCCGGCCCAGGTCCGCGCGCTGTTCGGGCTGCCACGGCCGCCCGGCACGTGCGGTTGCCTGCTCGACCTCCCGCACGACCCGTCCGCCCATCCGGCGGGCCCCTGAGCCCGGCGCGGAACGCGGGGGCACGTCCCGTTCGTTGGCCGGGCATGGCTGACATCCCCTACGACCGCAAAGAGCAGTTCAAGCAGATCGAGAGCGGCCTGCTCCCCGGTGAGCAGATCATCGCCGTCTACGACGCGATCGGGGCGGGCACCGGGTTCCTGGGGCTCACGGACCGGCGGGTGATCGTGCAGGACAAGTCGTTCGTGGGCAAGCGGATCGCGATCACCAGCATCCCCTACGCCAAGATCTCGGCGGTGAGCGTCGTGAGCAACAAGTCGCTGGCCGGCGGGTTCTTCTCCTCGGGCGCCATCGCCATCCACGTCGGCACGCACACCTACGAGGTGGACTTCCGTGGCGACAACAAGGCCCACCACGTGCACAACGTCATTCTCCACTACATTTCGCAGGGCTGATCGGCGTCACGCGTGGTCTCCTGGGCAGGGTGAGCGTATTCTGCCGATGATCACGAAGGGGGCGAGGTGCGGCGTTCCGTACGTGCCCGCGTGGCCGGTCTCGGCGTGCTGCTGGCGCTCCCGGCCTGCGCCGGGCCTCCCGGGCGGGACGTCCCGTCCGCTCCGGCGGTGAGCCTCACGGTCCAGGCCCGCTGCCCCCGGCCCGGCGGCGACGACCTGCGCGCCGAGCCCGTACGGTCCCCGTGGCGGACGGTCCCGGCGGGCGACGGGCACGGCACGCTCGACCGGCTCGCGGTCGCCCCCGACGGGACGGTGTGGGCGGTGCGTTCCGTCCAGCGCGAGACGTCCGCCGGGATGGAGACGACGTCCGGCGGGCTGAGCCGGTGGGACGGCGCGCGCTGGCGCACGTACGCGCTGCCGTCCCGGATGACGGTCGCCGCGGTCGGGGCGGTCTCGGGCGAGCGGGCGTGGGCCTTCGGGACCGGCGACGACGAACGTCCCGGCCTGGTCGCCGGCGTCACGGACGGCGCCGTGAGCGCCTCCACGCCGCTCAAGGAGCGCGCCTCGGCCATCGGCCTGCACGGCACCGCGGCGAGCGGCCCGTGGGCCGTGTCCGGGCGCGACGCGCTGCGCTGGGACGGCTCGGCCTGGCGCGCGTACCGGCTGCCCGCCCCGGCGCGGGCCCTCGGCGGCGAGGGCGCGGACGTGTGGACGGTCGGCCGGACCGCGCACGACCCCGCCGCCCGCTGGAACGGCGTCGCGTGGCAGGCGGTGCACCTGCCCGAGCCGGGCGCGCCCGAGGGCGCGCGGCCGGCCCGCACGGAGCTCGGCGACGTGGCCGTGCTCGGGCCGGACGACGTGTGGGTGGTCGGCGGGGTGTCCTGGTTCCCGCCCGACGAGTACGACGAGCAGGGCGAGCCCCTGGAACGCCGCCGCCCGCTGGCGCTGCACTGGGACGGCTCGGCCTGGCGGTGCCGCTGGGGCCCGGAGGGCGCGGCCTTCACCGAGGCCGAGCCCGACGGCCGGGCGGGCCTGTGGGTGCTCGACTCGACCCGCTCCCGGCTGCACCACTACACGGCCGGCCGCTGGACGACGACGACCGTGCGCGGCACGGTCACCGCCCTGGCCCGCCGCCCCGGCACGACCGAGGTGTACGCGGCGGGCTGGACCGGCCCCGAGGGCGACCTGACCAGGCCCGCCCTCTGGCTCACCCGCTGACCCGCCGCCACCCCTACATGCAGGTGAAGCCGTTGGGGGCCGCCCGGCAGAAGTCGCGCAGGTCGCGCAGCCAGGAGGCGGTGGCCGAGTAGTTGAGCGCCAGGTCGTCGCGGTGGAGGCGGTGGTCGTCGGGCTCCTCGGTCACCTCGCCGTCGAGCCGGACCCGTCCGTGCTCGGGCAGGCCGCCCAGGTAGTCGTCGAGGAAGGCCGCGATGCGGCCCGCGTCGGCGCCGGTGAGCGTCATGCGGCCGTTGAAGCCGAGCAGGCACGCGGTCTCGGGGTCGAGCACCCGGGCCTCCTCCAGCAGGGACAGGGTCGGACGCCAGTTCCAGGCGTTGACGCTCAGGCGCCCGCCCTCGGGGGTCTCCAGGTCCCAGCCCACGCGTTCAGTCCCGGCGCAGCGAGGCGTAGAGGTCGAGGGTGCGCCGGGCGATGCGCTCCCAGGAGAAGTGCTCGACGGCCCTGGCCCGCCCCGCGCGGCCCATCTCGGCCGCCCGCGCCGGGTCGGCCAGCAGCGCGTTGACCCGCTCGGCCAGGTCGGCGGCGAACGCCCCGGGGTCGTGCGGGGTGCCGTCGGGGCCCTGGTCGATCGGCACCAGCAGGCCCGTCTCGCCGTCGGCGACGACCTCGGGGATGCCGCCGGTCGCGGTGGCCACCACCGGCGTCTCGCAGGCCATGGCCTCCAGGTTGACGATGCCCATCGGCTCGTAGACCGACGGGCAGACGAAGACCGAGGCGTGCGTGAGGAGCTGGATGACCTCCGGCTTGGGCAGCATCTCCGAGATCCACAGCACGCCGTCGCGGTCGAGGCCGCGCACCAGCCCGGTCACCTCGGCGGCGATCTCCGGCGTGTCCGGCGCGCCCGCGCACAGCACGAGCTGGGCCGCCGGGTCGAAGGAGCGGGCGGCGTGCAGGAGGTGCACCAGGCCCTTCTGCCGGGTGATGCGGCCGACGAAGATCACGTAGGGCCGGTCGGGGTCGACGCCGTGCTTCTTCAGCACGTCGAGGCCGGGGTCGGGGGCGTACTGGGCGGTGTCGATGCCGTTGTGGATGACGGTGACCCGGCCGGGCGGGATCTCGGGGTAGGCGGCCAGCACGTCGCGGCGCATGCCCTCGCTGACCGCGATCACCGCGTCGGCGGCGGCCAGTGCGGTGCGCTCGGCCCACGACGAGACCGTGTAGCCGCCGCCCAGCTGCTCGGCCTTCCACGGGCGCAGCGGCTCCAGGCTGTGGGTGGTGACGACGTGCGGCACGCCGTGGAGCATCTTGGCGACATGCCCGGCGAAGTTGGCGTACCAGGTATGGGAGTGGACGACGTCCGCGCCCTCGCAGGCGGCGGCCATCTCCAGGTCGACGCCGAGCACCTGGAGGGCGGCGTTGGCCCGCTCCAGGCCGCCGGGCACCCGGTAGGCCGACACGCCGGGCTCCTCGCGATCGGCCCCGAAGCAGCGCACCCGGACGTCGGCCAGCTTGCGCAGCTCCCTGGCCAGGTACTCCATGTGCACCCCGGCGCCGCCGTAGACGTCCGGCGGGTACTCCCTGCTGAGCAGATCAACACGCATGCCCACGACCTTACGACGCGCCGGGCCCGGCGCCCTCCAGCGAGCGGCATGTTTTGCGCCGACCATCAACTCCGGCACCGCACTTGTGAACCGTCGCAAGCATAGGGAACACATCGATACAGCCCAATGTCGGTAAGTCCGGCCCCTGCTCAACGCGGATAAGTCAGGACACGGCGGCACAGCCCAGTGCGCCGTTTCGTCGATAGATCGGCCATTTACGGGTAGCGTCCTGGACATGAGGTCCCGGAGGGTGCTTGCGGTTGTGCTGGCAGGTGGAGAGGGCAAGAGGCTCATGCCGCTCACGGCGGATCGGGCCAAACCGGCGGTGCCGTTCGGGGGGATGTATCGGCTGATCGACTTCGTGCTGTCGAACCTCGCGAACGGCGGCTTCCTGAAGATCGTGGTGTTGACCCAGTACAAGAACCACAGCCTCGACAGGCACGTGTCCCGTACCTGGCGGCTGTCGGCGATGCTGGGCAACTACGTGACGCCCGTGCCCGCCCAGCAGCGGCTCGGGCCGCGCTGGTTCTCCGGTTCTGCGGACGCGCTGTTCCAGAACCTGAACCTGATCTACGACGAGATGCCCGAGCACGTGATCGTGTTCGGCGCCGACCACATCTACCGCATGGATCCGCGGCAGATGGTCGAGCAGCACGAGGACTCGGGCGCGGACGTGACGGTGGCGGCGATCCGCCAGCCGCTGTCGCTGGCCGACCAGTTCGGCGTGATCGAGACCGATCCCGAGGGCCGCCGCATCGTGGCCTTCAGGGAGAAGCCGAAGGACGCCGTGGGCCTGGCCGACTCCCCCGACGAGGTCTACGCCTCGATGGGCAACTACGTCTTCAAGACCCAGGCCATGATCGACGCGCTGCGCGAGGACGCGCTCGACCCGACCAGCAAGCACGACCTGGGCGGCAACATCATCCCGATGCTGGTCAAGTCCGGCGGCGCGGACGTCTACGACTTCAAGAACAACATCGTGCCCGGCTCCAGTGAGCGCGACCGCGGCTACTGGCGCGACGTGGGGACCCTCGACGCCTACTACGAGGCCCACATGGACCTCATCTCCGCCCACCCGATCTTCAACCTGTACAACGACAAGTGGCCGATCTTCACCGGGCACGACCCGCTGCCCCCGGCCAAGTTCGTGCACAACGACGGCGACCGGGTGGGCCGGGCGATCGACTCGCTGGTCTCCCCCGGCGTGATCGTCTCGGGCGGCATGGCGATGCGCTCGATCCTGTCGCCGAAGGTCGTGCTCCACTCGCACTCGCTGGTGGAGGACTCCGTGCTGATGGAGAACGTCAAGGTGGGCCGGGGCGCGATCGTGCGCAAGGCGATCATCGACAAGAACGTGGTGATCCCCGACGGCGCGCGCATCGGCTTCGACCTCGACTACGACCGCACCCGCTTCGCGCTGACCCGCGGCGGGGTCGTGGTCATCGGCAAGAACGAGATCGTCGATCGTTAGGGCCAGGGCGGGCCGGTCCCCTGCCCGGGGCCGGCCGCGTACCGGGCGGCGGCGGCCCGGATCGGCTCCGGCGGCCCGCGAGTGTGCTCATCGCGTGGGCGCAGTGGTCCGGGGCCCGGCCGGTCGGCGGCGGGGGGTGTGGGAACACCGGGCGCCGCGGGCGCCCGGCAACGCAGGATCCCGGGCCACGCACGGCGCGGCCCGGGCTCAGGTGGTGCGATCTCAGATGCCGGCGCCCACGCCCAGGCCGTACGCCCAGCCGCCCGGCCAGTAGCCGCGGCCCGGCCAGTAGCCCCAGTTGTAGCCGTCGTGGGGACGCCCGTAGTAGTCCCTGCGGTGCTCGCAGGCGTCGGCGTCACGGTGTCCGGCGGACACGCCCCACGGCGTGATGCGGAGCGCGGTCGAGTCGTCGGACGTGCTCAGGTCGCACTTCTCGTGGTGGACGTTGGCGTTGGCCGCCCCCGCCATGCCGAACAGCGCGGCGACGGCGAAGCCGCCGGCGACGATGAGGTTGGCTTTCATGAATCCCCCTGGATCACGAAGTGACATCGCTGATCACTGTACGTAATCGCCTCCGTACCGCCGTGTAACGCCACGCCAGGAAAGGACTCGGCGCTTTCCGGTGCCACCTCGGCGAAGTCCGGCCTTCTCCGGCCACTCCGGAAACCCCGCCACGCCGCCAGAAGTCCGGCCTTCTCCGGCCACCCCGGGAACCCGCCGCCCCCCGGAACGCCGGTCGGCGGGCCGGGACGCGTAGTCTGCTCCGGACGCCCGTCCATTCACGGCGGGGTCGCCGTGAACCGTCCGGAAAGGACCTCATGCCGCCCACACCGCCTGGCCCCTTCACCGGCCGTTCCGTCACCGACCTGGCCCGTGACCTGCGCGCCGGCCGGACCACCGCCGCCGAGCTGGCCCGGCTGGCGCTCGACGCGGCCGTCACCCTGGATCCCGCGCTCGGCGCCTTCGTCACCGTGGACCCGGTGGGCGCCGCGGCCGCCGCCCGGCGGGCGGACCAGGAGCTGGCCGCGGGCGCCGACCGCGGCCCGCTGCACGGCGTGCCGGTCGCCGTGAAGGACCTCATCGACGTCGCGGGGCTGCCCTGCACGATGGGGTCGCGGCACTTCGCCGGCCACGTCGCCGAGTCCGACGCCGCCTGCGTGACGCTGCTGCGCCAGGCCGGGGCGGTGATCGTCGGCAAGACCACGACGCACGAGTTCGCGTACGGCCCCACCGGCGACCGCTCGGCCAACGGTCCCTCGCGCAACCCGCGCGACCCCGCGCGCATGTCCGGCGGGTCGAGCGGCGGCAGCGCGGCGGCCGTGGCGGCGGGCATGGTGCCCCTGGCGATCGGCACCGACACGGGCGGGTCGGTGCGCATCCCGGCCGCTCTGTGCGGGATCGCCGGGTTCAAGCCCGCCTACGACGCGATCCCGGCCGCCGGGGTGTTCCCCCTGTCCCGGACGTTCGACCACGTCGGCGTGCTGGCCGCCGGCCCGCTGGACTGCCTGATCGCCTACCGGCAGCTCGCGACCGGCGGGCCGCCGCCCGCCCGTGACGGTGCCGGTGAGGCGGCGGCGGTGCGGGTGGGGTGGCTGGACCCCGCCGTCCTGTCGCCCTGCGATCCGCGTGTCGTGGCGGTCGCGCGGGCGGCGGCGGGCGCGGGGCTGAAGGAGGTCCGGCTGCCCGGGGAGCTGGCCGAGGCGCTGCGGGAGACGTACGCGACGGTGCAGGGCGCGGAGGCGTCCGCCGTGCACGCCGACCGGATGGCCAGGGCGCCCGAGCTGTTCGACCCCGAGGTGCTCGACCGGCTGCGCGCGGCCATGGACCTGCCGGCCTGGGCCTACGTCAAGGCCCTGGACGAGCGGCCCGCGCTGGCCGCCGCGGCGGAGTCGCTGTTCGACGAGCACGACGTGCTGGCGCTGCCGGCCGTGCCGCTCGTCGCGCCGCCGCTGGAGCAGCGCCAGACCGAGCTGGACGGGCGGGCCGTCGCCGTCCGGGCCGCGCTGCTGGCCCTGACCAGCCCGTGGAACGTGCTCGGCCTGCCCGCGCTGACCGTGCCGGCCGGCTCGGTGGACGGCCTGCCGGTCGGGCTGCAGCTCGTCTGCCGGCCCGGCCGGGAGGAGCTGCTGTTCCGGGTGGCCTGCTCACCGGGCGGCTGAGGAAGGTGGGCCCCGGGCCGGCCCGGCGCAGGCCGGACCCGGGGGCGGGGGCTCGTGTCCGGCCGGGGGGCGCCATTCCCGTCGGCCAGGCCGAAGCCCACGGCCCTTTTCTTTCAGGGCCGTACGTCCGAGTGGCAGGATTCGAACCTGCGATGCTCCTGCTCCCAAGGCAGGCGGGCTGACCAAACTGCCCCACACTCGGTCCTGAAAATCAACGAAGCCGCCCCGGCGGAGGCCCGGGACGGCTTTCCTGGTCGATTCTCCGTGGAATCACCGGGAAAGCCTTGGCCGCAGCTCAGGCCGGTTGCCGGACGGCCTGGAGGGTCGAGGTCCGCACATGGCCGCCGCCTTTCTCGTCGTTCTCCGTGAATGTCGTTCCGGAACGAGATCAACGGTAGACCGGGGGCCGCCGGAAATGCCACGCATTTATCGCCGGTCGCGGTCCCGGTCGTTGGTCCAGGCCACCCCGGCGCGCGTTTCAGGGGCCTCGACGCGGAACCGGGGAAGGGCGTCCGGGTAGTTGTCGCGGACGAAATTGACGAGGAATTCGCGGACGTCGCACTTCAGGTCCCAGGAGGACGGCGAGTCGGCGGCGCTCATCAGGGCGCGCAGCTCGACCAGGCCGTTGGGCAGCACGTCGGTGACCTGGAGCGTCCAGTCCTTCTGGTCCCACAGCGGGTTGCCCTGGAGGAACTCGTACAGGGCGTCGCGCAGTTTGGGCACCGGCACCGCCCAGTCGACCCGCAGGAACACCACGGCGAGCACCCGGCTGCCGTGCCTGGTCCAGTTCTCGAACGGGTTCTGGGTGAAGTAGGAGACGGGCAGCACCAGCCGCCGCTCGTCCCACAGGCGCAGCACCACGTACGTGAGCGTGAGCTCCTCGATCCTGCCCCACTCCTCCTCGACCACGACGACGTCGTCCAGCCGCAGCGCGTCGCTGAAGGCCAGTTGCAGCCCGGCCAGCATGTTGCCGATGGTCGGCTGGGCCGCGATGCCGACGATGGCGCCGGCGATGCCGGCCGAGGCCAGCAGCCCGGCGCCGAGCGCCCGCACCTGCGGGAAGGAGAACAGCATGGCGCCGAGCGCGATGACGATGATGACCGCGGCGGCGATGCGGCGCACCAGCGCGATCTGCGTCCTGATCCGCCGCGCCCGGCGGTTGCGCTCGCCCTCGACGAGCACCAGCCGGTCGAGCACGACGTCCGTCAGCGCGTACGTCGCCTGGATGATCAGCCAGGTCACCGTGCCGATGGTGGCCAGGCCGATGACCCGGTCCACCGACTGGGCCAGGCCGCGCTCGTCGGCCGTGTCGCCGAAGATGCCGGGGGCGAAGACCAGGTTGCAGGCCACCGTGGCGGCCACGCAGAACGCCGGCCACGTGCAGTGCTCGACCAGGTGGCGGGCCAGGGCCCATTTTCGTCCGACCCGGATCAGCACCCGGCGGACCACCTCCACCAGGAGCACCGCTCCGACCACCGAGATGACGAGGATCGGCCAGGCTGCCGGCGACTGCACGCTTCGCGCCCCCTATGTTGTAGAACGTCGCTTCAAGGTCACATTGCCCTCAAGCGCCACTCCATACGCACGGACACGCCGTTTCCTGCTAGTGGCCGTTGCCGCAACTGCCCCAGCACGTCGTGGCTCTGGTGCTGGCCAGCAGCCCGAGATCGCGCAGCACGGCCTGGGTGCGCTCGACCTCGGAGGTCAGCCAGAGCCGGAAGTCGTCCCCGCTGAGCGGGATCGAGATCCACCCCGCCTTCCGGCACGCCCGCCGCCACGAGGCCGAGGCGGTCACCTCGTCGCACATGCGCACGGCCGACTCCCTGCCGTCCTCCGGCATGTTCTCGGGCCCGACGGCCGCGGCCCAGTCCGCGAAGTCCACCCGTACGCCGGACTCCAGCAGGGTCGGCACGTCGAGCCCCGGCACCCGGCGGGCGCAGGAGACGGCCAGGGCCCTGACCCGGCCGCCGTCGATGGCCGCGCGCCAGTCGCCGAGCAGGCCCGCCGCGGCCGCCGCCTTGCCGCCGAGCAGCGCCGAGACGGCCTCGTGGCTGCTGGGGTAGCCGGTGTAGTCCATCTGCCTGGTGTCGGCGCCGAGCCCCTTGGCGATCAGGCCGAACAGCAGGTGGTCGGGCTCGCCCTGCGGGCCGCCGGCCAGCATCGTCCCGCTCGGGTCGGCCCGCAGGTGGGCGCCGAAGTCGTCGAAGTCGGCGAACCGGGAGTTGCCGGGCACGACGACGACCTCGACGTCGCCGGTGAGCCTGGACAGCGGGGTCGAGGTGTCGAGCAGCGTCTGCCCGTTGTTCAGCTCGGAGGCCGCCAGCGCGGGCAGGCCGGTCACGGTGATCCGCGTGCCGGTGGGCGACGCGCCGACGCCCGAGGCGCGCGCGGCGGCGGCGAACGCCTCGCCGACCCGGGCCCAGCGGTCGCCGCCCGCGACGATCGAGAACCGGCCCCTCGCGCCGGCGGAGCCGCCGACGACGTGTTCCGTCCCGCATCCGGCCGCGCACGCCGCCGCACCCAGGGTCCATGCCAAGAACCGCCGACGACGCATCCGCCCTCCCCCGACCTTCGCGAGTACCGCTATTACCCAAAGTTATTGACAGTTCACTCGCTGTTACACATCGGGATACGGTTAACCGAAATTTCGCCGTATGCCGGAGTCAGTCCTGCTTCGTGGCCACCCCGGCCATCAGGGACGACGGCAGCGACCAGTCCCCCACCAGCTTGGGCCGGTCCGGCCGCCAGTCCACGGCCTGCACCAGGCCGGGCGGGTCGAGCGCGAAGCCGCCGAAGAACGCGCGGATCTCGGCCGGGCTGCGGTCCGCCCCGCCCGAGCCAGACGAGCCGCGGCGGCCCCTGCGCGGGTTCTCCTCGTCCGACAGGCGTCCCATCGAGGTGGCGTGCGAGATCACCAGACGGCTGCCGGGCGCGACCGCCTCGCGCAGCGCCGCCACCGCGCCCTGCGGATCGGCCGCGTCGGGCAGGAAGTGCAGGATCGACACCAGCACGATCGCGACCGGCCGTGACAGGTCCAGGAACCGGCCCGCGCGGGCCAGCACCTCCTCGTGGTCGAGCAGGTCGGCCTCCAGGAAGGCGGCCCTGTCCGCCCCGGCGAGCAGGGCTCTGGCGTGCGCGGCGACGACCGGGTCGTCGTCGACGTAGACGACCCTGGCCGCCGGCGCGACCTCGTGCACGCTGCCCTGCGTCGGCAGCCCGCTGCCCAGGTCGATGAACTGGGTGATCCCCGCGGCGGCGACGTAGCGCACGGCACGCTGGAGGAAGGCCCGGTTCGCGCGGGCCAGCGGGACCGCCTCCGGGACCAGCTCGGCGAGCTGGTCGATCGCCAGGCGGTCGACCGCGAAGTTGTCCGTCCCGCCGAGCATGTAGTCGTACATGCGTGCGAGATTCGGAGTGTGGGGGTCGAACTGCCGCACAGTAATGAATTTATGTGGTACGCAGCCGGATAACACTACCCTGCGAGGATTGTGGCTGAATTTATTCCACAGTCACGCTCTTGGCGAGATTGCGAGGCTTGTCCACGTCCCTGCCGAGGGCGACCGCCGCGTGGTAGGCCAGCAGCTGGAGCGGGATCGTCAGCAGCATCGGGTCGAGCTCGATCTCGTTCTTCGGGATCACGATCACGTCGTCGGCCAGCTTGGCGTCGGGCTCGCGGTGGCCGACCATGAGCACCTGGCCGCCGCGGGCGCGGATCTCGCCGAGCGTGGTGAGGTTCTTGTCGAGCAGCTCGTCGTCGGGGACGATCGCGACCGTCGGCATGTCCGGGCCGATCAGCGCGAGCGGGCCGTGCTTGAGCTCGCTGGCCGGGTACGCCTCGGCGTGCACGTACGAGATCTCCTTGAGCTTCTGCGCGCCCTCGCGGGCCACCGGGTAGCCCCTGACCCGGCCGACGAACATCATGCTCGGGTGCTTGGCGTACTTCTGCGCCAGCTCGGCGATCTTGTCGCCCTGGGCGAGGATCTCCTCGATCTGGCCGGGCAGCCGGCGCAGGCCCTCCACGATGCGCCGCCCGTCGGCCGGCGACAGGTCGCGCACCCGGCCCAGGTGCAGCGCGAGCAGCGCGAAGGCGACCGAGGTCGAGGTGAACGCCTTGGTCGAGGCGACCGACACCTCGGGCCCGGCGTGCAGGTAGATGCCGCCGTCGACCTCGCGGGCGATGGCGCTGCCCACGGCGTTGACGATGCCGATCACCCGGCCACCCTTGCGCTTGAGCTCCTGGACGGCGGCCAGCGTGTCGTAGGTCTCGCCCGACTGGCTGATCGCGACGTAGAGCGTGTCGGGGTCGACGACGGGGTTGCGGTAGCGGAACTCGCTGGCCGGCTCGGCGTCGGCCGGGATGCGCGCCAGCTCCTCGATGAGCTGCGCGCCGATCTGCCCGGAGTAGTACGCCGACCCGCAGCCGATGATCTTCACCCGGCGGAACGAGCGCGTCTCGCGGGCGTCCATGTTCAGGCCGCCGAGGTGGGCGACGTGGAAGCGCTCGTCGAGGCGGCCGCTCATCGTGCGGGTCATCGTCTCGGGCTGCTCGGAGATCTCCTTGAGCAGGTAGTGCTCGTAGCCGCCGGTGTCGTAGTGGCCGGCGTCCCAGTCGACGGTCAGCGGCTCCTTGGCGGTCTCGCGGGCGTCGCTGGCGAAGGTGTGGAAACCGTCGGCCTTGAGCACGGCCAGCTCGCCGTCCTCCAGGTGCACGACCTGGCGGGTGTAGCGGACCAGGGCGGCGACGTCGGAGGCGGCGAACATCTCCTTCTCGCCGATGCCGAGCACGATCGGGCTGCCGTTGCGCGCCACGACCACCTCGCCCGGCCGCTCGGCGTCGATCACCGCGATGCCGTACGTGCCGACGATGTTCTTGAGCGTCTTCCTGACCGCCTCCTCCAGGGAGTCGTTCTCGTCGGCGGCGCGGGCGATCAGGTGGGCCAGGACCTCGGTATCGGTCTCGGACAGGAACGTGACGCCGTCGGCCTCCAGCTTGGCGCGCAGCTCGCCGGCGTTCTCGATGATGCCGTTGTGCACGACGGCGATGCGCTGGTCGGCCGACAGGTGCGGGTGGGCGTTCTCGTCGCTGGGCACGCCGTGGGTGGCCCAGCGGGTGTGGCCGATGCCGTGGTTGCCCTTGAACCGCACCGGCACGACCTTGGCCAGGTCGGCGACCCGGCCCTTGACCTTGCGTACCTTGAGTCCCTTGTTCGACACCACGACCCCGGCGGAGTCGTAGCCCCGGTACTCAAGCCGCTGCAGCCCTTCCAACAGGATGGGCGCCGCGTCCTTGGGGCCCACGTAGGCCACGATTCCGCACATCGAGGTCTCCTCTTATCCGTAGACGATCCTGCGGAGCTGCCGCAGCGACAGCTCTGGTGCCGCTACCCGGCGTGCGGGTAACTCGGCGGCGATCCGGGGGAAGATCTCGTCGTTGGTCAGGCCGCGGGTTTTGAGCTCGCCGTGACGGCGGCGTACGAACTCCTCGACCGGCTCGGAGAAGTACGACAGCACGTCGGCGACCACGCGGGCCGCCTCTCCCGGATCGAGCGCGCTCGTCCGGGTGAGATGGGCGATGAGGTCTTCGTAGGGATGCCGCGGCGTGGACACAGACGAGGACATTACGCATCTGGAGCGAGACACGCCAACATCCTGCCCGGAATCGGGCAGGATTTAACTCCAGAGCGCTATCACTTCTCTCCAAGGGGTCGTCGAGAGGCGGGCGCGGCGGATCCCGCAGTGCCCATCCGTAACATTCGACCCGTCTGACACATCCCTTTCTGGGAATGGTTACGGACGGTGATCACATAGTGCCGTTCCGTGGGGAGATGTCATGCAGCTTCGGCTTGCCGCCGTCCTGGCCACCAGCTTGTCCGCCGGTGTGTGCGCCGTCGTCGGCGGCCCGGCCGTCCCGGCCGCGCCCGCCGTCACGGGCGGCACGGGGGTCCGGGAGCAGGGGCGGCAGGCCGACTTCGCGGCCGCCGCGGCGGAGTTCGGGGTGCCGGTGAGCGTGCTGCTCGGGGTGTCGTACCTGGAGTCGCGGTGGGACGCCAACGGCGGCCGTCCCAGCACGGCGGGCGGGTACGGCCCGATGCACCTGGTGGACGTCGTGCCCGCCGGGCAGGCGGGCCCGGCCGCGGAGGGGTTCGCGCCGGGCGACGCCAGGGGCGACGACAGCCGCCCACTGCCCCGGTCGGCGACGCGGCCGGTCCGCCAGCCGGTCTCCCGGTCACCCCAGCCGGCCTCCCGATCGGCCTCGCAGTCGGGCTCCCGGTCGGCCTCGCAGTCCGCCTCACGGTCGGCTTCCCGGTCGGCTTCCCGGTCGGCTTCCCGGTCGGCTTCGCAGTCAGCGGCGCGCTTGATGGCGGGGGCCGGCACGTCGGCGGCCGCGGTGCCGGACGCGACGCTCGCGCTGGCCGGGCGGCTGGCCGGGGTCGCGCCGCGGGCGCTGCGCGCCGACCCGCGCGCCAACATCAGGGGCGGCGCCGCCCTGCTCGCCTCCTACCAGCGCCACCCCAGCCCCGACCCGGCCGACTGGTACGCGGCCGTCGCCCGCTACTCGGGCGCCCGCGACCCGCTCGCCGCGCGGTCGTTCGCCGACGAGGTGTTCGCGGTGCTGCGCGAGGGCGTCGCGCGGCGCACGGACGACGGCTTCGACGTGCGGCTGGACGCCGTGCCCGGCCTGCGCCCGCCCGCGGCCCCGGCGAAGAGCGCGACCGGCGACGACAGCCCGACCGGCGACGACTACGACGAGGACGACGACCCGTTCTTCTTCTCCGACATGGAGCCCGAGGGCGACGACGACTCGGAGTCGGCCGACGAGTCCGACTGGGACGTGCCCGCGCAGGACGAGCTGCCGCTGACCGCCGCCGACTCCTCCGCCGGTTCGTCCGCCGAGTGCCCGAGCAGCCTCAGGTGCGAGTGGATGCCGGCCGCGTACGAGAGGTATGGCAAGAAGAAGGACCGCGGCTACGGCAACCACGACCGGGTCGAGGGCCGCCGCCAGATCGACTACATCGTCATCCACGACACCGAGGGCGGCTACCAGGGCATCCCGTCGATGATCGGCAACCCGAAGTACGTGAGCTGGCACTACACGATCCGCTCCCGGGACGGGCACGTCGCCCAGCACGTCCCGACGAAGGACATCGCCTGGCACGCCGGCAACTGGGACTTCAACGCCCGCTCGATCGGCATCGAGCACGAGGGCTACCTGGCCAGGGGCTCCTGGTACACCGAGGCGATGTACCGGTCGTCGGCCCGGCTGGTGCGCTACCTCGCCGGCCGGTACGGCATCCCGCTCGACCGCGCCCACATCCTCGGCCACGACAACGTGCCGGGCGCCACGGCGCAGGCGGTCGCCGGCATGCACGAGGACCCCGGCCCCTACTGGGACTGGGCCCACTACTTCGAGCTGATGAACCACCCGTTCAAGGGCGACGGGACGGGCTCGTCGGTGATCATCCGGCCGTCCTACGACGACAACCGGCCGTACTACACCGGCTGCGCCAGCACCAAGCCCGGCCGCCGGTGCCCGGAGCACGGCGCGGCCAGCGTGTGGCTGCACACCCGGCCGAGCGAGAGCGCCCCGCTGGTCACCGACGCCGGCAAGCACCCCGGGAAGCCGAGCACGTACAGCGTCTACGACCACAGCGCCCGCGCCTCGACCGGGCAGCGGTTCGCGGTGGCCGGACGGCAGGGCGACTGGACGGCGATCTGGTACCTGGGGCAGCGGGCCTGGTTCCTCAACCCGTCCTCCGCCCCCACGGCCGTGCCGGCGAAGGGTCCGCTGGTCACGCCGCTGGCCGCGGGCACCAAGGTGTACGGCCGCGCCTACCCGGAGCGGTCGGCGTACCACAGCGGCGGGGTGCAGCCGCTGGCGCCGCTGCAGTACCGGATCGGGCCTGGGCAGTCGTACTCGCTGGGCGGCACGGTCACCGGCTCCTTCTACTCGGCCGGCGCCTTCAACCCGGCCAGGCACGTGCGGGTCGCGGGGTCCGTCCGGTACCACCAGATCCAGCTCGGGCATCGTGTCATGTTCGTCCAGGCCAAGGATGTGCGCGTCATCCGCTGAATTTCGCCCCACGGGGCTCGGGCTGCGCACGGGCACTCCGCGAAGACGATATGGTTTTCCCGTGGCCCCGCGAGTTCGCGGGGGATTCACGCGGAAGTGGCTCAGTGGTAGAGCATCACCTTGCCAAGGTGAGGGTCGCGGGTTCGAATCCCGTCTTCCGCTCGGAGTCAAGCTCCTGGTGGAGTGGCCGAGAGGCGAGGCAGCGGCCTGCAAAGCCGTCTACACGGGTTCAAATCCCGTCTCCACCTCGGTGGTACAACGGACTCTCCTGGGTCCGGTAAAGTTAAGTGCGCCATGCGGAAGTGGCTCAGTGGTAGAGCATCACCTTGCCAAGGTGAGGGTCGCGGGTTCGAATCCCGTCTTCCGCTCTGAGTGACAACTCAACAAGGACGATTAGCTCAGCGGGAGAGCGCTTCCCTGACACGGAAGAGGTCACTGGTTCAATCCCAGTATCGTCCACCCACGCTCTTCGGAAGTCAGACCGGGTTTCGGTCCGGTCCGGACAGCGGTCAAGCCCCAGCGAACGGCAAGCGCCGGACGACTGGGGCTTCTTCGTTTCGCGGGCCGGGCCCCGCCTTCCCGGGCAAAGCCCGCCCCGCGGCTCCAGACGCTCATGCCCGGGCGGCCGCCCATCGGACCGCCGGCCCCAGGGCCTGTACGGCGTTCTGGCCAGCGGCTCGTACTCGTCCGGTCGGGTCACGTCCCACAGGCTGCCGGTACGGAACCGCCACCTCACCGCGTTGAACAGCCGCCGCGGATCCGATCTCGGGCCGCGCTCATCCAGCGTCGATCAGGGACCATTCTTCGCCGGTGAGGTCTCCCCGCCATGTTCGATGGCCTACCAGGACCACCGGCCATGCTCCCCCAGGCTGTCGCGCGGCCTGCGCCAGTGCCTTGATGTCGGGGATTCGGTGTATCGCGGGCGTATCGAAAAGCGCATACGCCACCGCAACCGTCCTCCGTCTTCAGTAGAGGCACCGATCACATGGTGGTGATCGGCTGCCGACGGCGGTCGCGGTCAGACCTGCAGCGGTCGGTTCGTCGTCGGGAAAGGACCGTGATCATGGACTCTGTGGGTGGCGTCGGCCGGCGGCGGCTGCTCGGGTGGAGCGGGCTCGCGGCGGCCGGCGTGGTGGCGGCCGGGGCGCCGCTGCTGGGGGGCCGGCCCGGCAACCGGCAGCACCGTCCGGCCGCGACCGGCCCCGGCATCCCGCCGGACACCCGTCCCGGCGGAGCCTACGACCGGTACGTGGCGAAGCTGGCCGCGGAGGGCAGGTTCTCCGGCGTGGTGCTGCTGTCGCACCGGGGCCGGACGGTGCTGTCCCGCAGCTACGGCATGGCGGACAAGGAGAAGGGGATCCGCAACCACGAAGGCATCGCCTTCAGCCTCAGTTCGGCGGGCAAGCCGTTCGGCGCGGTGGCCATCCTGCAGCTGGTGCAGCAGGGCAAGGTGAAGCTGTCGGACACGGTGGGCACCCACCTGACGGGCTACGCCAAGGACGTCGCCGAGCGGGTGACCGTCCACCACCTGCTCTCCGGCACCTCCGGGCTGAACACCCCGCAGGAGGACCCGCAGCGCATCTTCCGGAGCCGGGAGGAGGTGCACGAGTTCTACGAGCGGTGGGCCCGGAAGGCGAAGCTGGTGGCCGCCCCCGGCACCCCCACCGAACACGCCGGCGCCGACGTCGTCATCCCGGCGCTGATCGTGGAGGCGGTGACCGGCAGGACGTACTGGGAGTACGTCGAGGAGAACATCTTCAGGCGCTGCGGCATGACCGGCTCGGCGTTCTACACCAGGCGGCAGTGGCTCACCGATGCGCACATCGCGCACCCTCACATGAGGCTGGCTGACGGCAGCGTGGTGGACGCCGTCCGCAACCTGGGCAAGAGCAGCTCGAACCAGTCCACGCCGGGCAAGAACCCGGGCCGCGGCTTCATCGACGCCCCTGGGGACGGGGGCTTCGCCACCGCACCGGATCTGGTCCGGTTCGCGCACGCCCTGAGCGAAGGCACGGTGCTGGAACGGCCCTACGCCGAGGTGCTCACCGCGGCCAAGTTCCCCCACGGGCCGCAGTCGTTCGGGGCCTACCACATGGCGGTCCGCATCGTCAGCGGTCAGTGGGTGCACGGGCGCGCCGGCGCCAACCCCGGTGTCGGCGCCAGCTGGAACATCTACCCGTACACCGGCTGGGTCGGTGTCATCCTCAGCAACACCGACGGCGGGACGCTGCAGGAGCTGACCGGGCGGGAGGTACAGGCTGTCACCGGCGGCACGCCTGGCGGGGGCGGGGGCGGCGGGGGCGGCGGGGGCGGCTGATGGTGAGGCGTGGCTCGCGCGCTCCGCTCGCCGGCTCACGGCAGCACGCCCATGTACGCCATGTTGCTCATGGGCAGGCCTGTGCTCATGACCCGCTTGCGCAGTTCGCTGCTCAGGTGTGTCTCTTCGAGCCGCCCAACCGTTACGAGGGCGGACGGCCATCTGGCCGATTCCAGCCGGATCTCAGAGGGCTCTCTTCGCGATACGTGCCAGCCATACTGCCTCAGCCGATGTTCGGTTTCGGTGACCACATCCTCCTTCGCGTTTCCATCGAGGTAGATCACGAGGTCGTTCATTTCGATGTAGTTGTTCTCCCACTCGTGCGCCACGATGCTGTCTTCGCCGACGAGCCGGCCGATGGCCCGTAGCTCCGAGAGCATGGCCGGGTCTATGCGTGATATGCGGGGGCCGAAGAAGAAGTGCAGCGCGGCCCACACCAAGCCCATCACCACGAGGAAAACAGCCATAACCACAGGCGCCGTCACGGCGATCTTCGGGCGGTTGCGTCCGTACGATCGTGTCATGCCACCCGCACCTTCGCGATCATGCTCCCAGTCGGTACGCCCGGCGATCGAGGGCGAGCGCTGCCGAGGGCACCATCGCTCCTTCGCGGGCCGGAACGGATCTCCCAGATCCTCTCAGAACGGCAGGACCTGGTTGATCGCCGACGTCGCGGCGGGCGCAACCCTGATCATTGCCATCCAACGTCGGTGATCAGTAAGTTCGTGCCGGCGAAGTGCCGGTGCGTCAAGGGAGGTGCCGATGAGTTTCCGGCTGGCGGCGTACGCGGTGTGCATCGAGGACGAGCGGGTGCTGCTCGCTCGCCACGTACCACCCACGGGCGAGTCTGCCTGGACTCTTCCCGGCGGCAAGGTCGAACACGCGGAGGATCCGTTCGACGCGGTGATCCGGGAGATCGCCGAGGAGACCGGTTGCGACGCGGTGGTCGAACGCCTGCTGGGCGTGGACTCCCGGGTGATCCCCGCCGCCGTCGCCCGTGTCGGTGCCGAGCACCAGAATGTCGGCATCTTCTACCAGGCCCGCATCACCGGCGGCGAACTCCGGCCGGAGCCGAACGGCGAGATCGCGGAGTCGATGTGGACTCCGATCGCGGACGTCGCCGGCCTACGCCGATCATCGCTCGTCGACATCGGCCTTGCCCTGGCACAGACCCTTCCGGCGACCGGCCACGTCGCTCCCGTCCCGGTCGGTGGCCTGATCCAGCATTGAGGCCACCGCCGACATCTACCCGGCCCGCCCGACCGCCGTCCGACTCCGTGATCGGCAAGGCGATGACGGTGGCCTGGCTGCAGGGGTGAGTCGCGCCATATCGTGATCAACGGGGCGGGTCAGAGCGGCCCGATGAGCGGCGACCCCGCCATCGCCTCATGGGTGCGCAAGAACAGCACGAGGGTTCCCGCGAGCGCGTACGGCGGCAGGTCCGACGAGGGCGGCGGTGAGCTGTACCGGCTCGGCTGAGGGGGAGGCCGAGCGGGCGGATCACGGCCAGGGGCCGGACGACTCCTGCTCGATCGTCGTCACGCTCGCATCCCCCGGCCGCTCCAGTGGCATACGACGATCAGGGGTCGGGTCTTCGCCGTTGGTGGCGGCGTCGAGTGATCGCAGGGCCGCCTGGGTGCCGGCGATCAGCTCGGGGTCGCCTTCGGCGGTGCGCAGGGCCAGGGCCTCCAGGAGCACCTCGCGGGCCTCCTGCTCGCGTCCCAGGTCGGCAAGGGTCTTGCCGAGATGCTGGAGCGGGAAGCACACCATCTCGGGTGCTTCCTTCCTGGCAAGGGCGAGCGTCGCGCGGCAGAGGGTTTCCGAGGTCGCCGCGTCACCTGCGTACCGATGGGCGTCGGCCAGGTTGAGCGACGCGGCGATCCGCCTGCCGGTCGTGTCCGCCAGGTCGAGCGCACGGCGCAGGCAGCCGATCGCGTCGCCGTACTCGCCCAGGACCAGCAGCCCGATCCCGATCGCGCGCAGCGTGCTGTGGTCGGCGGGGTCCTGGGCGCGGGCCGCGTCCACGAGTGCGGTGAGCAGGCCACGGTCGCGGGGGACCATCCGTTGGCGTTCGTCGTAGGTGACGAGCTGGTTGATCTCTTGGAAGAGCACGGCCCGGGTCACAGGTATTCGTGGGGGCCGGTGGGCACGGGTTCGCCGGCGGGCGGGTCGTCGTCGGACAGGCCGGTGAGGATGACGGCGAGTTCGGCGCGGGTGTGGATGCCGAGCTTGCGGTAGATGCGGGCGAGATGGGTGTCCACGGTGCGCTTGCTGATCGACAGCGTCGTGGCCACCTCCAGGTTGCTCATCCCGCGCAGCACCAGGTCGGTGACCCGGCGTTCGCCGACGGTCAGCACGTGGTCGTCCTGGCCGGGGACGAGGGCGGCGGCGCGGGCCGGGGCGGTGGCGGCGCGGTGCTTGTCGGCCAGGGCGGCCAGGCGGCCCGCGCCGCAGTCGGCGGCCAGCCGCAGCGCCAGGGCCAGCGTCTCGTGGGCCTTGCCGTCGTCGCCGGCCTGGCGCTGGGCGATGCCGAGGCGCAGCAGGGCCCTGGCGTGTTCGAGCCGGGCGCCCCGATTGCCCAGCAGGGCGACGGCCTCGTGCAGCATGTCGAGCCGGACCCGTCCCTCGTGGGCGAGGCTGCCCGCGCTGAGCGCGCGGGCGACGACGGTGGGCGCGCCCCAGGCGCGGGCCAGCTCCAGCTCCCGTTCGGCCACCATGCGGGCCGCCGAGCGCTCCCCGGACAGGACGTAGGCCAGGATCGAGTTCGTGCCCCAGGGCACGCAGGCGGGGTTGGTGATGCCGGCGGCGGTCAGGCGGCGGCCGCACTCCAGCAGGGTCAGCAGGCCGTCGCGCGGGCGGCCCTGGGCGAGCCGGAGGCGGCCCAGGGCGTCGAGGGCCTGTCCGGAGATCATCGGGTGCCAGTCGCCGTACGGGGCGACGGACTTCAGCGCCGACTCCGCGGCCTCCAGGTCGCCGAACTCCACCAGCACCCGGGCGGCGCAGGCGGCGGCGGCCACGTGGAACCCCTCGGCCTGGCACTCGCGCGCGCTGACGACGGCGGCCTCGGCGTCGGCCAGCCCGGCCTCCAGGCTGCCGAGCTGGTAGCGCACCTCGGCCCGGGTCAGCAGCGCCAGCGCCAGGCCGGTGCCGGAGCCGGCCTCCTGGGTCTCGCTGACCAGGCGTTCGGCCCAGTAGGAGGCCTCGTCGAGGCGGTCGCCCCACACCAGCGGCAGCACGGCGGCCGCCGGCACCGGGCCCTGGCCGTCGAGGCAGCGCCGGGTCTGGGCGAGCGTGCGTGGCAGGCTGCGGCCCCGCGCGCCGGTGGCCAGGGCCAGCACGCTGAGGAACTCCCGGGCCGCCGGGCTGACCAGCGTGCCGAGGGAGCGTCCGAGCCGGCGCAGGCCGAGCCGTCCGGCCGAGCGGCCCCACAGCAGCGCCTGGGCGGCGAACACGAGCAGCAGGTCCGCGCCGCCGAACTGCGGGGCGGCGGCGGCGCTCTCGGCCGCGCCGGCGAAGACCTCGGCGGCCTCGGCGGAGTTCGCGGTGACCAGGATGTCGGCGAACGGCGCCAGCGACATCAGGGCGTGCGGGGCCATCCTGACCCGGCCGTAGGCGGTGCGCAGGTGGCGCAGGCAGGCGGGCAGGTCGCGGTGCTTCTCCACGGCGCCCAGCTCGGCGGTGACCTCCAGCACGGTGTCCTGGTCGTCGGTCTCGGCCAGCGCGCGGTGCAGGTAGCCGGTCGCGTCCTCCCACGAGTGCCTGGCGGCGGCCTCGCCGGCGGCCTCGCGCAGCACGGTGACGGTGAGCGGGTCGCCGGTCGGGCCGGCCGACATCAGGTGGCGGGCCGAGCGGCGCAGCGGCGCGCCCAGCCGGTACAGCAGCGACGCGGTACGGCGGTGCAGCCGGTCGCGCTCGCCCGGGTCCATCCCGGCCAGCACGGCCTGCTGGATGCGCGGATGGGCGAAGCGGTCGGGCGGCGTGCCGGTGACCAGCCCGGCGCGGCGCAGCGCCTCCCCCGCCGCCCTGGCGGTGTCCTGGCCGTGCCCGGCGATCATGGAGGCGACCTCCATGCCGTCCTCGGGCGCGACGATGGCCAGGCTGCGCACCAGGTCGACGCCCGCGGCGTCCACGCCGGAGCCGCTGCCGGACAACCAGCCGAGCGCGGTCTCGGTCAGCGCCAGCGCGCCGATCTCCAGCACCCGGGGCAGCTCGGCGCGCACCGGGCGCACGCCGGACCGGCCGAGCCGCCCGGCCAGCTCCCGCAGCAGCAGCGGGTTGCCCTGGGTGAGCCGGTGGCAGGCGGCGGCGACCTCCTCGCCGATCTCGTCCCCGGTCTCCTTCCCGCCGCCGAGCACGGACTCCATGAGCCGGGCGGCGCATTGGGCGCACAGGGGCGCGGGCCGCAGCAGCCGCGTGTACGGCAGCGCCGCCAGGTCTCTGACCAGGTCGTCGGGGCCGCCGGAGTCGGCGGTGGTGTCGGCGGTGGTGAGGACCATCGCGATGGGCAGGCCGTCGAGCCGCCGGGCGATGTAGGAGCACCACTGGGAGGACTGCGGATCGGTGTGGTGCACGTCGTCGACGGCGATGATCAGCGGCCGGTCGCCGGTGAAGGACCGGGTGGCCCGGTAGAGGCCGTGCAGCAGGTCGGGGGTGACGGGATGGCCCCGGTCGAGGCCGCCGCCCAGGTCGGGCCCGACGACGGAGCCCCCGCCGGACGGCGGCGCGCGCCCGGCGGTCATGAGCGGTTCGAAGAGCTGGCGGACGACGCCGAACGGGTGGTCGCGCTCGGTGGGATGCCCCCGGGCCATCAGCAGCAGCGCCCCCACCTCGCCCCTGGCCGCCAGCGCGGCGTTGAGCAAGGTCGTCTTGCCCATGCCCCGGGACCCCTGGATCAGCAGGACGGAGGGACCGCCGGAACGGACCCTCGACAGCGCCTCCCGCATCGCGGCGGTCTCGACGTCACGGTGTAGCAGCGGCTGTCCCGAAGACATCGCCACTCCCCACAGTTCGGCCCCCCTGAAACTGTCCACCAGGATCATGCCGCCTCAGGCGGGCGGGCTGTCAATACCTAGGCGCACGAATCCGACTAATCCGGACTATTGGCACCAGGTTCAACAGCCGGCCCACGCCGGGGCGCATGCGCATTCCCGACGGACCAATACGTATTTTCCCCCGTCGTACCGATGAAATGCGTACGCCGGAATTACGTCTTTACACCGGATCCGGCCCGATGCGACTCTGCGATCAACCGATATGGACCCGATACGGGGAGGGCCATGGACCGCCCACGTCTCAAGGCGCACTTCACACCCCAGGTGATCGACGGGTCGAAGGTGTTTCTCCTGGCCGAGGGGCAGCACTACCTCGTCCAGTCGGCGGGGGCCGGGAAACTCCTTCCCTACCTGGACGGACGGCGTACCGTCGCGGAGATCGCGAGCGCGCTGAGCGACGAAGTGCCGCTGCCGCAGACGCTCATCGCCATTCGCAAATTCGCCGCATTCGGCCATCTCGCCAATGGCCGCCCGGATTGGCCGGACAGCACGCTGGCATTCTGGGACGCCCAGGGAATTGACCCGGTCCACGCCCACGACGCGCTCTCCCGCGCCGAATTCACCGTCGTGGCCTGCGCGGGGGCCGACGCCGCGCCGCTGCTCCCGGTGCTGCGCGAGCACGGATTACGTATGCGTACGGCCAGTGTGGAGGAGGCGGCCGCCGAGCCCGGCGGGACGATGTCGGTCGTGGTGGCCGGCGACTACCTCGACCCGGCGCTCGACCGGCTCAACGCCGCCTACCTGGCCGCCGGGCACCCGTGGGCGCTGGTGAAACCGGGCGGGATCACGCTCTGGGTCGGCCCGGTGCTCCAGCCGGGACGTACCGGCTGCTGGGCCTGCCTGGCGCAGCGGCTGGCCGGGAACCGGCAGGTCGAGCGGTACCTGGCGGGCAAGCGCGGCGGCGGGGTGCCCTTCCACCCGGCGCGGGAGTCGGCGCCCGCCGGTCCGGCCGTGGCGGGCGGGCTGCTGGCCGTGGAGCTGGCGCGGATCGCCGCGGGGGCGGCCTCCTCGCGGCTGGAGGGCCGGATGACCACCGTCGACCTGCGCACGCTCGGCGTCATGGAGCACACCCTGGTCCGGCTGCCGCAGTGCCCGGCCTGCGGCGATCCCACGCTGATCAGCCAGCGCAGCCCCAAGGTCGCGCTGTCGGCGCGCAGCGCCCGGCACGTCACCGACGGCGGCTACCGCATCGAGCCGCCCGCGCGTACGTACGCCCGGCTGGAGAAGCACATCAGCCCGCTGATCGGCGCGGTCACCCGGCTGCACACCTTCGCCGAGCAGGACAACGGCGTCACCTACAGCTTCACCGCGGGCCACAACTTCGCCATGATCGGCGACAACATGGACCTGCTGCGGCGCAACCTGCGGGGGCAGAGCGGCGGCAAGGGCCGGACCGAGGTGCAGGCCAGGGTGAGCGCGCTGTGCGAGGCCATCGAGCGCTACTCGGGGGTCTGGCGCGGCGAGGAGCCGGTCACCGAGGCCGCCTACGCCGACCTCGACCCGGCGGTGGCCGTCCACCCGGAGTCGCTGCTGCACTTCTCCGACGCCCAGTACGCCGGCCGCGAGGAGTGGAACAAGGACCCCGCGCACCGGCTGCACCTGGTGCCCGAGCGGTTCCGTACGGACCTGCCGATCGACTGGTCGCCCGCCTGGTCGCTGACCGAGGAGCGGGAGCGGCTGGTGCCCTCCGGCTACGCCTGGTACGGCCACCCCGACCTGGAGCGCCACTTCTACTGCGTGGGCGACTCCAACGGCAACGCCTCGGGCAACTCGATCGAGGAGGCCGTCCTGCAGGGCTTCTGCGAGCTGGTCGAGCGCGACGCGGTGGCCCTGTGGTGGTACAACCGGGCCCGGCGGCCGGCCTTCGACCTGGACTCGCTGCGCGACCCGTACGTCGACACCGTGCGCGAGTTCTACCGCGGCATGGACCGCGACCTGTGGCTGCTGGACATCACGACCGACCTCGGCATCCCGGCGTTCGTCGGGGTCTCGCACCGGCTGGGGCACCCGGTGGAGGACGTCATCGTCGGGTTCGGCGCGCACCTCGACCCGCGGATCGCCGCCATCAGGACGCTGACCGAGGTCAACCAGTTCCTGCCCTCGGTGGAGCGGCGCGACGAGCACGGCGAGACGCTCTACCTGGACGACGACGTCGCCACGCTGGCCTGGTGGAAGGAGACCAAGCTGGCCGAGGAGCCGTGGCTGGTGCCCGACCCCGCCGCGCGTCCCCGCACCCTGGCCGACTACGCCCGCTCGGACGGCGGCGACCTGGCCGGTGACGTGCAGACCTGCGTGGCCAGGGCCGCCGCGGCCGGGATCGAGGTCATCGCGCTCGACCAGAGCCGCCCGGACCTGGAGCTCAGCGTGGTCCGGGTGATCGCGCCCGGCATGCGGCACTTCTGGCGGCGGCTCGGCCCCGGCCGGCTGTACGACGTGCCGGTCTCGCTCGGCTGGATCCCCGAACCCCGCGCCGAGGACGAGCTCAACCCGACCAGCGTCTTCTTCTGACCGGTTCGCGAGGCCCCCGCGTGACGGAGAGGAGCGGGCCATGGACGAGACCAAGCTGCGGCTGCGGCGGGACGCGGAGCTGACCGAGGCGGACGGGCAGGTGCGCATCTCCGCGCCGGCCGGCTCGCTCGGCCTGCGCGGGCTCGACGCCGGGACCACGGCCGCCCTGCGGATCCTGGCCGGCGGCGACGCGGGCGAGACCGCCCTGGCGGCGACGGTGGGCGAGGCCGGGCTGCTGCGCTGGAACCTGCTGGTACGCCGCCTGTCCAGAGCCGGCCTGCTGGAGTACGCCGCGGCGGGGGCCCGGCTGCGCCCGGTCGGCGCCGGGAGCGTGGAGCCCGCGCCCGCGCCGGCGGCGGACACGCCGATCAGGCTGTCGCGCTTCGCCGTCGTCACCGCCGGGGAGGGCGTGCTGACCGTGCGCTCCCCGCGCAGCCCGGCGGTGGTCGAGCTGTCGCCGGCCGCCTGCGGGCTGCTCGGCGCACTGGCGTCCTGGACGACCCCGGCGGACCTGGCGGACGGCGGCCAGGAGGGGAACCAGGGGTGGGGGCAGGCGCTGCGGTTCCTGGCGGCGGCGGGCGTGCTGGCCACCGGCCCCGAGGACGGCGACCTGCGCCAGGCCCAGTGGCACCCGCGCGACCTGTGGCTGCACGCCCACAGCCGCGGCCCGCGCTGGACCGGCCGCTACGGCGGCACGTACGCCTTCACCCCCCGCTTCGACCCAGTGCCCGCCGATCCCCCGCCGTTCACCGGCGAGCGGATCGAGCTGCCCCGCCCCGACCTGGAGCTGCTGGCCAAGACCGACCCCAGCCTGACCGACACGCTGGAACGCCGCCGCTCCCTGCGCGAGCACGACCCGGCCGCGCCCATCACGCTGGCCCAGCTCGGCGAGCTGCTCTACCGGACGATGCGGCGGCGGGCCGTGTTCACCTCGCCGGACGGCCAGGAGCTGGCCGACCGGCCCTACCCCTCCGGCGGCTCGGTGCACGAGCTGGAGGTCTATCCGCTGATCGTGTCCTGCCAGGGGGCCGAGCCGGGGCTGTGGCACTACGACACCGCCGGGCACGCCCTGGAGCTGGTCTCGCCGCCCACGCCCGCCGTGCGGGCGCTGGTCGAGCGGGCCAGATCGGCGGCCCAGCTCAGCGGCGACCCGCAGGTGGTGCTGACCGTCACCGCCCGCTTCGGCCGGGTGATGTGGAAGTACGAGACGATCGGCTACTCGCTGGTCCTCAAGCACGTGGGCGTGCTCTACCAGACGCTCTACCTGGCCGGCACGGCCATGGACCTGGCCGTGTGCGCGCTGGGCGGCGGGGACGCCGCCGACTTCGCGCTGGCCAGCGGCCTGGACTACCTGACCGAGGGCAGCGTCGGCGAGCTGATCGTCGGCAGCCGGCGGTGACGCACATGACGGCACGACGGCGGCCCGGCGGCCGCTTCCAGGGGACGGCGTGATGAAGTTCCGGTTCAAGGCGTTGCAGCGCATGCGGGAGCCCGACGAGCTGGACTCGCCGACGCTGCTGGCCTCCCCGCGCGGGTGGATCGCCACGTTCGTGGTGCTGATCATCGTGGTGGCCGCGGGGGTGTGGTTCTTCGCCGGGCGGCTGCCGGTCACGGTGCCCGCGGTGGGGCTGCTGACCCATCCCGGCGGCACGGCGCGGCTGCAGAGCCCGTACGGCGGGACGGTGCGCTCGATGCTCGTCCAGCCGGCCGAGGCGGTGCGGGAGGGCCAGGCGGTGGCGGTCATCGCCGCCGACGGCGGGTCGGAGCAGGTGGTGCGCAGCCCGTTCAGCGGGCGGGTGGTCGCCGGCTCCGCCGTGCCGGGGCACGTGGTCAGGGAGGGCGAGGAGCTGCTGCTCATCGAGCGTACGGACGCGCCGGGCGACCGGCTGGTGGCGATGTTGTTCGTGCCGGTCGACCGGGCGATGGGCGTGGTGCCGGGCAAGCCGGTCGATCTGTCGGTCTCCTCGGCGCCGCCCGGCGCGTACGGGCTGCTGCGCGGCCGGGTCGCGTCGGTCAGCGCCTACCCCGTGATGACCGAGCAGGCCGCCGACCTGGTGGGCGGTGAGGACCCGGCGCGCGGCTACCTGCGGAACACGCCGTCCAGGCTGGTGATCGTGGACCTGGTGCGCGATGCCGGCACGCCGTCCGGCTACGCCTGGTCGACCAGGAAGGGGCCGCCGGTGGGACTGCAGTCGCAGGTCTCCGTCAGCGGCGCGATCGGGCTGGGCAGCCAGACGCTGTTCGACCTGCTGCTCGGGCGCTGAGGTGGGCCGCGTGAACGCCCCCGCCGCCCGGCCGAAGGAGGGATGCGTGACCACGACCAGCGCCCCCGGGAGGGACGTGTGACCACCACCGGCGTCCCCGAGCAGGGGCATGCGGACCAGGCCCCCGGGAAGCCCGCCGCGCCCGCTCCCCCGGCCGCTCCCGTACGGCGGCGGTGGAGGTGGCGGAGGCGCACGCCGACGGTGATCCAGATGGAGGCCGTGGAGTGCGGGGCCGCCTCGCTGGCGATGATCCTCGGCTACCACGGCAAGTTCGTGCCGCTGGAGGAGCTCCGCTCGGCCTGCGGCGTCTCCCGCGACGGCGCCAAGGCCTCCAGCGTGGTGGCCGCCGCCCGCCGCTACGGGCTGATCGCCAGGGGCTTCCAGATGGAGGCCGAGGACCTGCGCTCGCTGACCGAGCCGGCCATCGTGTTCTGGGCGTTCCAGCACTTCATGGTCCTGGAGGGGGTGCGCAGCCGGTTCGGCAGGAAGGCCGTCGCGGTCAACGACCCGGCGGGCGGCCCCCGGATGATCGACTGGGACGACTTCGACTCCGGCTTCACCGGCGTGGTCCTGACGTTCGAGCCGGGGCCGGACTTCCGGCCGGGCGGCCGGCCCACCCGGGTCGGGCAGGCCCTGCTGGCGCGGCGGATGCCGTCGGGCCGCGCGCTCCCGCTGGTGCTGCTGGCCAGCCTGCTGCTGGTCGTGCCGGGCATCATCGGGCCGGCGTTCAGCCGGGTGTTCATCGACCGGATCCTGACCGGGCGCGACCCGGGCTACCTGGTGCCGCTGCTGTTCGCGATGGGGGTCACCGCGGTCGTGGTGTTCGTGCTGACCTCGGTGCAGCGGCACTACCTGCTGCGGCTGGAGATCCGGCTCGGCCTGGTCAGCTCGGCCCGGTTCTTCCGCCATCTGCTGCGGCTGCCGGTGGAGTTCTTCCTCCAGCGCCGTCCGGCCGAGGTGGCCAAGCGGGTGCAGGCCAACGACGGCGTGGCCGAGATCCTCTCCCGGGACCTGGCCGTCACGCTGGTGAACCTCGTCCTGGTGCTGTTCTACGCGGCCGTGCTCATCCGCTACGACGTGCTGCTCGGGCTGGTCGGGGTGTCGATGGCGCTGCTGAACATCCTGGTGCTGCGCCAGGTGTCGCGGGCGCGGACGGACGCGGTGGCGGCGCTGCGGGCCGACCTGGGGAACCTGACCTCCACCACGTTCAACACGCTGCAGCTCGTGGAGACGGTCAAGGCGACGGGGGCCGAGCCGACGGCGTTCCAGCGCTGGGCCGGGTTCCTGGCCAAGGCGGTCACCGCCAAGCAGCGGCTGGGCGTGGCCACGGCGACGCTGACCGTCGTGCCGCCGCTGCTGGCCGGGATCAACAGCGGGCTGATCCTGCTGATCGGCGGGCTGCGGGTGGTGGACGGGGTGATCAGCGTCGGCATGCTGGTGGCGTTCCAGACGCTGCTCAACGCCCTGTCCAGGCCCGTCACCCAGCTCACCAACCTGGGCGGCCAGCTGCAGGACATCTCGGCCGACATCTGCCGCCTGTACGACGTCGAGAAGTACCCGATGGCCAGGACGCTCGAGCGGGCCGCCGCCGGCAGGGAGCAGGCCGACCCCGGCGGGCGCCTGGACGGGCGGCTGGAGTTCGCCGACGTGACCTTCGGCTACAACGCGCTCGCCGCTCCCGTCATCAGGAACCTCTCGTTCACCGTGGTGCCGGGCCGCCGGGTGGCGATCGTCGGCAACTCCGGCAGCGGCAAGTCCACCGCCGGCAAGCTGGCCGCCGGCCTGTACGCGCCGACCTCCGGCCAGGTGCTGCTGGACGACCGGCCGCGCGACGACCTGCCGCGGGCCGTCGTGGCCTCCTCCGTCGCCTACGTGGACCAGGACATCACCCTGTTCGAGGGCACCGTGCGGGACAACCTGACGTTGTGGAGCGACGACGTGCCGGACGAGGTGGCGGTCTCGGCGCTGCGCGACGCGGCGCTGTTCGACCTGATCGCGGCCCGGCCCGGCGGCCTCAACAGCCGGGTGCTGGAGGGCGGCAGGAACCTCAGCGGCGGCCAGCGGCAGCGGCTGGAGCTGGCGCGTGCCCTGTCGATCCAGCCCACGCTGCTGATCCTGGACGAGGCGACCAGCGCCCTGGACCCGGAGACCGAGCGGACCATCGCCGACAACCTGCGCCGGCGCGGCTGCGGCTGTCTGATCATCGCGCACCGGCTGTCCACCGTGCGCGACGCCGACGAGATCATCGTGCTCGACCGCGGCGAGGTGGTCGAACGCGGCCGGCACGCCGAGCTGCTGGCGCTCGACGGCCACTACGCCGAGCTGCTCAGGAGCTCGCGCAAGAACGGCGACGGCGGATGACCCGGCAGACGACACGGCAGACGACACGACGGACGACCCGGCGGACGACACGGAGGATGACGCAGTGCTGAAGGTGGCCGGTTTCTCCCCGTTCTTCACCGACGCCGCCACGCCGGTGGACTACTCGGCGGAGAACCTGTTCGTGGTGTCGGGCGTGCGCGAGGTGCTGCTGGTGGAGGAGGGCGCGGTCGACCTGTTCGCGGTGCGGCTGGAGGGCGGCCGTCCGGTCGGCCGGTGGCACTACCTGTGCCGGGTGCGGCAGGGCACGCTGCTGCCGGGCTCGCCCAAGGGGCCCAGGCACGGCATCGTGGGCCGTCCGGTGCTCGGCACCCGCGTGTCGCGTCTGCCGCTGGCCAGGCTGGGCGAGCTGTCGGGCACCAACCGGTCGGCGACGATGTCCACCGCCGAGTACGGGCTGGCCGTCCGGCAGTTCGTCCGCGGGCTGGAGGCGGGGATGATCGCGCTGGCCACCGCCCTGCGCGACGCGCTGCCGCCGCGCGAGTTCGTCCCGCTGCTGCCCGACGCGGTGACCGAGCTGCCCGCCGGGCGCGCCGCCCGGTCGGTGGACGGCGTGCGGTGGATGACCGTCGAGGCGGGCGCGGTCGAGATGCCCGACGGGGTGGCCGGCGTGCTGACCGCGGGCGCCGAGCTGGCGGTGACCGAGCGGGACTGGCTGGTCGCCGACGCGCCCGCCCGGCTGCGCGCCCGTTCGACCTGGCAGTTGCTGGCCGACGAGACGATCTGGGCCCGCTGGGTCGAGCACGCCATCCGTTTCCTCTACACCGTGGACCGCCGGGTCGAGCGGCGGCGGGCCCAGGAGCTGGAGGCGTTGCGGCGGCGCAAGGAGCGCGAGGCCGGCACGACCCGGGCGGCCCGCCGCGGCTTCGACACGCTGGTCCGCGACACCGAGGCCAAGGTGCGCCTGGCCGACGTCACCGCCGACCCGCCGGCGCTGGCCGCGGCCAGGCTGGTGGCCTCGCACGGCGGGTTCACCGTGACCGCGCCGCCGCCCGGCCAGGCCCGGGGGTCCGATCCGCTGCAGGCCGTCGCGCTGGCCTCCGGGGTGCGCACGCGCTCGGTCCGGCTGGACGACGGCTGGTGGAAACACGACATCGGGCCCATGGTGGGCTACCGGTCCGACGACGGGACGCCGGTGGCCCTGCTGCCGATCGGCTCGCGGTACGTGGTGGCCCAGCCGGGCCACAGCCGGGTCACGCCGATCACCAAGGCGGTGGCCGCCACGCTGAGCGGCAAGGCCGAGGTGCTGTACCAGCCGCTGCCGCGCGAGGTGCGGACCGTGGCCGGGCTGCTGCGCTTCGGCCTGGCCCGCAACGGCCGCGACCTGTGGGTGCTGGCCTCCCTGGGCACGCTGGTGGCGGTCATCGGCCTGCTGGTGCCCGCGATGACCGGGCTGGTGCTGGGGACGTTCGTGCAGCGGGCCGAGCGCGACCTCATCGTGCAGGGCGCGGCGCTGGTGATCGGCGGCGCGCTGGTGGCGGGGGCGCTGTCGATCGTGCAGAACGTCGCGGCCCTGCGCATCGAGGGCCGTTCGTCGGCCCGGGTGCAGGCGGGCGCGTGGACCCGGCTGCTGTCGCTGCCCGTCACGTTCTTCGGCCGGTACTCCACCGGCGAGCTGGGCACGACCGTGCTGGGCGTGAGCGCGGCGCAGGAGACGCTGTCGGGCGTGATGACGACGGCGACGCTCGGGCTGTTCGGCGGGCTGGCCAACCTGGCGCTGGTGTACTTCTACGACGTCGGCCTGGCGCTGCTGGCGACCCTGCTGGTGCTGGCCGGCGTGCTGGTGTGCGCGGTCGCCGGCTTCTTCGAGGTGCGCCTGCAACGCCGCCTGTACGAGCAGGAGCAGCGGCTGTCCTCGCGGGTGTTCCAGCTGCTGTCGGCGGTGCCCAAGCTGCGCGTGGCGGCCGCGGAGGACCAGGCGTTCGGCGTGTGGACGCGCGACTTCATGGCCACCAGGACCACCTCGGCCGCGGCCCGGCGGCTGCAGAACGTGGTGACCACCTTCAACGCCGGGTTCCCGCTGGTCTGCTCGGTCGTGATCTTCGCCGTGGCCGCCGGGCCGCTGCGCGGGCAGCTCCCGATCAGCGCGTTCCTGGCCTTCTTCGCCGCGTTCAGCCTGCTCATCGCCTCGGTGTTGCAGTTCACCGGGGCGGCCATCACGGCCATGGGCGTCGTGCCGATGCTGGAGAAGCTGGCGCCGGTGCTGGAGGCCGAGCCGGAGGACCACGCGGGCAAGGCCGACCCCGGCGACCTGTCGGGCCGCGTCAGCCTGTCGCGGGTGTCCTTCCGCTACGGCGCGGACGGCCCCGCGGTGCTCACCGACATCGACCTGTCGATCGAGCCCGGCGAGTTCGTCGCGATCGTGGGCCCGACCGGCAGCGGGAAGTCCACGATCCTGCGCCTGCTGCTCGGCTTCGAGCAGCCCGACGTCGGCTCGGTCCTGTACGACGGCCAGGACCTGGGCGAACTGGACCTCGGCGCGGTGCGCCGGCAGTGCGGCGTGGTGCTGCAGAACGGCGCGCTGCTGGCCGGCGACATCAGGCAGAACATCGTCGGCAGCACGAACCACACCATCGACGACGCCTGGGAGGCGGCGGCGATGGCCGGCATCGCCGACGACATCACGGCCATGCCGATGGGCATGCACACCGTCCTGTCGGAGGGCACGAACACGCTCTCCGGCGGCCAGCGGCAGCGCATCATGATCGCCAGGGCGCTGGTCTCCCGGCCCCGCATCGTCTTCTTCGACGAGGCGACCAGCGCCCTGGACAACCCCGCCCAGAACGTCATCGCCGAGAGCACCCGGCGGCTCAACGCCACGCGCGTGGTCATCGCCCACCGGCTGTCCACCGTCCGGGACGCCGACAAGATCCTGGTGCTCGACGGCGGGCGCATCGTCCAGCAGGGCACCTACGACGAGCTGCTCGCCGAGGAGCAGGGGCTGTTCGCGCGGCTGGCGCGGCGGCAGATGTGAGCGCACGGGAGGAGCCGTCATGGAGTTCGCGTTGCTGATCCACGGGCCGGAACGGGCCTGGGCCGAGCTGTCCGGACAGGACCGCGCCGCGCTGTTCGGCGCCTACCTCGACTTCGGGCGGGAGCTGCGGGAGGCCGGCGTCACGGTGCTGTTCGGCGCGCGGCTGGCCCGCCCGGACGCGGCGAAGGGGGAGCCGCGCGAGGACGGCCGTCCCGAGCTGGGCGGCATGTGGATCCTCGACCTGCCGTCGGAGGAGGCGGCGCTGGAGTGGGCCGGGCGCCTGCCGGCCGGGCCGGGCGACCGGGTCGAGTTACGGCGCTGCGACCGTGGAAGGATGTCACGATAGTGCCAACCGGGGCTCTGCCCGCGCCCCACCACGCCTTTGGGGCAGAACCCACAGGGAGGTAGACGACTCATGGACTTCGTGCTGCTGATCCACGGCGACGAGATGCTCTGGGACGCCTTCAGCGAGAGCGAGCGGGAGCGGATGGCCGAGGCGCACCGCCAGTTCGGCCGGGCGATGGCGATGGCGGGGGTCAAGGTCAAGTACGGCGCGGGGCTGACCAGGTCCAGGGAGGGCAAGCTGGTCAGGCCCGACGGGCCCGCCGTCGACGGGCCGTACGCGGTCGGGCGGGAGCAGATCGGCGGCATCTGGGTCATCGAGGTCCAGTCGGCCGAGGAGGCCGAGTCGTGGGCGCGCAAGATGCCCTACGCGCCCGGCGACATCGTCGAGGTGCGCCCCTGCGACCCGGCCTCCTGAAGGGCCGGGCCCCGGGCCGCCCTCAGTAGCGGGCTCTGCGGCTGAGCAGCACGCCCACGGCCAGGAACAGCAGGCCGGCGGCGCCGTACACGATGGCCAGCGAGGTCGCGGGCGGCTTCTCGCTGGCGTTCACGACGGCCAGCCCGAGGCCCACGATCGCGCTGATGTAGCTGAAGATCGCGATGAAGATCTTCCAGAACGGACTCATGACGTGCTTCCTTCCGATGGGTGCTGAGCCGGTCCGTACGGTGCGGTCCCGGCGACGACGAAGCCGAGCAGCATGACCCAGGCGTCCGGGTCGGCCAGGAAACGCCGCCAGCGGTCGGCGGCCAGGGCCAGCCCCGCCACCGGCAGCGCGCCCGAGGCGACGAGCGGCGCCAGGCGTTCGGGCCCCAGGTGCGGGGCGAAGGCCGCGGTGGGGTGGGTGTCGTTGGTGGTGGCGAACGGGCGCAGCACCACGTCGGCGAACCCGCCGCGGCGCAGCAGCCGGGTGAGCTTCCTGCCGATCTGCCGGTCGCCTCCGGCGCCGCGCTGGGCCTGCGCCATGGTGGCGTGCACGGAGGCCAGCTCCGGGTACATCGGGTCGGCCAGCCCCCACAACATGCTGTCCACCTCGACGACCACGATCCGGCCGCCGGGACGCAGCACGCGCAGCGCCTCGGCCAGCATCGGCGCCGGATCGCCCACGTGCTGCAGTACGTACCGCAGCAGTACGCCGCCCACGCTGCCGGTACGCAACGGCAGCCGGGCGCCGTCGGCGGTGACCAGCGGCGCGCCGCAGCCGCCCGCGTTGCGCAGCAGGGCGGCGTCCACGTCGAGCGCGATGACCGGCAGCCCCGGCTCGGCGGCGCGCAGCCTGCGGGTGACCGCGCCGGACCCGGCGCCGAGCTCCAGCAGCGGGCCCTGGCCGGTCAGGCCGAGGTCGCGCATGATGCGCAGCTCCTCCTCGAAGGAGAGCGCCGCCTGGGCCTCCAGCCGGGCCAGCTCGCCCGCCACGCCTCCCCAGGTGGTGTTGGCGGCGTCGTAGGAGCCGGTCGCGGCCTGAGCACTCACCCGGGCGCTCACCGGGGCGCTCACCGGGGCCTCGGGGTCATCATCAGGCCGTGCCGGGGCCGCAGCGTGACCAGCGCCTCGGGCTCGACGGGGAAGCCCGGCACCAGCTCCATGCGCAGCCCGCGCAGGATCACCGCGAGCACGAGCGTGGCCTCGACCAGCGCGAAGTGCCGTCCGACGCAGATGCGCGGGCCGCCGCCGAAGGGCAGGTACTGGTGGCTGAGCAGCCGGGCGGCCCGGTCGGGGTCGAACCTCTCCGGCCGGTACGCATCCGGCTGCTCCCAGTACCTCGGATCCCGGTGCAGCACCCACGGGCTGACGCACACCAGCGACCCGGCCGGCACGTCGTAGCCGTCCAGCACGTCGTCGGCCGTCCCGCGGCGCGAGATCAGCCAGACCGGCGGGTAGAGCCGCATGGCCTCCTGGACGGCCTGCCGGCAGCGCCGCAGCCTGGGCAGGTCGGCGGCCGTGGGCGAGCGGCCGGCCAGCACCTCGTCGATCTCGGCGTGCACCGCCTCGGCCGCCGCCGGGTTGCGGTCCAGCAGGTAGAGCGTCCAGGTCAGCGACTTGGCGGTGGTCTCGTGCCCGGCCATCACGATGGTCAGCACCTGGTCGCGCAGGTCGGCGTCGGACATCGCGTGCCCCTCGGCCAGCATCGCGCCGAGCAGGTCGTCGCCCGCGCCGCCGGCCCGGCGGGCGGCGATGATGAGCCTGGTGACCCGGTCGAGGAAGGCCCGCGCGCGCAGGAAGCCGGCGTGCCGGGCGGCCGTGTCGGCCGGGTCGGGGTCGTCGCTGGGCACGTAGTGGCCGATGAAGCGGTTGACCGCGTCCACGGCGCGGCCGAAGCCCTCGCCCGCGACGCCGATGTCGGTGCCCAGCATGGCCTTCACGATCACGGTGAGGGTGAGCGAGGTCAGGTCGTGGTCGACGCGTACGGGCCGGCCGCCGGCCCAGTGCGCCACCAGGTTCTCGGCCGCCTCCACGATGACCCGGTCGAACCGGCCCACCTCGGCGGGCCTGAACGCGGGCGCGCACATTCTGCGCTGGGCCGCCCACTCGGCGCCGTCGCTGGTCAGCAGGCCGTTGCCGAGCAGGGGGCGGAGCATGTCGTCGTCCGGCGTGCGTTCCTTGGTGTAGGCGGCGCCGTTCTCCTTCAGCACGTGCCTGGCCAGGTCGGGGCGGTTGAGCATGTAGACCGGCTCGCCGTCGGCGTCGTGGCGGGTGACGTCGCCGAGGGCCGCCATGGCGGTGACGAACTCCAGCGGAGCGTCGCGCATGGCCCTCAGGCTCTGGGTTCCGGCGGGTCCCGGCGGCACCCGGGGGGATACGTACGTCCCGGACATGGGTTCTCCCGATGGCTTACGCAGACGAATATTCTCGATACGCATTTCCGGCCATCGAATACGTATATCGCTTCGTATTGTTCCGGTCGGCGTATTTGCAGAGTACCTTTTAAGCAGAGGGCTCTCAATACTTAATCCAGGGCCCCGGAAATTAAGTCTAGGCACTGCGAATTCGGCTGTGTAAGACTCCGTTCCGAGACGGCGCACCGCGCCGAAGGGGAAAAGTTCCAGGAGGACGCAATGGCCCTGAACCCCAGAGAGCGGACCGAATTCGTCAACGCCTACACGCGAGTCCTGATCACCGCGTGGTCGAGCGAGGAATTCTCGGCGAAGCTGGACAGCAACCCCCGTGAGGCGCTGGCCGAGGCCGGCCTCGAGGTTCCCGCGGGCGCCCAGATCAACCTCGTGCGCAATGTTCCCGACGGCCACCACGACACGAACCTCGACGTGCAGGTCTCGCTGTGGGAGCGCGGGCTGGAGACGGGGACGTTCGAGTTCCACATCCCCGAGACGCCGCAGATCGACATGGCCGAGCTGAGCGAGGGCGACCTCGACTCGATCGCGGCCGGCGACGTCAACTGCTGCTGCTGCCCCTGCTGCTGCTGCACCTGACGCCGGGAGCCACGCACGCCAAGAGGAGGTAGAGGAGATCATGTCCGACGACCAGGCGAACCCCATCCACGTACGGGGGCTGCGCAAGCAGTACGGTCCCGCTCTCATCCTGCAGGGTGTGGACCTGGACGTTCGTCCCGGAGAGGTGTTCGCCTTACTCGGGCCCAACGGCGCGGGCAAGACGACCACGGTCGAGATCCTCGAAGGCGTGCGCAGGCGTTCGGGCGGCGACGTGCGAGTCCTCGGCCGTGACCCGGCCGAGGACGCCCCGCAGTGGCGGGCGCGGCTCGGCATCGTGCCGCAGACGACGGGCGCCTACGCGGACCTGACCGTCCGCGAGGTCGTCGAGCACTTCGCCGCCTTCTACCCCGCGCCGCTGCCCGCGGCGCAGGTGATCGACATGGTGGGCCTCGGCGCCAAGGAGCGCAAGCAGGCCCAGACGCTCTCGGGCGGCCAGCTGCGCCGCCTGGACGTGGCCGTCGGCGTCGTCGGCGACCCCGACCTGATCTTCCTCGACGAGCCGACCACCGGGCTGGACCCGGAGGCCCGGATGGAGGCGTGGGCCCTGGTCCGCTTCTTCGCCGACCAGGGCAAGACGACCGTGCTGACCACCCACTACCTTGACGAGGTGGAGGCGCTGGCGCAGCGCGCGGCCGTGATCGTGGCCGGCCGGATCGTCGAGACCGGGCCGGTGAGCGAGCTGGGCGGACGGCGCGACACGCCCGCCGCTGTCAGCTTCACCCTCACCCCCGAGCTGAGCGCGGCCGACCTGCCGGACCTGCCCGCGGGCACCGCGCTCGACCCGTCCTGCACGCCCGGCGTGCCCGGCGGCACGCTCACGCTGCTCACCCACACGCCCACGCGGGCCCTGGCCGCGCTGCTGCCCTGGGCCGCCCGCGCGGGCGCCGACGAGCTGCCCGACCTGCGCGTCCACCGGCCCACGCTGGAGGACGTCTACCTCAAGCTGATCCGCGAGAACCAGGGGGCCCAGGCATGACCAGCTCGAACGCGATCGTGGCCGAGCAGGGCCGTCCCGTGCGCGCGTCGGGCGGCGGGTCGGGGCTGTGGCGGGCGTCGGCGGCCCGTTCGTCGGTGGAGCTGAAGTCGTTCTTCCGCAACCGGCAGTCGTTGTTCTTCACGCTGCTGCTGCCGATCGTGCTGCTGCTGGTGCTCGGCTCGATCTTCTCCGGCACGGTCCCCGGCACGCACACCGACTTCAAGCAGATGTTCGTGGCCGGGATCATCGCCTGCGGCATCATGAGCGTCAGCTTCAACGGCCTGGCCATCAACATCGCGATCGAGCGGGACAACGGCATGATCCGCCGCCTGGCCTCCTCGCCGATGCCCAAGACGGCGTACTTCGTCGGCAAGATCGTCCGGGTGGTGGTGACCGGGGTGCTGGAGGCGGCGATCCTGCTGGGCGTCGGCGTCGCGCTGTTCCGCCTGCCGCTGCCGCCGGACGCCGGACACTGGCTGACCTTCGCCTGGGTGCTGCTGCTCGGGGCGACGTCCTGCTCGCTGCTGGCGGTGGCCTTCAGCGCGATCATCCCCAACGCCCGCTCGGCCGCGGCGATCGTCACGCTGCCGTTCCTGGTGCTGCAGTTCATCTCCGGGGTGTTCTTCCCCTACAGCGAGCTGCCGGCGTGGATGCAGAGCCTGGCGGCGTTCTTCCCGCTGAAGTGGATGACGCAGGGCCTGCGCTCGGTGTTCCTGCCGGCCGACTTCGCGGTGGTGGAGCCCGCCGGCGCGTGGGAGCTGGGCAGGACCGCCGCGGTGCTGGGCGGCTGGTGCCTGGCGGCGCTGCTGCTGAGCCTGCTGACCTTCCGCTGGCGCGGCGCCAACGTCCGCTGACCGGGGAAGGGGCTCAGATGGCGAGGGTGAAGCCGGTCAGCCTCCTGGGCACCAGGCCCGGCGCCCAGGCGGGCGGCTTCCCCGTGCGGCGCAGCCCGGGATACCGCTCCAGCAGCCCGCTCAGCAGCAGCCCGCCGGCCTGCCTGACCAGCGGCGCGCCCAGGCAGAGATGGGTGCCCGCGCCGAAGGCCAGATGGGGGTTGGGCGACCGGGTGACCAGCAGCTCGTCGGGCCGGTCGAACACCGCCGGATCGCGGTTGGCCGCCCCGACCAGGGCCAGCACCCTCGCCCCCGCCGGGATCAGGCCGCCGTCCAGCGGGACCGCCTCGGTGGTCACCCGGGCGGTGAACGGGATCGGCGACTCCAGCCGCAGCAGCTCGTCGACGGCCTGCTCGGCCACCTGCGGGCCGCCGTCCCTGATCAGGCCGGCGGCCTCTTCGCGCGGCAGCAGCCAGTGGAGGGCGTTGCCCACCATCTCGGCCAGCGGCTTCCATCCGCCGACGACCGTGAGCGCGGCGATGCCGAGCATCTCGGCCCTGGTCAGCCGGTCGTCGGCGGCCAGCCGCCCGAACGGCGAGCCGCCCGGTCCGTTCCCGGCGGCCTCGGCGGCGGCGTCGGCGCGCTCGCCGAGGAAGCGGGTCAGCTCGCCCATCGCGGCCCGCCCGGCCGCGGCGGCCTGCGGCCCGGCCAGCGGGTCGAGGTTGACCGACACGCGGGCGGCCAGCCCGGCGAAGGCCGGCACGTCGGCGGCCGGCAGGCCGAACAGCCTGGCCAGCACGCCGGTGGCCAGCGGCTCGCCGAGGTCGGCGGTGGCCTCGATCTCCTCCCGGCCGGCCAGCCCGTCGAGCACCGCGCCGATGCCGGCCTCGATGTCGCCGGCGATGCCGCGGATCGCGGCCGGGCCCATCAGCAGCGCGCCGGGCGAGCGCAGGCGCTGGTGCTCGGGGGGATCGGTGGTCAGCATCGACGGCGGCAGCTCGTCGTCCCTGACCCGCTCCCGCTGCCCGAGCGCGGCCGAGAAGCGCGGGTCGCGCAGCGCGAGCGCGCAGTCGGCGTGCGCGGTCAGCAGCCACATGCGCGAGGTGACGTCGAAGTGCACGGGATCGTGCTCGCGCAGCCAGCGGTACGCCGGATACGGGTCGAGCCGCCCGCGAGGAGAGAACGGGTGCGGCAGGTGGCCGGGCAGCGTGCGGGGTGCCGTCATGGCGTCTCCTCGTGATCAGGCCGAGGACAAACTACTACAGAGGATGTGCCGGTGGCAGAGCTTGACGTCGTCGTGATCGGCGCCGGGGTGAGCGGGCTGGCGGCGGCCGCGCGGCTGACCGCCGCCGGGCTGGCGGTCACGGTGCTGGAGGCCAGGGAGCGGGTGGGCGGCCGGATCCGCACCCACCGGCCGACCCTGCTGGAGCTGGGCGCGCAGGTCGTCCACGGCGACCGCAACCCGATCGCGGCGCTGCCCGGCCTGGAGGCGCCCGTGCCGGTGCCGCGGCGCGCGGCCCGGGTGCTGCTGCCCGGCGGGCCGCGCCCGCTGACCGCGCTGCGGCCCACGCCGCCGCTGCTGGAGGAGCGGCTGACGTCCGGCGCGGCCCGGGAGCCGCTGCGCCGCCTGGCGGGGGCGAGCCCCTGGGACGTGCCGGTCGCGACGTGGCTCAAGGAGGAGACGGCGCGGTGCCCGCAGGCCCTGGAACCGGCGGCGGAGTGGTTCAGGCAGAACTGGGCGGCCGAGCCGGAGGCGCTGAGCGCGCCCGCGCTGGCCGCACTGCGTCGGGCCGACCGGTCCGGGCGGGGCGAGTTCGCGCTGCCGGGCGGCTTCGACCGGCTGCCCGCGCGGCTGGCCGAGGGGCTGCGGGTGCGGCTCGGCGACGCGGTCGTCCGCCTGGCCTGGACGCCGGGCCGGGTGCGGGCGCTGACCGCCGCGGGACACGTGGAGAGCGCCGCCGCCGCCGTGGTGACCGTGCCGCCGCCGGTGGTCGCCGAGGGACGGCTCGTGCTGGACGACCTGCCGGTTCGCAAACAGGCGGCGGCCTACGAGCTGCGGCCCGGCGACGCCTGGTGCGGGCTGGCCGCCTATCCCGTGGCCGCCCCCGAGTCCGTCGTGGTCTTCGACGCCGGCGGCCGTCTGGGGTTCGTCAGCACGACCGCCGGACGGCCCGAGGTGCTGGTGATGGCCAAGGGCCGGGCCGCGGCGGCGGCCCGGAGCGCGTGGGCCGAGCCGGGCGGCCTGGCCGCGCTGCTGGCCCGCGCCCTGCCGTGGACGCGGGGGCTGAACCCGGAGGTGGTGGTGTCCGACTGGGGCGCCGACCCGTGGGCGGGCGGCGCGTACACCTACCCGGGCGTGGGGACGTTGTGGGCGTCCCCGGCCTGGGCCGAACCGCTGGGCGGGACGGTCTTCTTCGCCGGGGAGGCCACCGTCGGCCTGTCCGGCCCGCCCATGGCGCACATGGCGATGGCCAGCGGGGAGCGCGCGGCCACAGAGGTGATTGGGGCGCTGGAGAGATGACGGCCGGAAACGGGGAGCTCCACGGCGGGTGGTTCCTGCTCGCCCTCGACGACGAGATCGGCCCGGGGCTCACCCCGCTGCGGCTGGGCGGCGCGCGCCTGATGGCCGTGCGCGACGGCGAGCGGATCCGGGTGTTCGAGGCCACCTGCCCCCACCGGGGCGCCCATCTGGCCTACGGCGGCAAACTGGACGGCGACTGCGTGATCTGCCCCTTCCACGGCAAGCGCGTCTCGCTGGGCGGGTCCGGCCGCCGCTGGTCGGTGGGCGAGCTGCGGACGCTGCGGGCCGGGGCGGCGCTGTTCGCCCGGCTGTCCGGCGACCCCGGCGACGACCGCGGCTTCGAGCAGGCGATCAAGCAGGCGGCCGAGGACCTGGTGATCGTGGCGGCGGTGAACCAGCCGGTGACGGTCCCGGCGGAGTACGTCGTCGAGAACGCCTTCGACGCCCAGCACTTCAGCACCGTCCACCTGGTGCCCTCGGTGCGCGGCATGCGGGTCAGCATGGGCGGGCACGACGAGCTGGTCATCGAGGGCGAGTTCCGGACCAAGGCGCCGCCGTGGGAGCGGGAGCGGCGGCTCGACTTCGCCTCCCGGTTCGTGGCCCGCGCCTACAGCCCGCACCTCGTGGTGACCGAGCTGGGCACGGAGTCGGCGCCGTACACGATCGTCACCGGCGCGGTGCCGGACGGGACGGGCTGCGTGGGACGGGTGGCCATCGGCGTGCGGCCGGACCAGCGGGACTCGCTGCCGGCGCTCGTGCACGGCGCCCGCTACGCCTTCGACCAGGACCGCGTCGTCTGGGACCACCTGGACACCGGCGCCCCGCAGCGGCTGGACGCCGGCGACACCCCGGTCATCGCCTTCCGCCGCTTCTGCCAGGGCTTCGCCCCCGTCCCCGCCGGAGCGTCCTCATGAGCCTGTACGTGCGCTCGACCGGCGAGGGCCGGGCCGTGTTGTGGATCCACGGCTACACGATGGACGCCTCGGTCTGGGAGCCGCTGTGGAACCTGCTGCCCGGCTGGCGGCACGTCGGCGTGGACCTGCCGGGACACGGGCGGTCCGGGCCGCTGCGGCCGGGCACGTCGCTGCCCGCCCTGGCGGCCGAGCTGGCCGGGCTGGCCAGGGCGGAGTCGGCCACGCTGGTGGTGGCCGAGTCGATCGGCTCGATGATCGCGCTGCAGCTGACCGTCGACCATCCCGGTGACGTGCGCGGGCTGATCGTCGGCTCCCCGACCATCGCCGGCGCGCCTCCCGAGCCGGGCACCGCCGAGCGTTACCGGGCGCTGGCCGGGCTGGCTCGGATGGGCGCGGACGGCGAGCAGCTCGCCGACCTGTGGATGTCCTCGCCGCCGGACATCTTCCGCGGCACCGAGGACCATCCCGGGCTGCGGGCCAGGCTGCGGGCGATCGTGGCCCGGCACTCGTGGCGGGAGCTGCGCGACGGCGCGATGCACGGGCTGAGCAGGCACGTCCACACGGTGGAGGACCTGCGCGGCATCCGGGCGCGCACGCTGGTCGTCGTGGGCGACCAGGACATGCCGACGTTCCGGGCCGGCGCGGCGCTGCTGCGCGAGTCGGTCCCCCGGTGCCGCACGGTCACCGTCCCCGGCGCTGGGCACCTGTGCCTGATCGAGCGGCCCGAGGTCGTGGCGCCGCTCGTCGCCGCGCACCTGCGGCTGGCGGCCCTGGACGCGCACGAAGCCGACGATGTGAACGATGTGGACGAGGAGGCCGGGCGTGCCGATTCACGAGCACTATGAGCCGGGCGAGCCGTGCTGGGTGGACTACGGGGCGCTCGACCCGGCCGGCGCGCGTGCCTTCTACGGGGAGCTGTTCGGCTGGACCTTCCGCGAGGAGGGCGGCTACTCCTTCGTCGAGCTGGGCGGCCAGGTCGTGGCCGGTTTCGGCCGGGTGCCGCCGGGCCTGCCCGCCTCCTGGAACACCTACCTGGCGGCCCCGGACGCGGACGCCGTGGCCGTACGGGTGAAGGAGCTGGGCGGCGGCGTCGTCTTCGGCCCGATGGCGGCCGGCCAGGACGGGCGCGTGCTGTTCGCGACCGACCCGGCGGGGGCGGCCGTCGGCTTCTGGGAGGGGCACCGGCCGGCCGGGATCGTGCTGGCCGGCGAGCCGGGCACGTGGTGCGCCCACGAGCTGTGGTCGGCCGGGGCCGCGTTCTACCGGGACCTGCTCGGCGTCGCGCCCGAGGTCCGCGAGGGGACGGGGGCGCGGCCGCAGTGGATGACGTTCTTCGCGACCGCCGACCGCGCCGCGACCGCCGCGGCGGCGGCCCGGCTGGGCGCCACGACCGCCCCCGGGCATCCCCGGGCGACGATCGTGCGCGACCCGTGGGGGGCCCTATTCGCGCTGACGTGACCGGCCGGACAGCACGAAGAACAGGGCCACGAGGACGGCGCCGGCGATGACGACCACCGAGCCGACCGTCTTGCCGATCAGGAAGGCCACGACCACCGCGGCGGCGTAGACCAGGGGAACGACCAGCCGGAGGTTCAATCCCATGCGCGCTCCTTGAAGAAAGACGGAACGGAACTCAGACGCATCATCGAACAGGCCGGGCCGGCGGTCCAGAATAACGCCGGAATATACGTATCGGCCTACGTATTGGGCCCCGTACGCCGGGCCCGTCACTGCGTAATACGTATCGATTATCGGAAGGGCTCGCGATGACCAAGGTATTAGTGATCGGCGGCGGCCCGGCGGGCTCGATCGCCGCGACGCTGCTGGCCCGCAACGGAATGGACGTCCGGCTCCTGGAACGCGAACGTTTCCCGCGTTACCACATCGGCGAGTCCGTCTCGCCGTCCTGCCGGACGATCATCGACTACGCCGGGGCGCACGAGAAGATCGAGGAGCGCGGCTATCCCGTCAAGGAGGGCCTGCTGCTGCGCTGGGGCGCCGAGCGCGACTGGACGGTGAACTGGGCGGCCACCTTCGGCCCCGAGGTGCGCTCCTGGCAGGTGGACCGGGACGACTTCGACCAGGTGCTGCTGGACCACGCCGCCTCCCAGGGCGTCGAGGTGATCCAGCAGGCCAGGGTCAGGCGGGTGCTGTTCGAGGACGGCCGCGCCCGTGCCGCCGAGTGGGATCGCGGCCTGGAGCGCTTCGATCACGTGGTCGACGCCTCCGGACGCGCCGGGGTACTGTCGGCGCAGCACTTCCGTGACCGACGCCCGCACGACGTCTTCAGGAACGTCGCCATCTGGGGCTACTACCAGGGCGGCGAGCTCCTTCCCGACACGCCGGGCGGCGGCATCAACGTGATCTCCTCACCGGAAGGGTGGTACTGGGTGATCCCGCTGCGCGGCGAGGTGTTCAGCGTCGGCTTCGTCACCCACCAGACCCGCTTCCTGGAGCGGCGTGCCCACTACCGGTCGCCGGAGGAGATGTTCCACGCGGTGGTGGCCGAGTCGCCGACCGTGGCGGGGCTGATCGGCAGGTTCACCGGCCCGGTGCGCGTCGAGCAGGACTTCTCGTACGTGGCCGACTCCTTCTGCGGCCCCGGCTACCGCATCGCCGGCGACGCCGCCTGCTTCCTGGACCCGCTGCTGTCGACCGGCGTGCACCTGGCCATGTACAGCGCCCTGCTGGCCGCGGCCTCGATCACGGCCACCGAACGCGGCGAGGTGAGCGAGCAGGAGGCTCTGGGCTTCTACGAGTCCCTGTACCGCAACGCCTACCAGCGGCTGCTGACCATGGTCTCCTCGGTCTACCGGCAGTACCGCGGCCGGGCCAGCTACTTCTGGCTGGCCCAGCACCTGATCAGGGGCGGGACGTCCGACCACGCGTTCGCCGCGATCACGGCCGGGCTGTCCGACCTGACCGACGCCACCACCGCCGGCGGCACCGCGCCGATGAGCGAGCTGGTGACCGCCGCCCACGACGCGGGGCTGCGCGCCCTGCGCCACGTCACGCCCGCCGGCAGCACCCTGGCCCCCATGCGCATGGACGCCAACGACCTGTACGACGCCGCCACCGGCCTCTACCTGACCGCTCACCCCCGGCTCGGCATCAGCCGCTCACTGACGAGGACGCCTTGATGAAGTCACTGGTCCGCCTGCTCCTGCCGCTCGCCTTACTGGCGGCCCTGCTCTCCCCCGCCCCGGCGACGGCCGCCCGGACGCCCGCCTCGGCCGCGGGCGGGCAGGCGTCCACCGGGCAGGCGGAGGCCATGCGGCGGCTGTCGTTCATGATCGGCACCTGGGCGGGGGCGGGCTGGACCGTCACGCCCTCGGGCACCCGGCAGGACCTGCAGACCGAGCGGGTGCGCTGGCAGGCGGGCGACCTGGTGATCTCGGTCGAGGGTCAGGGCCGCGACAAGGCCGACCCGCGCACGATCGTGGACAGCGCCCTGGCGGTGATCAACTACTCCGAGGCGACCGGCCAGTACCGCTGGGAGGCGTTCTCGCGCGGCTACGTCACCACGGTGGTGCCGGTGGTCGGCGACGACACCTTCGAGTGGAGCCTCCAGACGCCCGCCTACACCAGCCGCTACACGCTGACGTTCACCGGCACCACCTGGCACGAGATCGGCGAGACCACCGTGGACGGCGGCCAGACCTGGCACCAGAACTTCCAGATGGACCTGCGCCGGCTCTACTGACCCCTGCGCACACTTGTACAAATGTAACACTGAGCGAAAATTTGGTAGCAATGCGTGCATAGTCCCAGTTCAGCCGGGTACCGCGACTCCATGAGCTCCTCGTTTTGGAGGAAACCGTGGACATCAATATTGGCCAAGGCCTGACGGACGCCTGGCGACAGGTCGCGACGTTCGTGCCCAGGCTGGTCGCGTTCCTGGTGATCCTGATCATCGGATGGATCGTGGCGAAGGCGCTGCAGAAGCTCGTGGACAAGATCCTCGACCGCGTCGGGTTCGAACGGGCGGTACAGCGCAGCGGCGTGCAGCGCTGGCTCGAAAGCAGCCGGTACGACGCCAGCGGGCTGCTCGCCAAGCTCGTCTACTACGCGATCCTGCTGATCACCCTGCAGATCGCCTTCAGCGTCTTCGGGCCCAACCCGATCTCGGCGCTGCTCAACGGGGTGGTGGGCTGGCTGCCCAAGGCCGTGGTCGCCATCGTGATCATCGTGATCGCCGGGGCGATCGCCCGGGCCGTCCGGGATCTCGTCGACGGCGCGCTCGGCGGGCTGTCCTACGGGCGCTGGCTCGGCATCGCGGCGGCCGTCTTCATCTGGGCGCTCGGCATCATCGCCGCGCTCAACCAGATCGGCGTCGCCACGACCGTCACGACCCCGGTGCTCATCACCGTGCTCGCCACCATCGGCGCGATCATCGCCATCGGTCTCGGCGGCGGGCTCGTCCGTCCGATGCAGCAGCGCTGGGAGCGCTGGATCGGCCGGATCGAGGCGGAGGCGCCGCAGGCCAGGGCGCACGCCGAGGCGTACCAGCGGGGGCGTGAGGACGCCCGCTCGATGGCCCGGCCCGCCGAACCGGCCCGCACCACACCCGGCGCGCCCGGCACGCCCGGCACCACCGGCCCGACCGGCCCGACCATGGGCCCGACCGGCGGGACGACCGGCGGGGCGACCCGCGCGGACCTTCCGCCGGAGAGCTGAGCTCCGTGTGGCCGGGACAAGCGCCCGGCCACGCGGACCCACATGGACGGCCGGCCGGCGGGCGTGAGCCCAGCGGCCCTTGCCATGAGCGGCGCGGTCGCCGGGCGTGAGCCTCGCGGGCGACCGGGAGCGGGGGCCGATGCCCAGGTGGTGGCCGTCTGAGCGCGGGACGTCCGGCGCGGGCTCAGGCGGGTTCGGCGAGGAAGCCCTGTTCGCGGGCGAGCCAGCAGACCGCCGTCAGCCGCAGCGCGGGCGCGTCGTGGTCGCCGCTGAAGATCCAGCCGCGGTGGCGCAGCTCGTCGAGGAAGCCAAGCAGATAGTCGCCGAGGGTCTCGCGGTCGAGCGGGATCGCGTCACGCAGCAGCGCCGCGTGCTGATCCACGGCCGCGACCAGCGCCGGCTCGCGCTCCATCCTGGCGAGCTGGGCATGGCCCAGCGTGTCCATCAACCACCGCAGGGGCGCATGCGCCCAGCCCTCCTCGAAAACCACGCGCCAACTTTAAGGCATCGCCCGAGGTCAGCCCGCCCGGGGGGCGGGTGGCGCGGTCGCTCGTGCGGTCGGTCGTGCGGTCAGTCGTGCGGTCAGTCGTGCGGTCAGTCGTGCGGTCGGTCGAAGGGCAGTCCGACGTAGTTCTCCGCCAGCGTGGTCGCCGCCGCCTCCGAGGAGGTGACGTAGTCCAGGTAGGAGGTCTGGAGCCGCCGCCCGTACGGGTCGTCCTCGTCGAAGGTGTGCAGCAGCGTCGTCATCCACCACGAGAAGTGCTGCGCCCGCCACACCCGCTTCAGGCACGCCGCCGAGTAGCCGTCGAGCAGCTCCGGCGAGCCGTGCTCGAAGAACGCGGCCAGCGCCTCGGTCAGCACCCGGACGTCGGCCACGGCCAGGTTCAGCCCCTTGGCGCCGGTCGGCGGCACGATGTGGGCGGCGTCCCCGGCCAGGTAGAGCCGCCCGTACTGCATGGGCTCGGCGACGAAGGAGCGCATCGGCGTGACGCCCTTCTCGATGATCTCGCCCGTGGTCAGCTCGAAGCCCGGGACGGTCTCCAGGCGGGCCTTCAGCTCGGCCCAGACGCGCTCGTCGGGCCACTGCGCCACGTCGGCGTCGGCCGGGACCTGGAGGTAGAAGCGGCTGACCGTGGGCGAGCGCATGCTGTGCAGCGCGAAGCCGCGCTCGGTCCTGGCGTAGATCAGCTCCTCCGCCGACGGCGCCACCTCGGCCAGGACGCCGAGCCAGGCGAAGGGATACTCCCGCTCGAACACCTCCAGGACCCCGTCCGGGACGCTCGGCCGCGAGACGCCGTGGAAGCCGTCGCACCCGGCGATCACGTCGCAGTCGAGCCGCTCGCCGCCGAAGGTGAGGTACGGCTCGGACTCCGGCGAGTGCACCTCGACGTCCTCGACCTCGAACCGCAGGTCGCCGCCCGCCGCCAGCCGGGCCGCGATCAGGTCCTTGACGACCTCCTGCTGGCCGTAGACGGTGATGGCCCGGCCGGGGACGAGCTTGTCGAAGGCGATGCGGTGGCCAGCGCCGCCGTACCGCAGCTCGATGCCGTGGTGCGGCAGGCCCTCGCGCAGCAGGCGCGCGCCGACGCCCGCCTCGACGAGCGTGTCCACCGTGCCCTGCTCCAGGACGCCCGCGCGGACCCGCCGCTCGACGTAGGCGCGGCTGCGCTTCTCCAGCACCACCGAGGAGATGCCGCGCAGGTGGAGCAGATGAGACAGCAGCAGGCCCGCGGGGCCCGCGCCGATGATCCCGACCTGAGTTCGCATGAGGGAAGTCTGCTGCCTGCCTGCCCTCGGAGCCGAGTAGCCTCTTCCACTGAGTGGAAGATGTGCGCAGGAGTGTGGTCATGTCCGGAGGAGCCCGGCGTCCGGGGCAGACGGTGACGTCCAAGGTGCTGGCCATCCTGGGGGCGTTCGACGCGGCCCATCCGCAGCTCACGCTGACCGACCTGGCCAGGCGGAGCGGGGTGCCGCTGAGCACGGCCCACCGGCTGGTGGCCGAGCTGGAGGAGTGGCAGGCGCTCAGCCGCTCCCCCGACGGGCGGCTGCGGGTGGGGCTGCGGCTGTGGGAGCTCGGCCAGCTCGCGCCCGGCAGCCTCCAGGGCCGCGCGCACCCCTGGCTCCAGGAGCTGTTCGCCACCACCGGCGAGAACGTGCACCTCGCCGTCCGCGACGGCCTGGAGGTCCTGTACGTGGACAAGGTGTACGGCAGGCGGGCCGTGCCCATCGTCTCGCGCACGGGCGGGCGGCTGCCGATGCACCCGACCGGGGTGGGCAAGGCGCTGCTGGCCTTCGAGCCGGAGTGGTTCGTGCAGGCGTACCTGGCCCGCGCGCTCGAACGGCCCACGCCGCACACCGTCACCGAGCCGGGCCGGCTGGCCAGGGAGCTGGCGGCGGTGCGGGCGCAGGGCTACGCGCTGACGCACGAGGAGATGACGCTCGGCTCGTGCTCGGCGGCCGCGCCGGTCGTCGTGGACGGGCGGGCGGTGGCCGCCGTGGGGATCGTGCTGGCCTCGCGGCGCGCCCGCGAGCTGCCCCGGCTGGTGGACCCGCTGCTGGAGACCGCCGCCCGGATCGCCGCCGCCTGCCGGGCCCCCTGACCGGCCGCCGGACGCCGGTCAGTCGGTGAACTTCTGGATGCGGTCCTTGAACAGGGTGGTCGCGATGGCCGCCTTGTGCGGCTGCCCCTTCAGGAACGCCTGGGCGAAGCTCTTGGCCTGGTCGTAGGAGACCTTGCCGGGCATCGGCGGCTCGTTCGGGTTGACGTCCACGTCCACCAGGGCGGGGCCGTCGTGGGCGAGCGCCTGCCTGATCGCCGCGGCCACGTCCCCGGACTTGGTGACCTTGGCGCCGAACCCGCCGCACGCCCTGGCCCAGACCGAGTAGTCGGCCTCCGGCTGGGCGAAGCGCACGCCGTGCTCGGGGTAGCCGAGGACCATCTGCTCCCACAGGATCTGGCCGAGCGAGTTGTTGTTGTTGATGACGACCTTGACCGGCAGCCGGTGCTGGGCGGCGGTCAGGAACTCGGCCATCAGCATCGCGAAGCCGCCGTCGCCGACGTAGGCGATGACCTGCCGGCCGGGGAAGGCGTGCTGCATGGCGATGGCGTACGGCAGGCCGGGCGCCATCGTGGCCAGCGTGCCCGACAGGTAGAACTCGCGCCCGCCGCGGATCGTCCAGTGGCGGGCGGCCCAGGTGGCGATCGTGCCGCTGTCGCAGGTCAGGATGGCGTCGTCGGCGGCCAGGTCGTCCAGGACGGACATGGCGTACTGGGGGGCGATCGGGTCCCTGTCGGGGTTCTCCAGGCTGTCCATGTCGGAGCGCCACTTGGCCATGAGCTTCTGGTACTTGGCCAGGTGTCCGTCGCCGCCGCGCCGGGTGAGCAGCGGCAGCAGCTCGCGCAGGCCCTCCTTGGCGTCGCACACCACGGGCACGTCGGTCGGCACCCGCGCCCCGGCCCTGGTGGGCTCGGCCTCGAACTGCACCACCCGCGCCTTGCCCGGCTCGGGGAGGAACTTCGAGTACGGGAAGTTCGTGCCGATCATGAACAGGACGTCGGCCTCGTCCATCAGCTCCTCGCTCGGCTTGGTGCCGAGCAGCCCGATCCCGCCCGTCGTGTACGGCGAGTCGTCCGGGACGACCGCCTTGCCGGGCAGCGTCTTGACCACCGGCGCGCCCAGCGCCTCGGCCACGGCCAGCACCTCCTGCCGGGCGTGCAACGCGCCCTGCCCGGCCAGGATGGCGGGCCGTTCGGCGGCGTTGAGCACCTCGGCCGCGCGCGCCAGGTCCTCCCGGCGCGGCAGCCCCGGGGGCCGCAGGTAGATCGGCGCGGTCTCCGGCGCGCGCACCGGCGCGACCGTCCGGTACGGGTCCTCCCCCGCGTCGGCCACCTGGATGTCGTTGGGCAGCGTGAGGTGGGCGACGCCGCGCCGCGCGTAGGCCGTCCGGACGGCCAGGTCCACCAGCGAGGGCAGCTGGGCCGGGTTGGTGATCATCATGTTGTACTCGGCCACGTCGGCGAACAGCTTGTCGAGGTGGACCTCCTGCTGGTAGCCGGTGCCGAGCACGGCGGTCTCCTGCATGCCGGTGATGGCCAGCACGGGGACGTGGTCGAGCTTGGCGTCGTAGAGGCCGTTGAGCAGATGGATGCCGCCGGGGCCGGAGGTGGCCAGGCAGACGCCGATCCGTCCCGTGGCCTTGGCGTAGCCGGTGGCCATGAAGGCGGCGGCCTCCTCGTGGTGCACCAGCACGAACCGCACCCGATCACGATGACGGCGCAGCCCCTCCATGATGCCGTTGATGCCGTCGCCCGGCAGGCCGAAGACGGTGTCCACGCCCCACTCGGCGAGCCGTTCGATCAGGGATTCGGATGCGATACGAGCCATATTGGCGGCTCTACCCCGCACCGCCGTCCACAGACCTCGTCACGAAAATCATTGTCATCTCTGGGGATTCGCGGGTATGGACCCGGCATGCGCATTCTGGTCACAGGAGCCACCGGCACCCTCGGCAGGGCCCTGGTGCCCGTCCTGCTCAAGGCGGGACATCGGGTACGGGCGCTCAGCCGTACCCGGCATGAGGACCGCGGGGGCGTGGAGTGGGTGTGGGGCGATCTGGCCTCGGGCAAGGGCGTCGCCGAGGCCGTCCGGCAGGTCGAGGCCGTCGCGCACCTGGCCACCGGCGGCCGGCCGGGCCGCGCCCAGGTGGACCTGGCCGGCACCCGCACGCTGACCGCGGCGGCCCGCGCGGCCGGGGCCGCGCACGTGCTGCTGCCCTCGATCGCCGGCGCGGACCGCGCGCCCGGCCACCGGCACAAGCTGGAGGCCGAACGGCTGGTCAGGGAGAGCGGCATGGCCTGGACGGTCGTCCGCGCCACCCCGTTCCACCAGTCGGTGGACCGGCTGCTGCGCGACCTGGCGGCGCTGCCCGTGCTGCCCGTGGACCGGTCGCTGCTGTGGCAGCCGGTGCACGTGGACGACGTCGCCGGCCGTCTGGCCGCGCTGCTGGCCGGCGGCCCGGCCTGCGCCGTCCTCGAGTACGGCGGCCCGCAGGTCCTCGGCACCGAGGAGCTGACCAGGACCTGGCTGGACGCCCGCCGCCTGCGCCGCCTGTGCCTGCCGGTGCGCATCCCGGGCAGGCTGGCCGCCGCGCAGCGCGCGGGCGCGTTCACCACGGAGGCCGACCCCAAGGGCCGGATCACCTGGCACGACTACCTGTTCCCGCCGCCGCCGGTGCCCTCGGACGACTTCGCCGAGGAGCACACCGCCTCGCCGACCAGCCCGGCCACGCAGCCCGAGCGGGACCCGTCGGTGCGCGTCTACGGCGGCGACGAGGGCTACCAGCGGCCCACGCGCGGCTGACCGGCGCCCATCCGCGGCTGGGACCGGTTACCGATTCGTTAGGCACCCCCCTCTTGCTGGGCTTTCTCCGCCGTCGGTACCGTCACTGAACAACTTGTTCAGCCTGACCGATCGAGAGGTTCGATGACGGACCTGGGCACCCGCATCCGGGTCTACCGAGGCATGCGTGGCATGACCGTGCGCGCCCTGGCCGGCGAGGCCAAGGCGAGCCCCAGCTTCATCAGCCAGCTCGAACGCGGGCAGACCAGCGCGAGCATCGGCATGCTGCGCAGGATCTCCTCCGCGCTCGGCATCACCGTGGCCGACCTGTTCAACGAGGACGACGAGCCCGCCCACCGCGTGGTGCGCCGCGCCGAGCGTCCCGAGCTGGCCACCGCGCCGGGCACCCGCAAGTTCCTGATCTCCCAGCGCCCGCTGCGCACTGTGGAGATGTACGCCGGCGAGTTCGACCCCGGCGCCTCCACCGGCGACGAGCCGTACACGCACGGCGACTCGCAGGAGATCTTCCTCGTGCTGCGCGGCAGCCTCACGCTCTGGCTGGGCCCGGCCGGGTCCGCCGCCGCGCACCCGCTGCGGCCCGGCGACAGCGTGGAGTACCGCACATCGGTCCCGCACCGGGTGGTCAACGACGGCGACGAGGCCGCCGAGGTGCTCTGGGTGATCAGCCCGCCCACCCCGTCCGCCGGGGACAGAGCGGATGGGGAATCAGCGGAGGGGCACGTAGCAGCCGTGGAGGCAGAACAGTCATGACAGGCATCCCGCTCACCGACGACTACGCCAACGGGGGCGTCTCGTTCTGGTACCGGCAGATCGGCCTGCCCGCCAGGCGGCCCGCGCTGCCCGGCTCCCGCGAGTACGACGTGGCGATCGTCGGCGGCGGCTACACCGGCCTGTGGACGGCGTACTACCTGAAGAAGGCCCAGCCCGACCTGCGGATCGCGATCCTGGAGAAGGAGTTCGCCGGGTTCGGCGCCTCCGGGCGCAACGGCGGCTGGCTGTCGGCCGAGTTCGCCGGCTCCCGCGAGCGGCACGCCCAGGCCCGCGGCCGGCAGGCCATGATCGACCTCCAGCACGCCATGTTCCGCGCGGTGGACGAGGTCATCGACGTCACCCGCGCCGAGGGCATCGACGCCGACGTGCACAAGGGCGGTCTCGTGCACGTGGCGACCAACCCGGCCCAGCGGCGGCGGCTCCGCGAGGAGGTCGCCGACCTGCGCTCCTGGGGCTACGGCGAGGACGACATGCGGCTGATGGACCGCGACGAGCAGCGCGAACGCCTCCAGGTGGCGGGCACGCTGGAGGCCGCGTACTCGCCGCACTGCGCCCGCGTGCAGCCGGCCAAGCTCGCCGTCGGCCTGGCCTCGGCCGTGGCCGCGCTGGGCGTGGACGTCTTCGAGGGCACGACGGTGACCGAGATCCGGCCGCGCGTGGGCGGCGGCAAGGCGACCGCGCACACGCCGCTCGGCGTCGTCTCGGCCGACTACGTCATCCGCGCCACCGAGGGCTTCACCGCGTCACTGGCCGGGCAGCACCGGCAGTGGCTGCCGATGAACAGCTCCATGATCGTCACCGAGCCGCTGCCCGCCGAGGTGTGGAAGCACATCGGCTGGGCCGGGCACGAGCTGCTCGGCGACCAGGCCCACGCCTACGTCTACGCCCAGCGCACGGCCGACGACCGGATCGCGATCGGCGGGCGGGGGGTGCCGTACCGGTTCGGGTCGCGGACCGACCGCCGGGGGGCCACCCAGGCGCGGACGGTGGCGCTGCTGTGGCGGATGCTGGTGAAGCTCTTCCCGGCGGCGGCCGACGCGCGGGTGCAGCACTCGTGGTGCGGCGTGCTCGGCGTGCCGCGCGACTGGTGCTCGACCGTGCACCTCGACCACGCGAGCGGGCTGGGCTGGGCCGGCGGGTACGTCGGCAGCGGCGTCACCACCACGAACCTGGCCGGGCGCACGCTGCGCGACCTGGTGCTGCGGCGGGACACCGAGCTGACGGCGCTGCCGTGGGTGGGCCGGCAGGTGCGGCAGTGGGAGCCGGAGCCGCTGCGGTGGGCGGGCGTGCAGCTCATCTACACGCTGTTCCGGGCCGCCGACCGCCACGAGAACGACCGCGGCACCGGCACCTCGCTGTACGCCCGCCTCGGCAACCTCGTCTCGGGCCGCTGACCCGCCCCACCGGACCGGTCAGGGGCCGCCGGCGCCCTGCCAGGGGTCGTAGTCGACCTCCAGCGGCTCCTGCGCCGGCCGCTCGCCCTCCGGCACGTGCTGGAGGTTGACCCGGATCCGGTACCACACGCTGCTGCGCCCGCGCATGCCGTCGACCAGCACGTCGGCGGGCTCCAGCAGGGCCGCGACCTCGGGGTGGCGGGCCTTCCAGCGGTCGAGCCCGGCCAGGGCCTCCTCCTTGTGCTGGGCCCTGGCGATCTCGACGACCGGCATGGTCTGCTGCCTGCGCCCGCTGCCCTTGGGCGGCTTGGGCGCGGGCCCGAGCTCCTCGGCCAGCTCCAGCAGGCCGTCGAGCGAGCCGGCGTGCAGGTCCATGTCCTCCCACGGGTCGCCGAGCTCGGCCAGCCGCTTCGGCACGCTGTCGACGGTGAACTCCTCGGGCCGGCAGCCGGGCACCTCCTCCCAGCTCAGCGGGGTGGACACGCGGGCGTCGGGCACCGCCCGCACCGAGTACGCCGAGGCCACCGTGCGGTCGTAGGCGTTCTGGTTGAAGTCGACGAACACGCCGTGGCGCTCCTCCTTCCACCACCGGCTGGTCGCCAGGTCGGGGGCCCGCCGCTCGACCTCGCGCGCCACGGTCTCGGCCGCCTTGCGCACCTGGGCGAACGACCACCGCCGGTCGATCCGGGCATAGACATGGAATCCCCGCGACCCGGACGTCTTGGGCCAGGCGACCAGCCCGTGGTCGGCCAGCACCTCGCGCGCCACCTGCGCGGTCGCCAGCACGTCGGCCCACCCGACGCCCGGGACGGGGTCGAGGTCGATGCGCAGCTCGTCGGGCCTGGCCAGGTCGTCGGCGCGGACCGGATGGGGGTTGAGGTCGACGCAGCCGAGGTTGACCACCCAGAGCAACTGCGCCAGATCGGTGCAGACCACCTCTTCGGCGCTCAGCCCGGACCGGTAGCGCAGCTCGGCCACCTCGATCCAGTCGGGCCGCTTGGCCGGCGCGCGCTTCTGGAAGAACGCCTCCTGCTCGATGCCGTGGACGAACCGCTTGAGCACCATCGGCCGCCCGTGCACGCCGCGCAGCGCCGCCTCGCCGACCGCCTGGTAGAACCGGATCAGGTCGAGCTTGGTGTGGCCGGACTGCGGGAAGACCACCTTGTCGGGGCTGGTGACGCGGACGGAACGGCCCGCGACCTCGATGTCAGGCATGAGATCACGATACGCGGCGGGTCCGACAGTCAGCCGGGACGCCACCCCCGGCTGCGCGCCTCCCAGTAGGTCAGCCCGAGCCGCCGGTGCAGCTCGACGGCGGCCTCGTTGTGCTCGCGCGCCTCCCGTCCGCGGCCGAGCCGCCGGGCCAGCTCGGCCAGCACGTCGTGCACCGAGCCCCAGGCGGCGCTGCCCATGCCCATGACGATGAGCTGGCCGGCGATGGGCAGCAGCCGTTCGTACAGCTCGGCGGGGTCGGGCGTGCCGAGGCGGGCGGCCACCAGCCCCCAGACGGGATGCAGGAAGTCGGCGGCCCAGTCCTCGCGCAGCTCCACCCCCCATCGGCCGATCAGCTCCCGGGCCAGCTCCGGCCGCCCGGCCTCCAGCGCCGCCAGCACGGCCAGCGGGCGCACCGGGCTCATCAGCGGCCGCTCCCCCGCCGCCACCAGCTCCGCCAGCAGCTCCGCGCCCCGGCCCTGGCCGCGCCTGCACGTGTAGAGGGTGCCCAGGCGGCGTGCCTCGATGCCCCACAGGCTGCCGCCGAACGCGAGCCCTGGGAAGCGGGCGAGCAGGGCCTCGGCCTCGTCCCAGCGGGCGTGCAGGGTGTGCGCGGCGGTCTGGGAGACGCGGACCATGGCCTCCAGCTCGGGCCGGGCGACCTCGTGCAGGAGCTGCTCGCAGCGGTCCAGGTCCCTGGCCCACTCGGCCAGATCGCCCGCGCGCAGCAGGCACGACATGCGCAGGACGCGCCCGACCAGCCGGGCCTCCCTGGGCAGGCCGGGCACGGCCAGCATCTCCTCGGCCGCCCTGCGCCGCGCGTCGTTGCGGCCCGGGACGAACCCGGCGATCAGGTAGTTGTTCAGCGCCTTGGCCAGCAGCATCGGGTCGTCCAGGCCGCGGGCCAGCTCGACGGCCTCCAGCGCCAGCCGCTCGCCCTCCGCGCGGCGCGGGCCGTAGTGCAGCTCGATGCCGAGCGTGCCGAGCAGCGCCGCCCTGGACGCCGGGTCCTGGCCGCCGGCGAGCAGGTCCTCCAGCACCGCGACCATCGTCTCGTCCACGACGCCGTACGGCCGCCAGTTCCACACCGACAGCCCGCCGAACACCGAGACGGCGGCCACCAGCGCGTCCCGGTCGCCGAGCCGCTGGGCCTGGGCGACGGCCTCGTCCAGGTCGCGGTGGGCGCCGGCGGCGTCGCCCAGGCTGCGGCGGGCCCGGCCCAGCTCGGTGAGCAGCCGGCAGCGCCGCGGCGAGTCGCCGGGCGGGAGGTGGGCGAGCGCCAGCTCCCACAGCTCGACGGCCTCCTGGTAGCCGTGCCGGGCGGCGGCCTGGGCGGCGGCCTCGCAGGCGTGCGTGACGGCCTTGGGCGCGCCGCCCAGCCGGGCCGCCGCGGCGAAGTGGCCGGCCAGCAGCGCCGGGTCGGCGCCGGGCATGCTCTCCAGGTGCAGGCCGGCGCGCAGGTGCAGCCGGGCGCGGGCGAGCGTGGTCAGGCCGGCGTCCAGGGCCTGGCGGACGAGGGCGTGCGAGAAGCGGTAATCGGCGGCCTCGGTCAGCAGCCCGGCGGCCAGGGCCGGCTCCAGGCCGGTCATGACGTCCTCGACCGGCTGCTCCACGAGCGCGGCCAGCAGGTCCACCTCGACCTCGCGGCCCGCGACGGCGGCCGCCCTGAGCAGGTCCAGCGTCGTCCCGGGCAGCCTGGCGAGCCTGCGGTCGATCACGTCGCGTGCGCCGGGCGGGACGAGATGGCGTTCGCGTTCGGGCAGCCGCAGCAGCTCGGTGAGGTAGAACGGGTTGCCGCCGGAGCGGTCGAGCAGCTCCCCGGGGTCGGCGGTCACCTCGCGCAGGCGCAGGAAGTCGCGCACCCCGTCGGCGTCGAACGGCGCGAGCGGCAGCCTGCGGCCCTCCCTGGACAGGGCGGCCAGGGTCTCGCGGAGCTGGGCCGGGTGGCCGTCCGGCTCGGGCCTGAGCGTGGCCAGCACCAGGGCGGACGTGCCCGCCAGCTCGCCGGCGACGTGGCCGAGCAGCTTCAGCGAGGAGGCGTCGGCCCAGTGCAGGTCCTCCAGCACCAGCAGCAGCGGGCCGCCGCGCAGCGAGTCGAGCACGGCGTCGTAGAGGTCGAACAGCTCGGCGTGCGGCGACGGCGGGATCATGCCCGCGCGCGTCCACGGCCAGAACGCCGGGGCCCTGGCGTCGTCCAGGCACCTGCCCCACTCCACCCGGAATCCGCGGGCGGCGGCCAGGTCGGCGGCGGCCCTGGCCAGGCTGGTCTTGCCGATGCCGGGCTCGCCGGTGACCAGCGCCAGCCCGCCGCGCCCGGCCCGCGCCGCGCCCAGCAGCTCCTCCAGGGTCCGCAGCTCCGCCTCCCGTCCCACCAGCCGCTCCCCCGCGCCCCGGCCCGCCATGGGCGGCGGCTCCGGAGCGGCCTCCGCCCCTCGGTCCGCCGCCGGGCGGGCGGTCGTCGCGCCGGGGGCGTCCAGGGCCGGGGACTGGTCGAAGACGGCCTGTTCCAGGCGTCTGAGCTCCGGTCCCGGCTCGATGCCCAGCCGTCCGGCCAGCAGGCCGCGCACCCGGCGCAGGGCGGCCAGCGCGTCGGCCTGCCGGCCCGCACGGTAGAGCCCGAGCACCAGCAGCCGCCACGCCCGCTCCCGGTACGGGTACGCCTCGGCCAGCGCCTCCAGGTCGGGCACGGTGGCCTCGCCCAGCTCCAGCCGCGCCTCCAGCCGGTCCTCCTCGGCCGCCAGCCGCAGCTGCGCCAGCCGGGCCGGCACCTCGGGCGCGAGCCCGGGGAACTCGGCCAGCGGCTCGCCGCGCCAGAGGCCGAGCGCGCGGTCGAGCACCCGCGCCGCCTCGCCGTGCCGTCCCTGCCGCACCAGCCGGGCGCCGTCGGCCGTCCAGGAGGCGAAGCGGGCGACGTCCGTCTGGCCGGGCGCGATGTCCAGCAGGTAGCCGGGCTCGCGGGTGAGCAGCACCCGGGGCGGCGTGCGCGGCCTGCGTCCGGGTTCGAGCACCCGCCGCAGGTGCGACACGTACGCCTGGAGCGTGGCGGTGGCCCTGGCCGGGGCCTCCCCCGCCCACAGCTCGTCGATCAGCCGGTCGAGCGGCACGATGCGGCCCGGTTCCAGCGCCAGCATGGCCAGCACCGCGCGCTGCTTGCGGGTGCCGAGGTCGAGCGGGACGCCGTCGGCGTCGTCCACCTCGAGCGGCCCGAAAAGTCTGAACTCCACAGACCTCAAGTCAACCCCAATTCCCACGCAAGTGGGACGACGCATCATTGATCACATGAACGAACTGAGGAACATGACGGCCGGCCCGGTGCTGCTCCCCGGCGACGACGGCTTCGACCAGGCGCGACGGCCCTGGAACCTGGCGGTGGACCAGCAGGTGCGCGCGGTGGTCGAGGCGGCCGACGCCGACGACGTGGCCGCCGTGATCGGCTACGCCCGCCTGCACGGCCTGGCGGTCACCGCGCAGCCGAGCGGCCACGGCGCGTCGGGCGACACCGAGGGGACGATCCTGCTGCGTACCGGCCGGCTGGGCGGGGTGGAGATCCGCGACGGCGTGGCGCGCGTCGGCGCGGGCGTGAAGTGGGGCGAGGTGCTGGCGGCCGCGAGCCCGCTCGGGCTGACCGGCCTGGCGGGCAGCTCGCCGGTGGTGAGCGTGACCGGTTACACCCTGGGCGGCGGCCTGAGCTGGTTCAGCCGTAGGTACGGCTTCGCCGCCGACAGCGTGCGCGCCGTCGAGGCCGTGGACGCCGACGGCGGCCGGGTCAGGGTGACCGCCGAACGCGACCCCGAGCTGTTCTGGGCCCTGCGCGGCGGCGGCGGCGACTTCGCGATCGTGACGGCGCTGGAGTTCGACCTGCACCCCGCGCCCGTGCTGTACGGCGGCCGGATGATCTGGCCGGCCGACCGCGCCGAGCAGGTCATGGCGGCCTTCCGCGAGGTCACCGCCGACGCGCCGGAGGAGCTGTCGGTGTGGTTCCAGCTCCTGACGCCGCCCGGCGCCCCCGGCTTCGTCATGGCCGACTGCACCTACCTGGGGGCCGACCCCGGGACGCTGCTACGGCCGTTCGAGGCGGTGGGCGGGGCGATCGCCGACACCAGGCGGCGGCTGCCGGTGGCCGAGCTGGCCTCGATCTGCGACGAGCCCGTGGACCCGAGCCCGGGCGTGGGCCACACCGAGCTGCTGACCAGGCTGGACGACGAGGTCGCCGGCGTGCTGACCGGCGAGCCGATCGAGCCGCTGCTGGCGGTGCAGGTCCGGCACCTGGGCGGGGCCGTGGCCAGGCCGGTCGAGGGCGGGGGCGCGGTGGAGCGGCTGGCGGAGCCGTACCTCGTGCACGCGCTGGGCCTGCCGTCGCCGGAGGTGGCGGAGCGGATGGAGCGGCTCGGCAAGTCGCTGGTGCCGTTCAGCACCGGGCGGCGTCCGTTCACGATGCTGCACGGCGGGGAGCAGGCGGCGGCGGCGTTCTCGCCCGAGACGCTGGCCCGGCTGCGCGACCTCAAGCGCGCCCGCGACCCGCTGAGCGTCATCAGGTCCAACTTCCCGGTGCTCGGCTGACCGGCCTACGGCTCTTCGAGGACCAGGTCGCACGTCGCCCGGGGATCGAGGAAGGCGCACAACCCGGCGGCCTCGGTCAGCAGGGCGTCGCGATCCGTGCGGCGCAACGGGGTGAACGGCCGGATGCGCAGCGTCCGGTCCCGGATCCGCCAGGTGCCCTGCCACATGCCGTCGACCAGGAAGGTGCCGGTGGTCGCGCCGTTGCCCGGGGGGAGCGGGACGGGGCGGTTGCCGGGGATCACCCGGGTCCGGTCCTTGTGTGACAGCAGCAGATTGTCGTATTCGGGGAGGAATCTGGGCGGGGCGGGCACGTCCTCGGCCGGGCGGGGCGCGTCGGGCAGGTCGTACAGCACCTGCCGCTCCTCCCCGCGGAACACCCTCAGAGGCAGCCGCTCCACCACCTCGCGCAGGTGGGTCAGCCCGGACCACAGCTGCACGTCCGCGACGCTCGCCGGGCCGAACGCGCCGAGATAGCGCAGCACCAGCGCGTCCACCGGCGCCGGGCGCAGCGGCGCGCCCAGCCAGCTCTCCACCGGCGCCCACGCGGCGGGGCCGGTGCCGCCCCAGACGCCCCGCGGCGGCACCTGGCACAGCGCGAGGTGATGCGTGACCGCGTAGGCCAGCGCGCTCGGATCGGCGCCCGGCCGGCTCTGCGCGAGCAGCCTGCCGAGCTCGCCGCGGGTGCGCGGCCGCTCCGCCAGCAGCCGCCCGGCCTGTTCGAGCAGCGCCTCCCGGTCCGCGTCGCCGAGGCCGTGGCGGAAATGCGCGCGGAAGTGCGCGCGGAAGCCGGCGGCGTGCAGCGGACGGAACAGCGCGCGCCAGTCCAGGCAGTCGCGCGCGCTGACGAGGTGCACGGTGTTGCGCATCAGGTGCAGCCGCACCACCTGGCGCTGCTCGGTCAGCGCCGACAGCTCATCCGGCGCGAAGCCCCGCAGCCGGGTCCACAACCCCACGTACGGGGCCAGCGGCGCCTGGGACTGCATGCCGCCCAGGTGCTCGATCGCGTCGATCGCCCGGCCCGGCGCGCGTTCCAGCAGGTACTGGCGGGCCAGCGTGGCCCGGTTGAGGCGACGCCGGCTCAGCACGTCGCTCACCGCAGCGGCCCGAAGAAGGCCCGCAGGTCGGCCGCCAGCAGGGCGGGGGCCTCCATCGCGGGGAAGTGCCTGCCGCGCTCGAACTCGCTCCAGTGCGCGCCGGCCGGCGCGGGCACCAGCCGGCGCACGGTCTCGTCGGCCCCGAAGACCGCGAACCCCTGCGGCACGGCGGGCGGCGCGCCCCAGTCGGCGGAGTGGGCCTGCTCGTACAGGGTGTGCGCGGCGGACGCGCCGGAGCCGGTGAACCAGTACAGGCTGACCGTGGTGAGCAGCTGGTCGCGGTCGACCGGCAGGTCGGTCCACTCGTGGACCTTCTCGGCGATCCAGGCGAGCTGCAGCAGCGGCGAGTCGGCCAGGCCGTAGCCGATGGTCTGCGGCCGGCTGTTCTGGATCGCCAGGTAGCCGGAGCCCTCCTGCTGGAAGGCGTCCATCCGGCTCAGGATCAGCTTGTCGACCGGGTCGTCGGCGTCGAGCCGGTCGGCGATCCCCGGCATGAAGGTGGCGACGTTCGCGGCGGTGAACGGATCGGTCACCACGTGCACGCCGACGACGTGCTCGCCGTCGAGGCCGGCGAGCAGGCCGGACACGCCCGCGCCGACGTCGCCGCCGTGCACGCCGTACCGCTCGTAGCCGAGGCGGCCCATCAGCTCGGCCCAGGCGCGTGCGGTGCGCCCCATCGACCAGCCGGTCCCGCCCAGCGGCGTGGAGAAGGCGTAGCCGGGCAGCGACGGCGCGACGACGTGGAAGGCCGGGCCCTCGTCCGGGGCGACCAGTGGCTCGATCAGGTGCAGGAACTCGGCGACGGAGCTCGGGTAGCCGTGGGTGATCAGCAGCGGCCTGGCGTCGGGCCGGTCGGACCTGACGTGCAGGAAGTGGATGCGCTGGCCGTCGATCTCGGTGGTGAACTGCGGGTACCGGTTGAGCCGGGCCTCCTGGGCGCGCCAGTCGTACTGCGTGCGCCAGTACTCGGCGAGCTCCTTCAGGTGGCCGAGCGGCACGCCGCGGGTCCATCCGACGCCGGGCAGCTCGCCGGGCCAGCGGGCGTGGGCGAGCCGGTCGTGCAGGTGGTCGACGTCGGCCTGGGGGATCTCGATTCGGAAGGGCTGGATGTCGTCGCGCACGGCGCTTCTCCTTGTGAACGGCTCGGCCATGAGTGCTCTTGCGCTCATGCGGAGAACACTAGGAACATTCGCGGAAAGGATCGTTCCTAGATCGTCGTCAGGATCGAAGAATGCTGGAAACCTCGGCGCGGCTGCTGCGCCTGCTGTCCCTGTTCCAGGCCAGGCGCGACTGGACGAGCACCGAGCTGGCCGCCCGGCTCGGCGTCACCACCCGCACGATCCGCAACGACGTCGGCCGGTTGCGCGCGCTCGGCTACCCGGTCGACGCGCGGCCGGGCGTGGCCGGCGGCTACCGGCTCGGCTCGGACGGCGCCCTGCCGCCGCTGCTGCTGGACGACGACGAGGCGGTGGCGGTCGCGATCGGCCTGCGCACCGCCGCGAGCGGCTCGATCGCCGGGATCGAGGAGACCTCGATGCGGGCGCTGGCGAAACTGCAGCAGGTGCTGCCCGCGCGGCTGCGTCACCGGGTGAGCGCCTTCCAGTCGTACGCGCTGCCGATGCCGTCGCGCGGCTCGCAGGTGGATCCCGACGTGCTGACCGTGATCGCGAGCGCGTGCCGCGACCATGAGCGGCTGCGGTTCGACTACCGGGCGCATTCCGGGGCGGCCAGCCGGCGCTCGGTGGAGCCGTACCGCCTGGTGCACGACCGGCGGCGCTGGTACCTGGTGGCCTGGGACGTCGACCGGGACGCCTGGCGCACCTTCCGGGTCGACCGGATCGAACCGCGGACGCCGGCGGGGCCGCGCTTCACGCCCCGCGAGCTGCCGCCCGACCACGAGATCACGGCGCGGGTGGCCCGCGGGGCCGGCGAGGCGACCTGGCGCTACCGCGCGCGGGTCATCGTGCACGCGCCCGCCTCGCACGTGCGCGACCGGCTGCCGATCCCGGTGGACGTGCAGCCGCTGGGCGAGGACCGGTGCGTGTTCGAGCCCGGCTCGGACCATCCGGAGATGCTCGCCCTCCACCTGGGCCTGCTCGGCGCGGACTTCACGGTCGAGGACTCGCCGGAGCTGGTGGCCGCGCTGCGCACGCTGACGAGCCGCTACCAGCGCGCGATCGCCGCCGCCGACCAGCCACCCGGCACGCCTTGAAAGGCCGTGCCCGGCCAGCCGGCACGCCTTAGAAGGCCGTGCCCGGCCAGCCGGCACGTTCAAAGGCCGCGCCCGGCCAGCCGGCACGTTCAAAGGCCGCGCCCGGCCAGGCGACGCCCGTCGGCGCCGTGTCAGGCGGGGTCGCCGTGGCGGCCCGCGCCGGCGGCGAACCTGGCGGCGCCCTCCGCGGCGTCCGGCAGCGAGACCAGGCCGTGGCGCAGCTCGTTGCGCATGGCCTCCTCCTCGGGCAGGCCGTGCTGCTCCAGCAGCGACATGCGGTCGCCGCGCAGGCACGCCTGCGGGAACGCGGCGATCCGCGCGGCCAGCTCCTCGGCGTGCCGCCGGGCCGTGCCGGTGGGCACCAGGCGGTTGACCAGGCCCATGTCACGTGCCTCCGGGGCGCTCACCGCGCGGCCGGTGAGGATCATGTCCATGGCACGGGAGGCGCCGACGAGCCGGGGCAGCCGCACCGTGCCGCCGTCGATCAGCGGCACGCCCCAGCGGCGGCAGAAGACGCCGAACACCGCGTCCTCCTCGGCCACCCGCAGGTCGCACCAGAGGGCGAGCTCCAGCCCGCCGGCCACCGCGTGCCCGGCGACGGCCGCGATCACCGGCTTGGACAGGCGCATCCTGGTGGGCCCCATGGGGCCGTCGCCGTCCTCGCCGACGTGGTTGTCCAGCGCCTTGAGGTCGGCCCCGGCGCAGAACGTGCCGCCCTCGCCCCACAACACCGCCACGGCCGCGTCGGAGCGCTCGAAGCCGGCGAACGCGTCCGTGAGCGCGTCGGCGGTCTTCCTGTCCACCGCGTTGCGCGCCTCCGGCCTGCTGATGACGACGGTGGTGACGGGCCCCTCGCGCTCGACGCGTACGGTCATGCGACCCTCCTCCGGGAAACCTGCCGAGCGTACCCTCAGGCGAGGGCCCCGGCCAGCAACGCGTCGAAGTGGTCGGCCGCCGGGGCGTCGATGCCGCGCAGCGGGCCGCGCTCGGCCAGGTGCGCCTCGGCGTACAGGCGGGCGACCAGGGCCTTGCGCCCGTCGTCGAGGCCCCAGCCGGCCTGGTCCTCCAGCAGGGCGGCGGCGTAGACGTCGGCCATGAACTGGGCCAGCGGGTAGAGGCGTTCCTCGGCGAGCGCCGGGTCGAGGCCGTGCCAGGCCGCGACGGCCTTGGACAGGTCGTCGATCCGCGCGTGCACCAGGTCGGAGGTGGCCAGGGCGCGCAGACGGGCCAGGAACGGCACGTGGGCCTCCTCGCGGAGCATGGCGCGGCGCACGTCCAGGCACAGGATGTTGTCGCCGCCCTCCCAGATGGGGTTGACCTGGGCGTCGCGCAGCAGCCTGGCCACCGGCCACTGCTCGATGTAGCCGTTGCCGCCGTGCACCTCGATCGCGTCGCTGGCCGCCGTCAGGCCGAGCCGGGCGGCGCGCAGCTTGATCAGCGCGGGCCCGAGCCGCAGCCGGGGGCCGACCAGGCCGTCGAACACCATCGCCTGGGCGGCCTCGACCTCGACGATCAGCTCGGCCAGCTTGCGGCGCATCAGGGGCTGGTCGATGAGCGGACGGCCGAACGCCTCGCGGGAACGCGCGTAGCAGATCGACTCGACCAGGGCCCGCCTGGCCACGCCGACGCCCATCATGGCCACGCCCAGCCGGGAGGCGTTGGTGAGCTTCATCATCGTGCCGAGCCCGGAGCCGGAGCCCCGCCCGGCCAGCAGGAACGCCTCGGCGTCGGTGAACTCGACCTCGGCCGAGGCGACCGAGCGGGTGCCCAGCTTGTCCTTCAGCCGCCGGATGCGCACCCCGTTGCGCGAGCCGTCGCGCCGCTCCCACAACGCCAGGAACGGCGCCACCGACCCGTCGGGCGTGCGGGCGAGCACCACGAACGCCGAGCCGTTGGCGTTGGAGGCGAACCACTTGAACCCGGTCAGCCGCCACGCCTCCCCGTCGGGCTCGGCCCACGCCTCCAGGGCGGCCAGGTCGGAGCCGCCGGTGCGTTCGGTGAACATCTGAGCGGCCTCGCCGGAGTAGTAGCCGTCGGCGAAGATCTCCCGGACCCGGTCACGCACGTCCGGCGGCGCGTGCTTCTCGGCCAGTGAGACCACCATGTCGCCGCCGGTGCCGAGTGCGCAGCCCATCCCGATGTCGGCCTGGTCGAGCAGGTACGTCCAGGCCGCCGCCAGCGCGGCCGGATCCGCCCCGTTCGCCCGTGCCTCCTCGGCGAACGACGGCGAGGTGAAGTTGTCCTCCATGAGCGCCGCGCGCGCGGCCTGGAAGGACGGCGGCATGACGACCCGGCTGACGTCCCTGCCCCACTTGTCGTACTTCTCCAGGCGGGGCGGGTTGCGGTCGGTCTCCTCGGCGCACTCGGCGACCAGGCCGCCCATCAGCGCGCCGAGCCGTTCGAGGTGGGGCTCGGCCCAGGCGAAGCCGTCGCCGAGGTGGCGCCGCATGAGCAGGCGCAGCGTGGGGTCGCAGGTCCACCAGTTGCGCCCGGCCGCCCCCTGGTAGCGCTCGGTGGCGTAGCGGTCGCTGTGGTCGAAAGGTTCGATGAGATACCGGCCCATACTCGCGAGTGTTACATATAATCAACACGCGATGGAAGACCGTAACACCTCACTCAGCGCCCGGTCGGCGGTGCTGAGCGCGCTGCTCGGCAGCCACCCGCCCCGGCTGCCCGCCCGTCACCTGGTGCGCATCGGCGCGCTGTTCGGCATCGCCGAGGGCACGGTCCGGGTGGCGCTGTCGCGCATGGTGGCGGCCGGCGACCTGACGCAGCAGGGCGGCCGCTACACGCTGTCCGAGCGGCTCGTCGAGCGCCAGGCCCGGCAGGACGAGAGCCGCGACCCGCACACCAGGCCGTGGGACGGCACCTGGGAGGTGGCGGTGGTCACCGCCGAGCGGCGCGCCCCGGCCGACCGGGCCGCGTTCCGGCACACGATGTCCGCGCTGCGCATGGGCGAGCTGCGCGAGGGCACCTGGCTGCGTCCGGCCAACCTGGTGCGCGAGTGGCCGGAGACCGTCACCGCGCAGTGCACCCTGATCGACGGCCGCCCGCACGGCGACCCCACCCCGCTGCTGTGGGACCTCGACGGCTGGGCGGCCGAGGCGGCCCGGCTGGAGCGGGCGCTCGACCGGGCCGACGGGCTGGCCGAGGGCTTCCTGGTCTCGGCCGCCGTGCTGCGCCACCTGCTGGCCGACCCGCTGCTGCCCGCCGAGCTGCTGCCCGCGGGCTGGCCGGGAGCCGCCCTGCGGGCCCGCTACAACGCCTTCGACCGCCGCTACCGCGAGGTCCTGCGCGCCCACATGGAAGGCTGAGCCCTGCTGAATCAGAGCTCGACGCCGAAGACGATGCGCTTGTTCCTGAACTCGGTGACGCTCCACACCTTGCCGCCGCGCACCGTCAGGTCCTCGGGCCCGATCGGGTAGGGCCTGGTCAGCAGCTTGTCGCCGCTGTGGACGAGCAGTCTGCCGTTGGTGGCGGCGTCGGCCGCCTGGCTCAGGTACCACTTGCCGCCCCACGAGACCGCGCCCTGGATCTTGGGGTGGCCCATGACGAAGGCGTCCTTGGGCGTGCCGTCGGTCAGCGGCAGGTTCCAGCGGGCGACCCACCCGCCGGGGTCGTTCTCCCGGTACTCGCCCGCGACCAGCGCGGGCGAGCCGCCGCTGCGGTCGACCGACAGGAACGAGAAGTGCGGCCCGCCGCGCACGAGCTTCCAGCAGTCGGTCTGCGGGAGCAGGTAGCGGTAGCCGAAGGCGTGGAACCGGCCGCCGGAGCGCCCGATGCGCGCGGGGTCGCCCAGGTCGGGCTGGGCGGTGCGCAGGTCGAGCAGGTTGCCCAGGTCGAAGACGCGCAGGCCGTTGAAGGTGTCGGCGACGTAGAGCAGGTCGCCGTGGCAGGCCAGGCCGCCCGCGTGCACGTCGATCGGCCCGTACGAGCCGTCGGGCCTGGCCTCGACCAGCAGCGCGTGCTGGTACTTCAGCGTCCGGGGGCTCAGGAACGACACCCTGATCCCCCGCTCGCCCGCCGCCGGCTTGAAGTACCAGCTCACCAGCAGCACCGGCACGCCGATGGCGCCGGACTCCTCGCCGCAGGTCACGCCCTGCGGGTACCAGTCGACCGTGTCCTGGTCCTTGGCGTCGAAGGCGTACCAGTCCGCCGGCCTGGGCCGCATCGAGCCCAGCGCCGCCGTCGCGCCCTTGTGGACGGCGGTCCTGTTGGCGTGGGCCAGCAGGGCCTCTACCCCGGTCGCGCCGATCTCCCCGGCCAGCTTCGCCGCCCCCGTGGCCAGCGTCCCCGTGGCCCGCGTTAACGCGTAGGGCGCCTTGTCGGCCGGTACCATCCCCGTCGCCGCCATATCTGCCTCACTTCGTCCGTCTCTCGGAGTAGTTTGACGGACGCGCGGCGGCATTTGTTGGCGTTCAGTCCCCGTTCAATCCCCGTTCAGTCCCACAGGTGCACCGGCAGGCCCGACAAGGCCAGCTCGCGGTAGCGGCGCACGAGCCGTTCCCGGTCGCCGCCGAAGCGCGCCAGCGCCTCGCGCTGCCAGACGGCGCCGGTGCGCCGCAGCCGGGTGCGCTGGGCGATGACGTCCAGCGCGGTGTCGGCGTCGTGGGGGGTCACCCCGGCCGCCAGCAGCGCGGCCCGCGCCTCGGGCAGCAGCCTGAGCACCAGGTCGGCGGCCTCGAACTCGCCGTCCAGCCCCGGCCAGGTCAGCTTGGCCTCCAGGCCGTCCTGGGCGGCGCGGTAGAAGTTCTGGTACGCCTCGGCGAACCGGTAGCCGGTCAGGTCCCGCTCTGCCTGCGACAACGTCAGCCCCAGCAGGAACGCCGTGTTCGCGGTCATGTCCGCGCACGAGGGCCCGGCGGGCAGCGCGCGCATCTCGACCCGCAGGTGGCCACCGTCGGCCGGGTCGTAGACGGGCCGGTTCCACTGCCAGATCGTGCCCTGGTGCAGCCGCAGCTCGGGCACCTCGTGCGGCTCGGCGTCGTCGGACAGGTCGGGCACGATCGGCTCGTAGTCCTGGACGTACCGCTCGAACAGCTCGTGCGCGCCCTCCCGCACCCAGTCCGAGCCGAACGTGACCCGCCCGTCCCTGCGTCCGCGCCGCTCCACGTCGCGGTCGTCGGCCGCCTCCTCCATCAGCGCGATCCGCGTCTCCGCCCACAACTGCCTGCCCAGGAAGAACGGCGAGTTGCCGCACGCGGCCAGCACCGGCCCGATGGCGAGCTGGGCGGCGTTGAACAGCCGGGCGAAGCGGTCGGGCGGGGTACGGATGTGCACCTGCCAGGAGGTGTTGGCGCTCTCCAGGATCACGTCCTCCACCGACAGCTCCAGATCCTCGATCTTGACGAGGAACGGCTCCAGCCGCAGCCGCCTGATGCCCCTGCTCATGGCCCGGTAGCGGTTCTGGTCGCTCATCGCGCCGATGGTGAAGTCCTCGGCGGCCAGCGTGGGGAGAATGCCGATCGGCAGCGCGCCGCCGTCCTCGACGGCGGCGTCCACCTTGGTCACCGTCTCCTGGATCTCGGCCCCCATGCGCTCGAAGGGCGCGCCGGCCAGCGGCATCGGGGTGAGGTTCACCTCGATGTTGAAGCGGCCCAGTTCGAGCACCACGCGCGGGTCGTCGAGCCTGTCCCGCACCTCGTCGTTGCGCGGCAACGGCCGTCCTTGCTCGTCAATGAGGAACAGCTCCAGCTCGGCCCCGATGGTGGCCGGCCCCTGGCCGAAGCCAGGGGTTTCGAGCAGCTCGCGAAGAGTGCCGAGCTGCTCCCGGATGCGTTCTCCGAAGCGCGCGTACTCCGCCTCGGAGAACCGCTCTTTGTCCAGATCTCGTCCCATCGCCCCCTTCTGTCCAGTACGCAAGTGTCCACACCTCACCAGCCGATCGGTCCGTCGTCCTCCAGGTAGGCGCCGGTCGGTCCGCCGGCGTCCAGGGTCGCCAGCCGTACGGCGATGGCCGCGCCCTGCTCGGCGGTGCGGAGGCCGGTGTGGGCGTTGAGGTCGGTGGCGCAGTAGCCAGGGTTGGCGGCGTTCACCTTGACGGAGGTGCCCATCAGCTCCTTGGCGTAGCAGACGGTGATCATGTTGAGCGCGGTCTTGGAGGAGTTGTAGGCGGCGAAGTTGAGGTCCCAGAACGGGCTGTCCGGGGTGAGCGCCAGGCTGATCGAGCCCAGCTCGCTGGACATGTTCACGATCCGGCCCGCCGGTGACCTGCGCAGCAGCGGCAGCATGGCGTTGGTCACGGTCACCACGCCGAACACGTTCGTCTCGTAGACCTCCCGCAGTTCCCGCGCGGTGACGGCGCTCGGGACGCCCCCGTCCAGCCCGCCGGCGACGCCCGCGTTGTTGACCAGGATGTCCAGCGAGCCGTACTCGGCCTCGATCCACTTGGCGGCGGCGGCCACGCTCTCCTCGTCGGTCACGTCGATCCGCACGTACGGCAGGCCCAGCCGCCCGGCGGCGGCCCGTCCGCGCTCCTCGTCGCGGGCGCCCACGATCGCGGTGATCCCCCGCTCCGCAAGCAGCCGCGCGATCTCGTGGCCGATCCCCTTGTTCGCGCCCGTGATCAGGGCAGTCGTCGTCATGGCCCAACGTTCTCCCAGGCCGCGGCGGGGACGGGAGAGACCCGCGGAGGCTGGGATCGGCGGTACCACCTTCGCGCGCCCGCTCACCTGGCCTCAGGACGGAGGATGGAGGCATGAACCGCGACGAACTGGCCGGCTTCCTGCGCAGCAGGCGCGCCCGCGTCACCCCGTCCGACGTGGGCCTGCCCGGCGGCGGACGCCGGCGCACGCCCGGCCTGCGCCGCCAGGAGGTGGCCCAGCTCGCCGGGATGTCGATCGACTACTACATCCGGCTGGAGCAGGGCCGGGGCCCGCACCCGTCGCGGCAGGTGCTCGGCGCGCTCGGCCGGGCGCTCATGCTGGACCAGGACGAGCGCGCCCACCTGTTCCGGCTGGCCGGCCAGGTGCTGGAGACGCCCCGGATCAGGGAGGACGTGCCCGCGGGCACCCTGCACCTGCTCGCCTTCCTGGAGGACGTCCCCGCCTACGTCCTGGACGCCCGCTACGACCTGCGCGCCTGGAACCCGCTCGCCGGCATGCTCATGGGCGACCTGGACTCCCTGCCGCCCGACGGGCGCAACGTGATCCGCTGGGTGTTCAGGTCACCCGGCATCGCCGAGCACCTGTCGGACGAGGAGAAGAGCCGCTTCGCCCGCGCCTCGGTCGCCGACCTGCGCGTGGCCGCCGGCCGCTACCCCGACGACCGGGCGCTGCAGGCGCTGGTGGCCGAGATGCTGGCGCTCAGCCCCGAGTTCGCCGAGCTGTGGGCCCGGCACGAGGTGGAGGTGCGCAGGGAGCAGCGCAAACAGGTCACCCATCCGGTCGTCGGCACGATCGACGCCATCTGCCAGGTGCTCCCGGTGCCCGACCGCGACGACCTGCGGCTGGTGCTCTACACCACCGAACCCGGCTCGCCCTCCCACCGGGCCTTGCGCGACCTGCGGCGACTCACTCTAAGCTCATGAGATGCGAGCGGTTGCCTTTGACATCTTCGGCGGGGAGCTCGACGTGCGCGAGCTGCCCGATCCCACCCCCGCGCCCGGCGGGGCGGTGATCCGGGTCGAGGCGACCGGGCTGTGCCGCTCCGACTGGCACGGCTGGCAGGGGCACGACCCCGACATCAAGGTCCTTCCCCACGTGCCCGGCCACGAGCTGGCGGGCGTGATCGAGGCCGTGGGCCCCGACGTGCGCGGCTGGCTGCCGGGGGCGCGGGTCACCGTGCCGTTCGTCTGCGCCTGCGGCACCTGCGCGGCCTGCGCCACGGGCCAGCAGCAGGTGTGCGAGCGGCAGACCCAGCCGGGCTTCACCCATTGGGGCTCCTTCGCCGAGTACGTCGCCGTCGACCACGCCGACGTCAACCTCGTCCCGATCCCCGAGGAGATGGCCTACGCCACCGCCGCCGGGCTCGGCTGCCGCTTCGCCACCGCCTTCCGGGCGGTCGTCCAGGTGGGCGAGGTGCGTCCGGGAGAGTGGGTGGCGGTGCACGGCTGCGGCGGGGTCGGGCTGTCGGCCGTGATGATCGCGGCGGCGTCCGGGGCGCGGGTGGTGGCCGTGGACATCAGCACCGACGCGCTGGAGCTGGCCGAGCTGGCCGGGGCCACGCACTTCGTCAACGGCTCGGCCGGCGACGCGGCGGCCCAGGTCAGGGAGCTGACCAGGGGCGGCGCGCACGTCTCGCTCGACGCGCTGGGCAGCCCCCGCACGTGCGCGGCCTCGGTCGAGAGCCTGCGCAGGCGGGGGCGGCACGTCCAGGTCGGGCTGCTGCCGGGCGGCGCGACGCCGGTGCCGATGGACCGCGTGATCGGCCACGAGCTGCGGCTGCTGGGCAGCCACGGCATGGCCGCGCACGCCTACCCGCCCATGCTGGAGCTGATCAGGGCCGGGATCCTGCACCCCGACCAGCTCGTCACCCGGACGATCGGCCTGGCCGACGCCGGCAAGGCGCTGGCCTCGATCGGCTCGGTCCCGGGCGTGACGATGATCCTGCCGCGGGCGGGCGCGTGAGGGCCGCGTACAGATGATCGAGGGGGGCTCACTCCTCCAGCTGCACGCCGAACGTCCTGAGCACCAGCGCCAGCATGGCGTAGTGCGCGACGAGGACGACCAGCTCGATCCTGCACACCTCGTCGTAGCGGTCGCACAGGGCCGCCCAGGTGGCGTCGGTGAGGTCGCCCGCGTAGTGGAGGTCGTCGGCCACCTGTAACACCAGGCGGTCCTCGACCGGCCAGAGGGCGTCGAGCTGGCGGACCGACTCGATCTCGACGTCGGTCAGGCCGACCTCGCGGGCGATGCGGGCGTGATGGGCCCATTCGTAGGCGCTGCCGCTGTGGAAGGCGGTGCGCAGGATGGCCAGCTCGCGGTCGCGGGCCGGCAGCGCGCCGTTGAGCAGCGCGCTGCCGAAGCGCAGCCAGCCCTGGTAGAGCGCGGGGTGCCGGCCCAGCGTCGTGAACACGTTCTGGGGGTTCGCCTGCTGAAAGTCGTCCCATTCCGCAGGAGGCAGGGGCTTCACTCGAGGCTTCATGGCCATGAGCATTCCCCAAATGAGCGTCCACTTGTCCGGCGGCGGCTTTACCGTCACTTAGGAGGACTTTCCACAGTGCGGGCTTTACGTCAGGATTGAGTGGCCCGCAGGACGTTGCAAGCCTGGTCGACCGCAAGGACCCCATGGTGATTCGAACGTTGCTCGCTGAGGACATGAACCTGGTACGAGGGGCGCTCGTGGCGCTGCTGGCCTACGAGGAGGACATCGAGGTCGTCGCCGAAGTCGAGCGGGGCGACCGCATCCTGGCCGCCGCCCAGTCGTGCCGTCCGGACGTGGCGGTGCTGGACATCGCCCTGCCCGGCATGGACGGGCTCGCCGCGGCCGGCGAACTGCACGAGAAGCTGCCCGGCTGCGGCGTGCTGATCCTGACCGGCGTCGGCACCCCCGGGCTGCTGAAGCAGGCGCTGGAGGTGCACGTCCGGGGGTTCATGGCCAAGGACGCGCCGCCGGAGCGGCTGGCCGATGCCATCCGCCGGGTCGCCGACGGCGAGCGGGTCATCGACTCGGAGCTGGCCATCGCGGCCATGCGCCCCGAGGAGCCGCCGCTCACCCCTCGCGAGCTGGACGTGATCGGCGCGGCGGCCGACGGCGCCTCCATCGGGGAGATCGCCGCGTCGCTGTTCCTGGCCGAGGGAACGGTCCGCAACTACCTGTGCCGGACGACGTCCAAGCTGGGCGCGCGCAGCCGCATCGACGCCATCCGCATCGCCCGCGAGTCCGGCTGGATCTGACCTCCCTCCGCCGTCCCGGCCCGCCCCCCGCCCGCCCCCGCCCGCTCAGGGACGGGTGTGGGCGGCCAGGAAGGCCAGGACGTCGGCGGCGAGCGCGATGGACCGGCTGACGGCGCGGGCGCCGTGGCCGACGTCGCGCTCGTGGCGCAGCAGGACGGGACGGGAACCGGCCCCCCTGGTCCCCTGGGCCCACTGCATGGCCGCGCACATCTTGCGGGCGTGCATCGGGTCCACCCGGGTGTCGGCGGCCGAGACCGTGAACAGCGTCGCCGGGTAGTCGGCGTCCGGCCGGACGTGGTGGTAGGGCGAGTACGCCATCAGCCAGGCCAGGTGGTCGGGGTCGGCGGGGTCGCCGTACTCGCCGGTCCAGGACGGGCCGAGGCCGCTGAGGTGGTAGCGGGCCATGTCCAGCAGCCCGGCCGAGCAGACGGCGGCGGCGAACAGGTCGGGGCGCTGGGTGAGGGCCGCGCCGACGAGCAGGCCGCCGTTCGACTCGCCCCAGATGCCGAGCTGCTCCGGGGTCGTCCAGCCGTCGGCGACCAGTTTCTCGGCCGCGGCGACGAAGTCGTCGAAGACGTTCTGCTTGCGTTCCAGCATGCCGTCGCGGTGCCAGGACTCGCCCTCCTCGCCGCCGCCGCGCAGGTTGGCGATGGCCAGCACGCCGCCCGACTCCACCCAGGCCAGCGAGTCGGCCGCGTAGCCGGGCATGAGGGGGATGCCGAAGCCGCCGTACCCGTTGAGTATCGCCGGGCGGGGGCCCGCGCCGGAGGACAGCGCGACCACGACCATGCGCACGGGGGTGCCGTCGGCCGAGGTGTACTCCACGTGGTGGCTCCGCACGTCGGGCAGCGCGACCCGGCCGGGCGGGGCGGCCCACAGGGTGGCGGCGCCGGTGCGGGCGTCGTAGCGCCAGATCTCGGCGGGCGTGACGGCGTCGGTGTAGGTGAACCAGGCCTCGTGGCCGCCCTCGGGCCGGGAGCTGAGCGAGGCGATCGAGCCGCTGCCGGGCAGGGGCACCTCGCCCAGCCGCTCCCCCGTCCTGGCATCGTGCACGGCGATCTCGCCGATCGCGTGGCGGGTCCTGGAGACCAGCAGGCGGTCGCCGTCCAGCAGGGTGAACGCGCCGAGCACCGCCCGTGGGTCCTCGGGGACCAGCTCGCGCCACACCTCGGGCTCGGCCGGGTCGGCCACGCACAGCCGGCGCCGGGGGGCGTTGCGGTCGGTGAGCAGGTACAGGCGGCCGTCGGAGGCCACCGCGCCCGCCGTGCGCACGTGCGTCCCCTCCTGGACGACCCGCAGCTCCGGCCGGGCCGGGTCGCCGCCGGACAGGTCCGCCAGCCAGAGCGAGTTGCCGGCCGTGCCGCCCGCGGAGATCGTCAGCCAGCGGCCGTCCGCGCTGAGCTGCACGCCGTACGAGACCGGCCCGCCGGTCAGGACGGGCACGTCGTCGGGGACGCCGAGCCGGTGCAGGTGCACGCCCTCGTGGAAGCGCACGTAGTAGAAGCCCTCGCCGCCGGGCAGCCAGGCGACCGGCGAGTAGCGGCAGCCGCCGATGGGGCCGTCCACGAGCTTGCCGGTGTCGACCTCCTCGACGTACAGGTCGGCCTTCTCGTCGCCGCTGCGCGAGATCTGGTAGGCGACCAGGCGGCCCTGCGGGTCGGGCTGCCAGTCGTCCAGGGTGGTCAGGCCGGTGGGGTCGCGGTCGGCCGGGTTCAGGAAGGGCCGGTCGTCGCAGTACAGGACGGGGTGCTCCTGGCAGCCGGTCTGCCGCAGGTGGAAGCGCCGGCCGCCGCGCCACACGGGCGGGGTGACCAGGCCGGTGACGCTCAGCTCGGTGAGCCTGGCCAGGAAGCGCTCGCGGTCCGGCAGGCGCGCGGCGGCCTCCCGCCACAGCCGGTCCTGCGCGGCCAGCCATTCCCCGGTCCGCGGGTCGAGGGGGTCCTCCAGCCAGCGGTACGGGTCGGGGACGTCGCGCCCGTGGAGGCGGTCGGTGACCGGTTGACGTTCGGCGGGCGGGTACTCGTCTGCAAATGTCATGACACGGGCTCCGGTTGCCAGTGGCCGGCCAGGTCGGCGTACAGGGGCGAGACCCGGATCAGCTCGTCGTGCGTGCCGATCGTGATCCGGGGTCCGTCCATGAGCAGGACGCGGCGGGCGCGCAGCGCGGAGGTGAGGCGGTGCGCGACCACGATGAGCGTGCCGCCCCTGGCCGCGAAGGCGTTCTCGGCCAGGGCTTCGGCGGCGGGGTCCAGGTGACAGGTGGCCTCGTCCAGGATGACCAGCGGGGCATCGGTCAGGTGGGCGCGGACGAGGGCGAGGAGCTGGCGCTGCCCGGCCGACAGCGCCGCCGGGTCCAGCGTGGCGTCGTACCCGCCCAGGCTCTCGACCAGGTCCGTGGCGCCCAGGGCGGCCACGGCCTCGTCCAGGCGGCCGGACCCGGGCGCGAGGTAGGCGAGGTTGTCGCGCAGCGTGCCGCGGAAGACGTACGCCTCCTGGGGGATGAGCACGCGGGCGGCTGGGTCGGCGCGGTCGGCGGGCACGCCGCCGACCAGCACCTCCCCCTCGCCGGGCCGCAGGATGCCGCTGAGCAGGGCGGCGAGCGTCGACTTGCCCGCGCCGCTCGGGCCGACGACGGCCAGGTGGTCGCCCTCGGGGACGGTGAGGCCCAGGCGGTCCAGGACCGGCGCCGAGTGCGGGCCGTAGGCGAAGGTGACCGACCGCAGCGTGACGTCGCCCCCGGACGGACGGACCTTGGGCGGGGACGGCGGCTGGGGCGGCGCGGCGGCGGCGATGCGGCGCAGCGTGGCCACCAGCCGCACGCCGCTCACCCCGAGCCCCTGGACGAGCCCGCCGAGCGCGGGGGCCAGCGACTGGGTGACGTAGGCCAGCGCGCCGACGATCACGCCGGGCCGGGCGCCGCCGTCGAGCAGCCAGGGCGTGCCGGCCAGCAGCAGGACGACGGGCAGCCAGCCGCCGACGGCCAGCGCGGCGGTGCGCACCGCGGTCACCCTGGCCAGGGCGCGGGCGGCGTCGCGCTGCGCGCCGACCTGGCGGGCCAGCCGCTCGTCCTCGCGGTCCTGCAGGCCGCACGCCTCGATGTCGCGCAGCCCGGCGGCCGTCGCGGTCATCGACCGGGCCAGCTCCTCGTCGGCCAGCAGGAACGCGCGCTGCCGCCGGGCCAGCGCGGGCAGCGAGGCCAGGAAGAACGCCAGCCCGGCCGCGAACGGCGGCAGCACCAGCACGAGCGTGCCCGGCGCCAGCGTCAGCAGCCCCAGCACCACGCTGACCAGCGTGAACGCGAACCCCCTGACCGTGGTGACGACGGCGGCGAAGGCGTCCCTGGCCAGCTCGACCTGGAGCCCGGCCCGCGCGGTGGCCGCGCTGTCGGGCCGCTCGTCGAGCGGGCGGCGCAGCGCTCCCTGCACCACCCGCGTCAGGAGGTCGTCGCGGAACGGCTCGGCCACGGCGGCCACGGCCAGCACCACCTGGCGGGCGCCGGCGGCCGAGACCAGCCACGCCAGCCCGAGCGCCGCCAGCCAGGCCAGCCCGGTCAGCGGCCGGGCGCGGGCGAAGCCGTCCTCGATGGCGCGGGCGACGGCGTGCCCGACCAGGAAGGCGGGCGCGGCCTCCAGCACCGACCAGAGCAGGATGGCGACCAGCCGCCGCGGGTCGCGCACGAGCGCCCGCCGGAACCCGGCCGCCGCGCCGGGGACCACGGGGACGCCAGAGGCCGTGGGGACGCCAGGGTCGGGGGTCATGGGCGGGCCTCCTGGAAGACGGCCCGGTAGGCGGGGTCGCGCCACAGCACGTCGTGCGGCCCGGCGGCGCGCACCCGGCCCTCCTCCAGCCAGACGACCTGGTCGGCGCGGGCGGCGGTGGCCAGGCGGTGGGCGGTGATCAGGCGGGTGCGGCCCCTGGGGTCGCCGGTGAGCGCCCGGCTGACCTCGCGTTCGGTGACGGTGTCCAGGCTGGAGGTGGCGTCGTCCAGCACCAGCAGCCGGTCCCCCCGCGCGAACGCCCTGGCCAGTCCGAGCCGCTGCCGCTCGCCGCCGGACATGGGCGTCTCGGCCAGCGGCGTGTCGTAACCGGCGGGCAGCCGGCGGACGAACCCGTCGGCGCGCGCCGCCAGGGCGGCCTCCCGTCCCGCCTGGGAGCCGGGGACGGCGCCGATCGCCTCGCCGACGGTGTCGCCGACCAGCACCGGCCGCTCGAAGGCGTAGCCGATGGCCGAGCGCAGGCCGTCGCGGGTCAGCTCGCGCAGCGGGACGCCGTCGAGCAGCACGTCCCCGCGTTCGGGGTCGGCCAGGCGGCCGGCGAGGGCGGCCAGCAGGGACTTGCCGGAGCCCGACCGTCCCACCACGGCGGTGACCGTGCCGCCGGGGATCGTCAGGTCGCCCACGGTGAGCCCGTCGGCGGCGACGTCGCGGAACTCGACCGTGCCGGGGCCGGGCGGCAGCGCGCGCGAGCCGTGGCGGACCGGGGGCAGGGTGAGGACGTCGGCGACGCGGGCGGCGGCGGCCCGCGCCCTGGCCAGGCCGCCGACGTAACCGAGCGAGGTGCTGAGCGCGGCGCCGAGGGCGGCGTAGCGGGCGGCGGCGTACAGGTCGCCGACGGTGAGCCGCCCGGCGGCCAGCATGAGCCCCCCGGCGGCCAGCACGGCGACCTCCAGCAGCGGGATCATCAGCCCCGACCGGACCCCGGCGGAGGCGTTCGCGCGCCACAGGGCCATGCCGTGCGCGCGCAGCCGGGGCAGGGGCGCGAGCACCCGGCGGGCCTCCTGGTCGGCGGTCCCGGCGGCGGCGATGGTGCGGGCGCCGTCGAGGGCGTCCACGAGGCGGGCCGCGATCTCGCCCTGGACCTCCTGGTAGCCGCCGGAGATGACGGTCGTGGCGCGCAGGAAGGCCCGCAGGACGAACACGATGAGGACGATGCCCGCCGCGAGGGTGAGGGTCAGCAGCGGATGGATGAGGGTGAGTGCGACCAGGGCGCCGACGGTCGGCACCAGCAGCGCCAGGGCGCCGGTGACCGTCTCGGGGGCCCGTCCGGCCTCCTCGGCGTTCAGCCCGGCCCGGGTGACGAGGTCGCCCTCGGGGAAGCGGCGGGTGGCGGCCCGGCCGACGCCGAGCACGTGCCGCAGCACGCCGAGCCTGAGCCGGGTGGCCGCGTACGCGCTGCTCGCCCCTCTGGCCCAGCCGCCGAGGCTCTCGCAGAGCACCACCACGGCGACCACGCCCGCGCACAGCGCCAGGGCGGTGGCGGCCGCCGGCGAGCGGGCGAGGAGCAGGTCGAGCGTGCGGCCGACGAGGAACGGGACGGCCAGCTCACCGGCCGCGCCGGCGACGGCGGTGACCGCCAGCACGGCGGGCCACGGGCCGCAGCGCCGTACGGCGTCCGTCACCAGGCGGTCTCCCGGTCCCACCTGCCGGCCTCCTTCGGACTCGGGAGGTCCCCGCGCCACCACGAAACGGCGCGGGGACCCTGTCAGCTATCAGTGGCAGAGAGCGACACTGAGGTTGCTCGGGTGACCCGAGTGACACGTGAGAGCAGTGAGCGAGCTGCCGCCGCTGGCCACGTCGCTGGCCGCGGGAGCCTCCAGACCCTGCAGGTCGAGAAGAACCATGTTCTACACCTCCTTCCGCGGTTGATCATGCGCAGGCCGCTCTGGTGCGGCCTCCAGGAACGGCAGGCGTGCCGGCTGGTCTCCCAGCACCGCCCCGAGGGCGAACAGCACGCCGGCCGTACCGGTCGCGAAATCCATGGACAGGCGCAACAGCCCGTCGCCGGGGAAGGCCAGGCCGCCGCCGTACGGCATGGCGTGCCAGCTCAACCCCTTGATCAGCTCGCGGGCCACCGGATCTCCGGCGAGTGCCGCGATGATGCCCGCGCGGCCGGTGAACAGCCCCGGCTGGACGAAGAACCCGGCGCGGGCGACCAGCTTGAGCCGGTCCAGCTCGGCGGCGAGCTCGTCGTCGTCGCGGTGCGCCAGAAAGCGTCCGAGCACCATGGCGATGCCCACGGAGCCCTCGTCCAGGTAGGGCAGCATCCGCCAGCCCTGGTTCACCTGGAGCGAGCCGTCCTCCGAGGCCCGGCAGCGCCGCAGGTCCTGCCTGAGCGCGATCTCGGCCAGGTCGAGCAGCGCCCGGTCGCCGGTGTGCTCGTAGGCGTGCAGGAAGAGCAGGGCGGAGCCGGACGAGCCGTACATGAGGCCGGCTCTGGGGTGGTCGCCGCCGCTGATCTCGGGCACGTCCTCGGGGCCGCCGAGGCGGTCGGCGCAGATGTCCACCGCGCGCATGGCGTGCTCGGTCAGGGCGGGCTCGGTCCGGCCGAGGCGCAGGAGGTTCAGCCCGATGCCGGGCAGGCCGGAGAACAGGGCCGTCTCCAGGCGGTCCCACTGCTCGCGCAGGGCGATGTCGACGACGTCGAGCGCGTCCTGGCGGTGTCCGAGCCGGTCGAGGACGTGGGCGATGCCGTGCAGGCCGTCGTACAGGCCGATGCCGGAGCCGGCGGCCGGGCGCAGGGCGCGCTGGCGCAGCCAGGTCTCGTACTCGGGGAAGGGCCCGAGGCCGGTGGCCGACAGGGCGAGCAGCACGCCGGCCGCGCCGGTCGCCACGTTGAGGCCGCCGCCGGGCTTGAACTGGGCGACGTCGCCGGGGAAGAGGCGGTCGTCGCGCTCGGGGGTCGCGCCGGCCCGGATGGCCCGGCACATCGCCTCCCGCAGCTCGGCCCAGGTGGCCGTCCCCGGCGTCGGCACGGGGGTCTCCACGGCCTGGTCACCCGCGATGGTCGCGGCGGCGGCGTCCATGAAGGCACCGGGGACGGGGAAGGTCTCCTTGACGATCCGCGCGAGCTGGACGATCTTCGGCCGGTGGATCGGCAGCATGATCGTGCACTGCGGGGCGAACAGGGCGAAGCGCAGGCAGGCCAGCGCGTACCGGTCGACCTCGACGCCGTGGCGGTCGCGCGGGGCGGCGAAGGCGGGATGGGCCAGCGCGGCCCTGGCCCGGTCCGCGGCGAGGGTGGCGACCTCGTAGTCGATGAGCACGACCCGGCCGTCCTGGGTGAGCAGGATGTTGTCGGGGTGCAGGTCGCCGAAGACGACGCCGCGTCCGTGCAGCGACTCGACGGCCTCCTCGACGCTCTCCAGGGTCGTGGTGGCCCAGGCGGTGTAGTCGGCGAGGTCCTGCTCGTCGCAGGTGGCGCTGGTCAGCGGGAAGCGGCGCACCAGCCGCCGCTGGAGCGGGGTGCCGTCCACGAACTCCTGGACGAGGAAGTGGTGGCCGCCGATGGTGAAGTAGTCGCGCAGCTCGGGGGCGGCGGGCAGGCCGGCCAGGCGGCGCAGCATGTCGCGCTCGTGTTCGAGCCTGGCGACCGCGTCCCGGCCGGCCACGTCGAGGCCGGCGTGCGGCCTGCCCTCCTTGAGCACCACCCGTTCGTCGGTACGGGTGTCGCGGGCCAGGTAGACGCCGCCGCCGTTGGAGAAGTGCAGCACGCTCTCGATCCGGTACGGCAGCCCCTCCATGGTCACCGCGTTGCGCGCGGCCAGGTGGGGTTCGAGGAACTCGGGCAGCGTCGTCCAGGGCGGCACCGAGAACGTCGCGCCGCGCACGTCGGGGATCAGCTTGCCGTCGCCGTCCTCGACGGCCAGCACCCGCTCCCCGGAGGGGGACAGGCAGTGCCGCTCGGCGAACCCGCCGTACCGGACGAACATCGGCCCGTCGCCGTAGCGCAGGTCGCTCAGGATGTACGGCCCCTCGACGCCGCGCAGCAGCTCGTCGAGCTCCTTGAGCACGAGTTCCAGCTGCCCCTCGTCCCGGGGGTAGATGGTGACCAGCTTGCCGCTGGAGGCCCGGGAGGCGGCCTTGGAGTTGACCATGACCAGCACCGCCGGGCCGCGCAGGAACTTGAAGGCGACCCCGCGGGGCACGCAGTAGTCCCACACGGTGTCGACGACCTTCTCGGCGTCCTCGACCCGGGCCGACACGTGGATCTTCCAGCCCTGGGTCGGCAAGGGCGCCTCACCGGTGGGCATGTAGTACGCCCAGGTGTCGCTGAGGTCGTGGGCCCAGCCGTCGGGGACGGGCCGGCGCAGCTGGGCGAAGTCGACGTCCGCCGCCGTGCTGTGGTCGGGAGTGTCGTAGAAACACTGGTCCACAAGGCAGTAGAGCTCGTACTTGTCCATTTGGCGCGGCCCTCCGAGGCGGTGTGCTTAGAGCCTGCCGCACCCGCGCCGGGTCGGACTAGTAACACGCAACATAAGCCATATATGGCTACGAAATGTGCTTTGATGCGTTTTTCACAAATGGTAATTATATGCGCGGGGCATAAACACTGAACGAGAACTCCCCGCTGCGCGACGTGGACGCCTCCAGCCAGCCGCCCACCGCCGAGACGCGTTCGGCCAGGTTGAGCAGGCCCTGACCGGCGTCTCCCGGCCGGCGCGGCGGGCGCACGCCGTCGTTCCTGATGGACAGGCGGACCACATTGTCGCGTTCCATGAGCTGGATCCAGCACTGCCCGGCCTCGGCGTGCCGCAGCACGTTCGTCACCCCCTCGCGCAGCGCGTGCGTGAGGGCCTCCTCCACCTCGGGGTGCAGGTCACGGCAGGCCACCCTGATCTGGCAGCGCACCCGCGCCGACTCCAGCAGCGCCCGCGCCGAGCCCAGCTCGGCCGCCAGCGAGGAGCTGCGCAGACGGCCGTGCGCGACGGCCCGGACGTCGGCCGACAGGTCCCGCAGCAGTTCGAGCGTCTCGCCCACCTCCTGCCGGGCCTTCTCGTCGCCCTCGGCCACCAGCCGCTGGATGAGCTGCGCCTTCAGCGTCAGGACGGTCAGCCGGTGCCCGACCAGGTCGTGCAGGTCGCGGGTGAAGCGGTGGCGCTCCAGCGTCACGGCCTGGCGCATGACGTCGGTACGGGCCCCGGACAGCCGGCGCACCCGGGCCAGCAGGCTCAGCAGCGCGAACTCCACGACGCCGATCAAGGGGGTGACCAGCGCCCACACCGGCTCGACCTGCCACGAGCCCGGCGCGGCCAGCAGCACCGGCCCGCACGACAGCGCCAGCGCCACCAGCACGAGCGACCTGACCCGGGACGCGACCACGAGCAGCGCGCCGGCCAGCAGCCCGCACACCGGCGTCCAGGCCGGCCCGAGCACCCCGAGCGGCACGTACGTCAGCCACGCCTGGACGGCCACCAGCCACCACGAGCCGACCCGCCGCACGGGCTCCTCCAGGACGAACCTGCCGTGCAGCGTGAGCAGGACGGCCAGCGCCACCGACCCCTCGACCACCAGCCCCGACCCGGCCAGCCCGGCCTGCACCGGGATCACCAGCCCGACGCCACCGGCCACCAGGCCGAGCCCGCCGGCCCAGCCCGGCGACGTCAGGACGTGCGCCTTGGAACGTAATCGAGGCGCCGGGCCACGGTGTGTGGCGTCCACCTCACCCCCGGTGTGCGGTTGACGTGACGGGACAGTACGCGTGGCGAGTGCGCTCACCGCTCCCTCGTTCCTCTAATCGACCTGACACGGCCACCTTGTGTAAAGACCGAGGCCGCTTCCGGACACGCTGACTTCCCACCCCACAAGGGGTTAGGCAGTTCATATCAGTCATAGGGTGTCGGTATGGATTACATGCGACTTGGCACCACGGGTATGAAAGTTTCTCGCATCTGTTTGGGGATGATGAGCTACGGCGATCCGGCGCGCCAGGAATGGGCATTGCCGGAGGAACAGGCCGAGCCGATCATCCGGCGGGCCGCCGACGCGGGCGTGACCTTCTTCGACACCGCCGACATCTACAGCCGCGGCCAGAGCGAGGTCGTCACCGGCGCCGTGCTGCGCCGGATCTTCCCCCGCCGCGAGGACTACGTGCTGGCCACCAAGGTCTACTTCCCGATGGGCAGGGGCGCCAACGACGGCGGACTGTCGCGCAAGCACATCCTCGCGGCCGTCGACGCCTCGCTCGCCCGGCTCGGCACCGACTACGTGGACCTGTACCAGATCCACCGGTGGGACGACGAGACGCCCATCGAGGAGACCATGGAGGCGCTGCACGAGGTGGTCAGGTCGGGGCGGGCCCGCTACATCGGCGCGTCCACGATGTGGGCCTGGCAGTTCGCCAAGGCCCAGCACGTCGCCGAGGCCAACGGCTGGACGCGGTTCGTCTCGATGCAGAACCACTACAACCTGCTCTACCGCGAGGAGGAGCGGGAGATGCTGCCCCTCTGCGCCGACCAGGGCGTGGGCGTGATCCCGTGGAGCCCGCTCGCGCGCGGCGTGCTGGCCAGGGCGGGCGCGGCCGGCCCGGCGGCCTCCGCGACCGCCAGGACCGGCTCCGACGCGCGCATCGACTTCCTGTACGACCCCGACAACGACCGGCGCATCCTCGACCGGGTCGCCCAGCTCGCCGCCGAGCGGGAGCTGCCGGCGGCCCAGATCGCCCTGGCCTGGCTGCTGCACCAGCCGGGCGTCACCGCGCCGATCGTCGGGGCCACCAAGGACGGGCACGTGGACGACGCCGTGGCGGCCGTCGGGGTGGAGCTGTCGGACAAGGAGCTGGCGTTCCTGGCCGAGCCGTACCGGCCGCGGGAGGTCAAGTTCTGAGCACCGGGATTGTCGGTCGGAGATCCTAAGGTAGGGGCATGCGGGCTAATGAGGAGGCGGCGGCGGCGCTGCAGGAATACGCGGAGCTGTTCGCGCTGAGCGGCGGCGACGCCTTCCGGGTGCGGAGCTACCAGAAGGCGGCCAAGGCGATCGCCGGGTTCCCCGAGGACATCTCGGAGGTCGACGTGCGCGGCGTCCCCGGCGTCGGGGAGGCCATCGCCAAGAAGATGGAGGAGTTCCTCCAGCGCGGCAGCTTCCGGCAGCTCGACGACCTGCGGGGCCGCGTGCCCGAGGGCGTGCGGCGGCTCACCCGGGTGCCCACGCTCGGCCCCAAGACGGCCATCATGCTGTTCGAGGACTACGGCATCGACTCCACGGTGGCGCTGGGCGAGGCCATCACCTCCGGCCGGCTCGACGGCGTCAAGGGCCTCGGCCCCAAGACGCTGGCCAACCTGCTCAAGGGCATCGAGCAGCTTGAGCAGGCGGGCCGCCGGGTGCACATCGGCGTCGCCATGGCGCTGGCCGAGCAGGTCATCGGCTCGCTCAAGACCGAGCGGGTCGCGTACGCGGGGTCGCTGCGGCGGATGAAGGACACGATCGGCGACATCGACATCCTGGCGGTGGCGCCCGAGTCGATCATGGCCGACTTCCGCGCGCAGCCCTACGTCGCCGACGTCATCGCCGCGGGCGAGAAGAAGACCTCGATCCGCACGACCTCCGGCGTCCAGGTCGACCTGCGCCTGATCCCGGCCGGGTCGTGGGGCGCGGCGATGCAGTACTTCACCGGCTCCAAGGAGCACAACGTGGCCATCCGGGAGATGGCGGTGAAGAAGGGCTGGAAGCTGTCCGAGTACGGGCTGTTCGAGGGCGAGCGGGTGATCGCCGCGGAGTCCGAGGAGGACATCTACGAGGCGCTCGGCATGCAGTTCGTGCCGCCGCCCATGCGGGAGGACGGCGGCGAGGTCAAGGCGGCACTGCGCGGCGAGCTGCCGGTGCCGGTGGAGCTGGCCGACCTCAAGGGCGACCTGCACACCCACACCGACCTCACCGACGGCATCGCCTCCCTGGAGGACATGGTGGCCGCCGGCGCCGCGCGCGGCTACTCCTACTACGCGGTCACCGACCACGCGCCCGACCTGGCCATGCAGCGCATGACCCTGGACAAGGCGCTGGAGCAGCGTGGGCGGGTGGCGGAGCTGCAGAAGAAGTATCCGCGCATGCGCATCCTGCACGGGTCGGAGCTCAACATCGCGCCCGACGGGTCGGTCGACTGGCCGGGCGAGGTGCTGCGCGAGTTCGACGTGTGCGTGGCCTCCGTCCACTCGCACTTCGGCATGTCGCGGGAGGAGATGACCCGCCGGTTCATCACCGCCTGCGAGAACCCGTATGTGGACATCATCGGCCATCCGACCACCCGGAAGATCGGCAAGCGGCCGCCGGTCGACGCCGACTGGGACGCCGTCTTCCGGGCGGCCGCCCGTACGGGCACCGCGATGGAGATCGACTCCTACCCCGACCGCTCCGACCTGCCGGCCGACCTGGTGCGGCTGGCCAAGCACCACGGGGTGAAGTTCTCCATCGACAGCGACTCGCACGCGATCCCCCACCTGGCCCACCAGCGGTTCGGGGTCGGAATCGCCCAGCGGGCCTGGCTGACGGGCGACGACGTCATCAACACCTGGCCCCTCGACCGCCTCCTGGCCTTCCTGGGCCGCTGACCCACCGCCCATCCCACATCGGGGTGGGGGTCGGGCGCGGCCCCGTATCGGGGTTCGAGGGTCGGGCACGGTCCGCGTTGGCGTGCGGCACGCGTCGAGGTGCAGGGTGTCGCCCATGTCGGCATGCGGGTCGGCGTGTCCCGCCTCGGGATGCCGGTCGGGTGCGGCCCGCACCCAGCGGGGGCCGCACCCGAGCCTCGACGGGGGCATCCGCCGCAGATGGTCGCGGCCCCGCTCCAGGAGCGGGCGTCCACCAGAATCCTGCTCTCAAATTCGGACTTAACACCACAAATCAGCACATTTGCCGCAACATTGGAGCGGCGCCCCTCCAGGGAGTGCGGGCCGGCGCACACCCGGCGCGCGGCCGAGCGGCACGCGCCAAGCCCTCCGACGGACGGCACGCGTACGGCTCCGCCGCGCGGGCGGCGCACCCAGGCCCTTTTGGCGCCCGCGCGGACCGCGTGCACATGGGCCCCTCGGGCAGCGCGCGCACGGCCCCCTCTCGGACGGCGTACGCGGGCCCCCTCCCGAGTCGTACACAGGCCCCTCCCATGGACGGCCTGCACACGGGCGCCACCCACGGACGGCATGCACACGGGCCGCGCCCGCACGCGGTGCGCGCACGGCTCCGCCCGCGGACGGCGTGTGCAGCCCCTCCCCTGGCCAGCCGCCGTACCTGGATGGCTTCATTCGGCCAGGCGCGCCCGGACGGCGCCATCACTCGCCGACTCGGCCGCCGTCCGGGGCTCCGGGCCGCAGGACCGGCAGCCCGGCCCGCAGCCGGTCCAGGAACGCGCCGACGTTCAGGCAGCGGTCCTCCGCGTCGACGACCTCGGGCACGAACGCCTCGACGATGCCGTCCCCGACGGCGAAGTCGGCGTCGTCGTCATCGTCGTCGTAATTGTTCACCCAGCGCCCGCCGGGGGCGTACACGTCCATGGCGTGGTCGTAGTCGATCACCCAAGGGGTGTCGACGACCCCGGTCCGCAAAGAGCCGTGGTTGTACCAGCCGTAGACCAGGTGGGTGAAGGCGCCGTCGTGGATGTAGATCTCCGCTTCGCCGCCCTCCAGGGTCTCGGCCTCGGTGTGACCGCCGACGTACAGGCCGGGCCGGTCCTCATAGAGCGCGATCGGGCCGTTGACCTTCAGGTCGCCGGTGACCACGATCAACTCGGCGTTGCCCTCGACGTCGCCGCCGCGCAGTTCGTTGATGGCGTCCAGGAAATCCCCGTCGAGGGTGAGGTCGCCGTCGAAGAACAGCACCTCGTCGTAGCCGGGCGACGCTCCCGCACCCTCGAACACGGCGGACAACGCGCCGCCCAGACGGGCATCGGCATCGGCATAGGACAGGGACGCGGCGGTGGCGGATATCGGCATGGGGAAGATCGTAAGTCCGTGTGCTGACAATCCGGCGTGCGGCGTATGCAGGGTTCCTCAGGAAGCGTGCACGTGGCCCCGCCGACAGATGGCGCGCGCACGGTCGTCTCGGCAGATGACGCGCGCAGGAGTCCTCCTGCGGCCGATGCACCAGGAAGCCAGGCCGGCAGCCCGCGCGGCACCCGTCCGGTGGAAGGGGACGGGGTCCGGCTGGCGGCGGGACAGCGCCCGGCCGTTGGCGGGTGTGCGCGTAGATCCTTCTGCTTCGCTAGCTTGGACGGCGATGGAGGACAACCAGCCCCCGCGCCCCGCAGCCCCGGACCCGGCCTCTGCGCCCGAGCCCGCCGACCCCGCCGCCGGGCCACCCCGCGATCCAGCCGACCCTCCCGCCGCCGCGCCTGATTCCAGCAAGGGTCTCGCCGCCGCCGCTGATTCCAGCAAAGGTCCCGCCGCCGCCGCTGATTCCAGCAGCGATCCCACCGCCGCTGGTTCCAGCAACGGTCCCGCCGCCGGGGTGCCGGGCGGTTCTGCCGGGGCGTCCGCGCCTCGCCTCAGGACGGGACGCCGGGGGCGGCGGGTGTGGAAGGTCGTCGTCGCCGCGCTGGCCGGGCTGGTGGTCGCCGCCGTCGGCGGGGTCGCCCTGGCGTACCCGTCGCTCGCCGCCACCACCTGCCCCGGCTGCTACGGCCTGACCGAGCTGAGCCCGGGTGTGCACGTCGAGGACGGCCTCACCCCCGCCCAGCGTGAGCGCGTCGGCGAGGTGGCCGACCAGGCCGCCCGCCGGGTCACCGCCTTCTACGGCGGCCGACTGAGCTCCCCCGGCCTCCTGGTCTGCCTGACCGAGGCGTGCTACCGGCGCATCGGCGGCGGCCAGGAGCGCGGCGTCGCGGTGCTCAACCGGTCGGTCATGCTCTCGCCGCGCGGCCTCGACCCGGTGATCGCCTCCCACGAGATGTCCCATGTCGAGCTGCACGCCAGGCTCGCCTCCTCCGCCGAGGTGCCGCAGTGGTTCGACGAGGGGCTGGCGGTGGTGGTCTCCGGCGACCCGCGCTACCTGGCCCCGGAGTCCGCGCCGGACCGCTGCCTGGTGGCGCCGTCCGGGCCGCTGCCGGTGACGCTGGAGGAGTGGCTGCGCACGGCGAGCGCCGACCCCGCCACGTACGCCAGGTCGGCCTGCCAGGTGAGCCGCTGGCTGGGCGAGAACGGCGGCCGCGCCGGGCTGCTCGGCCTGGTGACCAGGCTCAACGCCGGCGAGCCCTTCTCCGCCCTCGTCCGGACGCGCTGACGAACCACCTCGAAAGGCACGGTTGCCGCACCCGTGCCGCTGGGTAGGTCTTCGTACGGCTGGAACGGTCCCAGGATCGGGACAGCATTCGGCAAGCACGCGCACGCGGAGACAGCGCGAGGAGATTAAATGGTTTCCAGGTAGGAAATACGTCTTGCGAGAGGTGGCTCCCATGAAGCAAGTCGCGGCGACGATCGTCAAACCGCTGCCCGACCACCTGTTCCGGGTCCACGACGGGAACGCGGAGATGCGGTGGGAGGCGATGTCCGGGGTCGGCTACCACACGCCGAACGACCGCTTCTTCGTCCGGAACCACACCTCCACCCCGCTGATCGACGCCGCCGGGTGGCAGCTCCACCTGCACGGCGCCGGCCTGCGCGGGCCGCGCGCCTTCACCTACGACGAGCTGCTGTCGATGCCCTCGCGCACCCACGACGTGGCCATCGAGTGCGCCGGCAACGGCCGCGCGTTCTACGGCACCCAGCAGGGCGACCCAGCGCCCGGCACGCAGTGGGGTCTCGGGGCCGTCGGCGTGGCGAGGTGGCGCGGCGTGCCGCTGCGCGACCTGCTCGCCGAGGCCGGCCTGCGTCCCGAGGCCGTGGACGTGCTGCCCACCGGCCTCGACGCGCCCTTCGAGGACCACGGCCACGTCCGCCGCCCGCTGCCCGTCGCCAAGGCGGTGCGCGACGTGCTCGTGGCGTACGAGATGAACGGCCGGCCGCTGCCGCCCGACCACGGGTTCCCGGTGCGGCTGGTGGTGCCGGGGTGGGTGGGGATCGCCTCCATCAAGTGGCTGGGGGACATCGAGGTCTCGACCAGCAAGCTGTTCACGCCGTGGAACACCGTCTTCTACCGGGACGTCGCGGCGCAGCCCGTGAAGAGCGCCTTCGAGCTGCCCTGGGACGCCCGGCTGCCGATCCGCGGCCCGCACGCCTGGCGCGGCCGTCCGGGGCCGCACGTGCTGCGCGGCCGGTCATGGTCGGGGCGCGGGCGGATCGTCGCGGTCGAGGTCAGCTTCGACGGCGGGCAGTCCTGGCACCCGGCCGAGCACCACGGCCCGCACCTGGTCGGGGCGTGGTTGCCGTGGCACGTCCAGTGGGCGCCGAAGCACACCGGGCCCGCCGTGCTGATGGCCAGGGCCACCGACGAGACCGGCGCCACCCAGCCGCTGCGCACGCCCAAGCACCCCTTCGGCTACTCCTTCGACGCGGTCGTGCGGCATCCGGTGCAGGTGGTCAACGGATAGATAAGTGTCACGAACGCGGCTGAGCTGGCCGTTCATCAGAAAGTGGTTCGGAGGTGTGCATTTCATCTGAAAGACTCTCGCGGAAACGTTACGGAAATGACACCGTGCGAGGCTTTCGCACAAGACGAAGCACCCGTCGAAGCAGACGTCGAAGAACGCAACGAAGAAGGGAGAGCAGATGCGCCAGCTGACCCCGTTGGACGCCCAGTTCCTCCATGTCGAGTCCGAGACCACCGCGGCGCACGTCGCCGGGCTGGCGGTCCTCGACCCGGCCGGCGGCGCGGTGGACCGGGACGCGCTGGCCGAGCTGCTGCTGGACCGCGTCCACCTCTCCCCCGCGCTCAGCCTGCGCCTGGTCGAGGTGCCGTTCGGGCTCGACCGTCCCTACTGGTGCGCCGACCCGGACTTCGACCTGGCCAACCACCTGTTCGAGACGACGCTGCCGGCGCCCGGCGACGACGCCGCGCTGGCCGGGGCGGTGGCCGCGATCCACGAGCGCAGGCTCGACCGGTCGCGTCCGCTGTGGGAGATGCACCTGATCAAGGGGCTGGCGGGCGGCCGGGTCGCGGTCTACACGAAGGTGCACCACGCGGCCATCGACGGCGTGTCGGGCGCGGAGACCCTGGCGACGCTGCTCGACCTGACCCCGGAGGGCGTGCGGGAGCGCGGGCCGCGCCCGGCGCCGCCGCGGCAGGACCCGCCGGGCCTGGTGGAGATGCTGGCCGGGGCCGCCGTGCGCTCGCTCACCCATCCGGTGCGCGCCGCCCGCTCGGTGGTCAGGGCCGCGGGCGACCTCGACGCGATCCCGCTGGCCGGCGCGCTGCCCGGCGCGCAGGCGATCGCCAGGGCCGCCCGGCTGGTGACCGGCGACCAGAAGCAGCGCCCCGAACTGCCGGGGCTGACCGCGCCGCGCACGCCGTTCAACGGGCCGATCAGCGCGCGGCGGGAGCTGTCGTTCGGGTCGGTGCCGCTGAAGGAGGTCAAGAAGGTCGCCAAGGCCAACGGCATCAGCGTCAACGACGTGGTGATGGCGCTGTGCGCCTCGGCGCTGCGGTCGTGGCTGGACGAACGGGACGCGCTGCCCGCCGAGCCGCTGGTGGTGGCCGTGCCGGTGTCGGTGCGTACGGGCGGGGCCGCGGACGTGGTCGGGAACCAGATCTCGGCCATGGTGGCGCCGATGCCGACGAACGTCCCCGACGCCGGGGAACGGCTGCGGGCGGTCGGCGAGACCATGAGCAGGGCCAAGCGGCGCTTCGCCGTCGCGCCGGCGAGCTGGCTGGGCGAGCTGTGCTCGCTGCTGCCCGCGCCGGTCACCAGCCTGGCCACCCCGGCGATCTTCCGGCTGGCCGGGACGGCGTTCCCGCCGATCAACCTGATCATCAGCAACGTGCCGGGCCCGCAGTTCCCGCTCTACATGTGCGGCGGCCGGGTGCTGGCCTACTACCCGCTGTCGGTGCTGACCGACCTGTCCGGCGGCGTGAACATCACCTGCTTCTCCTACGACGGCATGCTCGACTTCGGCATCGTGGCCTGCCCCGAGCGCGTGGACGACGTGTGGGGCCTGCTCGGCCACCTGCGCGACGCCCTCGACGAGCTGCTAGCCGAGGGCGTGGGCGATGAGTTCGGCGACGGCGTCGGGGTCGATCTGGTGACCGGTTAGCTGGCAGAGGTTCTCCTGGTAGAGCAGCACGGCGGCGAACGTCGCCGCGGCCACCTCCAGGCGGGCCGCGTCGCCGCGCGTGCCGGGCAGCGCCAGCTCCAGGGCGAACCTGGCCCTGCTGATCAGCTCGCCGTTGAGCCGGCCGAGCCGCTCCTTGACCGAGCCGTGCGTGTCGGCCTCGCGGAACAGGATGCGCCGCATCGCCGGTGAGGCCCGCAGCGGCAGCCCGCGCGCCAGCCGGGCCAGCGTGCCGGCCGGGTCGCCGGGCACGGCGTCGACCTCCCGGCCCTCCTCGACCAGCGTGCGCTCGTCGACGAGGGCGACGAGCACGTCGATCTTCCGCGGGAAGTAGTGGAAGATCAGCCCTTTGGGGACTCTCGCGAGCCTGGCGATCACCGCGGTCGGAGTGGCTTCGTAGCCGCTGCCCGCGAACAGTTCCTCGGCCGCGTCCAGGATGCGCGTGCGCGCGTCACCGATCGACACAGCTCGCACCTTAACGCCACCTGCGGCTTCATCGCCATCCCGCCGGGGCGAGAGCCTGCTGCCCTCCGTCCCCCGTGTAGGATTGAGACGTAAATGTCTCATATTTGACGGAGTTGTCTCATGGTGGTGAGCCGGGAGCAGATCATGACCGCGGCGATCCAGCACCTCAACGAGCATCCGGCCGCCTCGATGGCCCAGCTCGCCGAAGCGGTGGGGATCAGCAGGGCCACGCTCCACCGGCAGTTCAGCAGCCGGGAGGAGCTGATGACGGCGCTCGGCCACCGCGCGCACGACCGGTGGCACGACCTCCAGGTGCGCGCGGACGTGCCGGCCGCCGCCGCCTCCGACGACCCGGGCGTGCTCCGCGAGGCCCTGGAGGCCCTGCTGGAGGGGTGGATCGAGGTGGCCGACGAGTACGGATTCGGCCTCACCGACTACGCGATGGCCGTGCACCCGGAGCTGCTGCGCCGCGCCGAGGAGCTGGAGGAGCGCGAGATCGCGCTCTTCGCCGCCGCCCAGCGGGCCGGCCTGCTGCGCGCCGACCTGCCGCCCCGCTGGATCAGCAACACGGTCTACGGCCTGCTCGTGGCCGTCCGGGAGAGCCTGCGGCGCGGCGACGTCGCCCGCCGGGACGTCGCCAGGCTGCTGCGGGAGACGTTCCTGACCGGCGCGGGCGCCGGGGGGTGGTCGTGATGACGGTCACCGGCCTGTCGGCGCGCCGGCGGTGGGCGGGCCTGGCCGTGCTGTCGGCCAGCGTGCTGCTCGTGGTCATGGACATGACCGTGCTGAACGTCGCCCTGCCCGCGATCACCGAGGACCTGCGGCCGACCTCGGTCGAGCTGCTGTGGATGGTCGACGCGTACTCGCTGGTGCTGTCCGGGCTGCTGGTCACGGCGAGCGCGCTCGGCGACCGGTGGGGGCGCAAGCGCATGCTGCTGGCCGGGTTCACCGTGTTCGGGGTGGCCTCGACGGCGGTGCTGCTGGCCGACTCGGCCGCCGAGGTGATCGCCGTACGGGCGCTGCTCGGCGTGGGCGGCGCGATGATCATGCCGTCCACGTTGTCGATGATCCGTAACCTGTTCACCGATCCGGGCGAGCGGGCCAGGGCGCTCGGCGTCTGGTCGGCGATGGCGGCGATGGGCGCGGCGCTCGGCCCGATCCTGGGCGGGTTCCTGCTGGAGCACTTCTCCTGGCAGTCGGCGTTCCTGGTGAACGTGCCCGTCATGGCGGCGGCCGTCGTCGCCGGGCTGCTCCTGCTGCCCGAGACGCGCAACCCCAGGCCGGGCCGGTGGGACGCGCCGGCCACCGTCCTGTCGATGGCGGGCATGGCCGCGCTGCTGTACGCGGTCAAGACGTTCGGCAAGGACGGCCTGACCTCGCCCGCCGCCCTGGCCGCCACGCTCGTCGCGGCGGTCGCGCTGGGCTGGTTCGTGGTGCGGTGCGCGCGCCGGCCCGATCCGCTGCTGGAGATCAGGCTGTTCCGCAGCGCGCCGTTCTCGGCGGGCGTGGTGACGGCGCTGACCACGTCGATCGCGATGGCCGCCGTGCTGCTGCTGCTCGCGCAGTGGATGCAGCTCGTCCAGGGGTACGCGCCGCTGGAGACGGGGGTGCGGCTGCTGCCGGCCGCGCTGGCCGCGCTGATCGCCTCGCCGCTCGCGCCGGTCCTGGCCGAACGCGTCGGCGCCCGGGTGGTGCTGGCGGGCGGGCTCGCGGTGACCGGGCTGGGGTTCCTGCTGGTGTGCCTGGCGCCGGAGCCGCTGGGCTACTGGCCGGTCGCCGTCGCGCTGGCGCTGATCGGCGCGGGCAACGGCGCGCTGGCCATCGCCTCGGCGGTGATCATGGCCGGTTCGCCGCCGGAGAAGTCGGGCAGCGCGGCGGCCATCGAGGAGACCAGCTACGAGGTGGGCGCGGCGCTCGGCGTGGCGGTGCTGGGCAGCGTGGCCGCCGCGGTCTACCGCAACGCGCTGGACTACGCGGGCCCCGGCGCGGGCGCGGCGCGCGAGTCGCTGGGCGGCGCGCTCGACGTGGCCGCCGAGCTCGGGGCGCAGGGGGCGCGGCTGGTGGAGACGGCCAGGGCCGCCTTCACCGACTCGCTGGCGCTGACCTCGGGGGCGGGGGCGGCGCTGATGCTGGCCGGCGCGCTGGCGGTCTGGCTGCTCACCCCGCGCGCCCTCGACCTGGCCTCCGTGGAGCACTGACCGCACGTCTTCCACCAGCACGGACGTGACCGGGGCGCCGTCCGTGCCTGTTCGCGGGGGGCACGGATAATGGCCGTATGAGATCAATAGGCACGACGGACCTGTCCGTTTTCCCGATATCGCTCGGCACCAACGTCTTCGGCTGGACCGCGGACAAGGAGACCTCGTTCGCGATCCTCGACGCCTACGTCGAGGGCGGCGGCAACTTCATCGACACGGCCGACGTCTACCCCCACTGGGTGACCGGCGAGTCCACGTCCGAGCTGATCATCGGCGAGTGGATGGCCGACCGCGGCAACCGGGACTCGGTGGTCGTGGCCACCAAGGTCGGCATGCTGGAGGGGCTCGAAGGGCTGGCCCCGGCCACCATCCGGACGGCCGTCGAGGACTCGCTGCGCCGCCTGCGCACCGACTACATCGACCTGTACTGGGCGCACGTGGACGACCGCGACACGCCCCTGGTGGAGTCGCTGGCCGCCTTCGACGCCCTGGTCAAGGAGGGCAAGGTGCGCCAGATCGGCGCGTCCAACTACGGGCCGGCCCGGCTGGCCGAGGCCCTGCGGATCTCCCGGGACGAGGGGCTGGCCGCGTACGTCGCGCTCCAGCAGCCGTACAACCTGGTCGACCGGGGGTACGAGGGCGAGCTGCGGGACGTGGTGGCCTCGGCCGGCCTGTCGAGCACGCCGTACTTCGGGCTGGCCCGCGGGTTCCTGACCGGTAAGTACCAGCCGGGCGTCACGGTCGACAGCCCGCGGGCCGGGAAGGCGGCCGAGTACCTGGAGACCGAGCACGGGCGCAGGGCGCTCGAAGGGCTGCTGAAGGTGGCGGCCGAGCGCGGCGCCGAGCCCGCCTCCGTGGCGCTGGCCTGGCTGGCCGCCCAGCCCACGGTCACCGCGCCGATCGCCAGCGCGCGCGACCCCCGCCAGCTCAGGCCGCTGCTGGCGGCGGCGGAGCTGGAGCTGAGCGAGGAGGAGCTGGCCCTCCTCGACGAGGCCTCCCGCCCCTGACAGCCCGCTGGAGGACCCGCCGGGCGTACGCCGGGTCAGTGGCTGCGGTTGGTGACCGAGACGCACAGGGCGCGCAGAGCGGCGGCGCGGGGCAGGTGCTCGTCCATGACGGCCAGCGCCGCCGACAGGTGACGGTCGGCCACCTCCTCGGCCAGGGCCCGGCCGCCCGCCTCCTCGACCAGGTGGGCGGCCCGCCGCGCGGTCTCCTCATCTCCTGCGCCCTTCGCCAGGACCTGCGCCAGCTCCTCGGCGGCGGGCCCGCCGGCCGCGAGCGCGGCCAGCACGGGCAGGGTCTTCTTGTCGCGCCGCAGGTCGCTGTGCACGGGCTTGCCGGTCACCTGCGGATCTCCCCAGATGCCGAGGACGTCGTCGGCGATCTGGAAGGCGATCCCGAGGTCGAGACCCATCTCCCACATGCGGTCGGAGAGTGCGGGCGCGCCGCCGAGTGCCGTGCCCACCGCCGCGGCGGCGGCCAACAGGCTGCCCGTCTTGCCCGAGGCCATCCGCGTGTACTCCGCCACCGTGACCTCCTCTGGACCGGTCCACGGGCGGGTCTCGAACGTCATGTCGGCCGTCTGCCCCCGCACTAGCTCCGTGAGGGCCGCCGACAGGTGGCGCATCGCTTCGCCCCGGCCGCTCAGGCGGCTGACGGCCAGCGCCAGCAGGGAGTCCCCGGCCAGCACAGCCGGGCCGACGCCGTACGCCTTCCAGAGCGCGTCCCGGTGCCTGCGCCGTTCGTCGCGGTCGATGATGTCGTCGTGTACGAGCGAGAAGGCGTGCACGAGCTCGACCGCGACCGCGACGGGCAGCGCCTGCTCGGCGGTGCCGCCGACGGCCTCGGCGCTGAGCATGGCGATGGCGGGCCGGAGGATCTTGCCTCCGTTACCAGTGGGTTTGACCGGGTTGGCGCCGTCGCCGTCGGGCCAGCCGAGGGCGAAGGAGGCTATCCTGGCGCCCCACGGGTGCAGCTCGGCGACGGCCTCGCGGAGAGCGGGTTCGAGCACGGAACGGCAGCGCGCAATCACGTCGTCGTCGTCGTCGCGTCGTGCCGCCGGCCGGCCCAGGCCCATCACCGCTCCACCCCCAATTACGATCTTGAACCTGCACGGAAGACCGCACCATCCTGCGGACAAGCGTCCAGGTCGGACGAGGGGCAGGCCGCCAGTGAAGTGTACGGCCCCGGCCGCGCGCCCCACGACGCGGCTCGCATGAGCCTACAAGAAGCACAACCGCATCATCGCGTCCCAACCTTGATCACGGGCGGATGATCATGCCATAATTATACCAAAAGTAACATATGGCGAATAGCTACCCTTGCCTTCAGCGTCATCCTCAGGATCGGGGCTCCCCCCAATGCCGCCACCCCCCGCGAGCAACCCCAGAACTCTTCCCCTTTACCGAGCGGTTCCCCGCCTAGTCAAGGACCCGGTCAGCGAACTGGCGAAAATGGGGACTGAGGCGGACGGGCAGATAGTCCGGCTCGATCTGGGCCCGTTCCGCCCGTACCTGATCTCGCATCCCGACCACGTGCAGCAGATCCTCAAGACCGACGCGGCGAGCTTCGTCCGCGAGGGCACGCTCTGGCAGGCCGTGCGCCGGGTGACCGGCCACGGCATCCTCAGCGAGGGCGACACGTGGTCGACCACCAGGAAGATCCTCCAGCCGCTGTTCACCGTGAAGCACACGGCCTCGCTGGCCGAGAACATGACCGAGCTCATCGACGACTACCTGCGCGCCTTCGACGACCACGCCCGCACCGGCCGGCCAGTGGACGCCGGGCGCGAGATGACCACGATCATCAACCAGGCCGTCGCCCAGGTCCTGTTCGGCGGCCGGATCTCGCGGGAGGCGGCCGCAGTGCTGGCCCCCGAGTTCGCCACCTGCGCCACGTCCATCGCCTTCCGGCTGCTCCTGCCGTTCGTGCCGGACTCCGTGCGGCTGCCCGGGGACCGCGCGTTCCTCAGGGCCAAGAAGAAGATCGACGAGATCGTCTACCCGCTGATCGAGCAGGCCGTCGCCGAGACCCCGGACGACGGGGCCACCGACGTGCTCGCCGCCCTGGTCAGGGGCAGGCGCGGCCCGGACGGCGCGGTCGACGTCCACCAGGTGCGGCACGACCTGGTGAGCGTCTACGGCACGGCCACCGAGACCACGGCGATGTCGCTGACCTGGCTCTGGGGCCTCCTGCACGAGCACCCCGAGGTGGCGGCCCGGCTGCGCGCGGAGATCGCCCGCCTCGACGTGGCCGGCCCGGTACGCCCGGCCCAGGTCGCCAAGCTACCCTACCTGCGCATGGTCCTGCAGGAGCTGCTGCGCATCTACCCGACCGCGTGGATCGTGCCCCGCCAGACGGTGGCCGACACCGAGGTCGGCGGCGTCCGGATCAAGGCGGGCACGCACGTGCTGATCAGCCCGTTCAGCACCCACCGGCTGCCGGAGTTCTGGGACCGGCCGCTGGAGTTCGACCCGGACCGCTGGGCCGACGGCAAGGGCGAGCGGCGGCACCGCTACGCCTTCATCCCCTTCGGCGCGGGCCCGCACATCTGCCTCGGCCAGCACCTGTTCTACGTCGAGGCCCCGCTCGTCGTCGCCAACCTGCTGAGCCGGTACCGGCCGGAGCTGACCAACCCCCAGCCGCTGACGGCCCTGCCCGGCGCCTCGACCCGGCCCAAGGAGAAGCTGATGCTGAGGCTGCACCCGATCGAGCGGACCGCACGCGCGTGACCCCGACGAGCATCGCCGCCGGCGCGGCGGCGGACATCACCGCGCGCGCGGGCGAACTGATCTCCAGCCTCATGCTCCGCCCATGGGGACAGGTCTCCACGTCGGTCTACGAGACGGGCCGGCTGGTTTCCCTCGCCCCCTGGCTGATCGGGCACCGGGAGCGGCTCGACCACCTCCTCGCGGCCCAGCACCAGGACGGCTCCTGGGGCGCCCCCGACGGCTACGGGCTCGTGCCGACGCTGAGCGCGACCGAGGCGCTGCTGGCCGCGGCGCACCGGGGCGACCCCGACGTGGACCACGACGCGGCCGCCCTGGCGGCGGGACGCGGCCGGGACGCCCTCTCGATCCTGCTGTCCGGCTCGTCGTCCGGGGCGCTCAGCCTGCCCGACATGCCGGCCATCGAGCACATCGTCCCCTCGCTGGTGTCCCTAATCAACGGCTACGACGGGCACCCGCCGCTGCCCCTCCCCGCAGGGATGGGCTACCGGAGCCTGGACGCGGTCAGGTCGCTGGTCGCCTCCGGGCAGGACGTCCCGGACAAGCTGCTGCACGCCCTGGAGATCGCGGGAGAGGCCGCCCGGGGGGCGGCCGGGGCGCGTCCGTCGGCCATCGGCACGGTCGGCGCCTCGCCCGCCGCGGCCGCCGCCTGGCTGGGCGGCCGGGTCGCGGGCCCGGTCCTGGACCATCTGGAGGCCGTCGTGCGCATCCACGGCGGCCCGGTCCCGGTCGGGCTGCCGATCACCGTGTTCGAGCGCGGCTGGGTGCTGAGCTGGCTGGTCCGCGCGGGGGTGCCGGTCGAGGTGCCGCCGGAGATGATCGCCGACCTGCGGGCGGCGATCAGGCCCGAGGGCACCCCGGCCGGGCCGGGTCTGCCGGCCGACGCCGACACCACCTCCGTCGCGTTGTACGCGCTGGCGCTGCTGGGCTCGCCGTACGAGCCGGACTGCCTGTGGCACTTCCACGACGGCGCCCACTTCGCCACCTGGCCCGGCGAGCAGGGCGTGTCGATCAGCGTGAACGCGCACGTGCTGGACGCCTTCGGCCAGTACGCCGCCCGCCGCCCCGACGCCGCGCCGCGCTACGGCGAGGCGATCGCCGGCCTGTCCGCCTGGCTGCGCGACCGGCAGGACCCGGACGGGTTCTGGACCGACAGGTGGCACGCCTCGCCGTACTACGCGACCGTGAGCTGCGCGCTCGCGCTGGGCGACTTCGGCGGCCCGGAGTCGGCGGGGGCGGTGGCGGCGGCCGCCCGCCGGGTCCTGGACACGCAGCGTCCCGACGGCTCGTGGGGCCGCTGGACGGGCACCCGGGAGGAGACGTCGTACGCGATGCAGACCCTGCTGCTGACGCCGGGCCGCGCCGAGCCCCGGCGGCGGGCGGCCGTGGAACGGGGGCTGGCGTATCTGACGCGCGCGGCAGGCGAGCGGCACGTACCCCTCTGGCATGACAAGGACCTGTACGTGCCGGTCGCGGTGGTGAGGTCGGCCGAGCTCGCCGCGGCCCACCTCGCGCGTTCCGCCTAGCCGCCGTGCGCCCCGGCGTCCCCCGTCAGCTCGCGGACCGTGTAGGCGTGCGTGTCCCTGGCCAGGTACCAGGCGCCGTTGAAGGACACGCTCCTACGCTGCCCCTCAGCGATCCCCGCCAGCTCGGGGGGCAGCTCGGCGAGCGCGTCCAGGAAGCGCGCGTTGAGCTCGGCGATGTGGGCGGCGACGCGGGCGACCGCGGCTTCGGTGTCCGTGCCGGCGCGCTCCAGGATGAGGACGGAGTTCGGCTTGCCCTCGCCGCGCTCCCGTTCGAACGTCCTGATGTCGTTGGCCAGCCGCATGCAGGTCGCGCCGAGGTGAGTGGCGGGCAGGACGGCCCGCCAGTGCCGGTCGTGCGCGGGCTCGGGGCCGCGGACGCCGAGGCCGGCCACCCACCACGTCCTGTACAGGATCGTCTGGGTGCCGTTGTCGACGTACGTCGCGTAGTCCGGCCACGGTTCGCGGCCTTCGGCCCACACCCGCTCGCGCGCCATGGCCGCGCCCGCCAGGTCGAGCTGCTCGGCCAGGACGGGCGCGTACGCCGCCATGCCGGGGTGGGCGCCGATCCGCGTCCACCAGTCCCGCCAGGCGCTCAGGGCCTCGCCCACCGGCCCCTCGCCGGGCTCGGCCGCCTGCCCGCGCAGGACGGCGGACAGCAGGCCGAAGATCCGCACGATGTCGTCCGGGGTCCAGGAGCCGGCGATGTTGTCGGCTATGTCGTCCAGACCGAAAAGGATCGCGGTGAGTGTGCCGAGTTCGGCGACTTCGTCACGCCCCGCTTGCGGAAACGTGGCTGCGGCGGACAGGCAACTGAAGGCCAGCCTGCTCGCGGAGCTGTCGCCGCCGGCGAACAACGCGGAGTAGGGCCGCAGGAATCCCGCCGCCACCGGGACGGCCTCCAAGGCGTTGCCGAGGACCGCGGCCCGGTCGGGTTCGGGCACGCCGGCGAGCTGGTCGGACTGCTTGAGCAGGGTATTTCTGATGCCGAAGTAAGCGGGGGAAGCGGAGTCAGACATCAATAGAGGGTACCCATTTTGCCCGTTTTTGACGACCAGAGTCAAAAATGGGATATAAGTACAGATAGTGCCTAGTGTTGCTTGAGGGACGGTTTGAAACTGCGCTAAAGTTTCGTGATCGACAGGGTCGATATGCCATGACGTGTCCGGATGAGCAAGCGAAATGACTTTCACAGGGTGGGTATAATGGGCTTCCGCAATACGAGCCTGCGGACCAAAGTCACTGCTCTACTGCTCTCCCTCACGGCACTGTGGGCGTTCGCTGCGTGGGTCACCCTGCGCGAGGGTGTCAACCTGCTCTGGGTCTCCCAGGTCGACTCCAGCGTAGTGGGCCCCAGCGAGCCCTTGCTCATCGAGCTCCAGCGGGAGCGCCGGATCTCCGTCGTCAAGCTCAGCGACCTGTCGGGCGGCCCGCGCCGCGACCTGGAGCAGCAGCGCAGGCAGACCGACGGCCTGCTCGCGGCCTTCCGCGAGGCGGCCGGCGGCGGCCTGGTGAGCTGGGCCGTCGACGACGAGGGCAACGCGCGGCTGCAGGAGGTGCTCGCGGGCCTCGGCACGCTCAAGGAGACCCGCAAGGCCATCGACGCGGGCCGGCTGGACAAGCTCCAGGCCACCGCCGCCTACAGCGAGCTGATCGACTCCGTCTTCACCCTCTACGGCTCGCTGGCGACCGTCGACGACAAGACCGTCGCCAAGGACATCCGCACGTTGCTGGCCCTGAACAGGTCCCGCGAGGTGCTCGCGCGTGAGGACGCCCTGCTCGCCGGCGCGCTCGTCCAGGGCCGGATCACGGCCGAGGAGCAGGCGCAGTTCACCCGAACGGTCGGCGCCTGGCGCGTCCTGGCCGAGCAGGCCGGGGACGAGCTGCCCGACTCCGAGCAGGCCGCCTTCGACAAGCTGATGAAGGGCGAGTCGCTGAGCAGGCTCCAGATCATGGAGAACCTGATCGCCGACCGGGGCCCGCAGGCCGGAGCGCTGCCGTTCGGCGCGGCGCAGTGGAAGACCACGGCCGACCGGGCGCTGGCCGACTTCAGCACCCTGGTGCTCGCCGCCGGCGACCGCCTGGTGGACCGGGTCGTGCCCGTCGCGGCCGGGGTCATCGTCCGGCTGGTGCTGGCCGCCGGTCTCGGGCTGGTGGCCGTCGTCGCCTCGATCATCCTGTCCATCACCACCGCCCGCGCCCTGTTCGCCCAGTTGCAGAAGCTGCGCGACGCCGCGCACGAGCTGTCCGACGAGCGCCTGCCCGGCATCGTCGAGCGCATCGGCCACGGCGAGGAGGTGGACGTCGCCAAGGAGGCGCCCGCGCTGGAGTTCGGCGACGACGAGATCGGCCAGGTGGGCCAGGCGTTCAACACCATGCAGCACACCGCCGTCAGCGTCGCGGCCGAGCAGGCCGAGCTGCGCCGCAGCATCCGCGACATCCTGCTCAGCCTCGCCCGCCGCACCCAGGGCCTGGTGCACCGGCAGCTGACCGTCCTGGACGTGATGGAGCGCAGGGAGACCGACCCCGAGGAGCTGAAGGAGCTCTTCCGCCTGGACCACCTGGCCATCCGGATGCGGCGCAACGCCGAGAACCTGATCGTCCTGTCCGGTTCGTCGCCCGCCCGTACGTGGCGGCGGGCCGTCCCCATGGTGGACGTGGTGCGCGGCGCGCTGGCCGAGGTCGAGGACTACACCCGCGTCACGCTCATGCCGATGGGCGAGGTCGTGCTCGTCGGCCGGGCCGTCGGTGACGTCATCCACCTGCTGGCCGAGCTGATCGAGAACGCCGTGTCGTTCTCGCCGCCGTACACGAACGTGCAGGTCAGCGGGCAGCTCGTGGCCAACGGGTACGTCATCGAGATCGAGGATCGCGGGCTCGGCATGAAGCCCGAGGACCTCGACGCGGCCAACGAGCGCATCGCCGACCCGCCGGAGTTCCGCATCTCCGGGACCGCCCGGCTGGGGCTCTACGTGGTCAGCCAGCTCGCCCGGCGGCACGACATCCAGGTCGTGCTCAAGCCCTCCCCGTACGGGGGGACCACGGTCGTGGTGCTGCTGCCGCAGGAGCTCGTCGAGCTCGACCCGGCGCCGCGGCACCCCGAGGGCGACACCCGGCCGAGCCTGCCGCGCCGGACGAGCACCGGGACCACGCTGGCGACGGTCGCGCGGCCCGCCGAGAACGTGCGCACCCTGACCCCGCCGCGTCCCGCCCCCATGTCCGCACCCGCCCCCACCCCCGCCCCGCTCCACGCGGTGGCCACCCCCTTCCCGGCACCAGCACCCTCGCCTTCACCTGAACCAGAACCGCCCGCGGAACCGGAGCAGCAGCCTGTGACCGAGTTCACGCCGTCCGGCCTGCCGTTCCGAGTCCCTCAGGCCAACCTGGCGCCAGCGCTGCGGGACGACACGCCGACGCAGCCCGACTTCGAGGAGGACGATGACGAGCGCTCGCCCGAGGAGATCCGCGCCATGATGGGATCCCTGCAGTCAGGCACCCGTCTTGGCCGCAACGAGGCGGCCAGGCTGATGGAAGAGCAGCCGGGAGGCGAGGCATGACCGCCGCGGCCCGGCTCCCGACGGGAGGCCCGACATGACGCCCACCGCGGGCACCGACCTCAACTGGCTGCTCGACGACCTGATCGGCCGGATCAAGGAGGCCGAGCACGCCATCGTGCTGTCCTCCGACGGCCTGCTCATGGCCTCGTCCGCCGGTCTGCAGCGCACCGACGGGGAGCACCTGTCGGCCGTCGCCTCCGGCCTGCAGAGCCTGGCCAAGGGCGTCGCGGACCACATCGCCGGCGGCGCGGTGCGGCAGACGGTCGTGGAGTGGAAGTCGCAGTTCCTGATCGTGACGACCGCGGGCGAACGCGCCTGCCTGGCCGTCCTGTGCGCCCAGAACGCCGACATCGGGCTGGTGGCGTACGAGATGGCGATGCTGGTGGCGCGGGTCGGCCAGTACCTCACCTCCGGCGCGCGCAACGCCGAGGCCGTCGCCAGGAGCGACCGGTGAGCACCACGGAGGAGTCCACGGACGAACACTGGATAGATCCGGAGATCATCCGGCCCTACGTCGTCACGCGCGGGCGGACCCAGCCCGCGCACGGCAAGTTCGACCTCATCTCCATGGCGCTGGCGGTGGGTCCGCCGCCGGGCCCCGACGCCGGGCTGGACCCCGAACACCTGCGCATTCTCCAGCTCTGCCGTGAACCCAAGTCCGTCGCCGAGATAGCCGCGCACCTCAACCTGCCGGCCGGCACGATCCGCGTGCTGCTCGGCGACCTGTTCGACCGCGAACTCGTCTCTGCCCAGGAACCGCAATCCGAGGTGGACATGCATGACATGAAGATGTACAGGGCGGTGCTCGATGGTCTTCGCTCGCTCTGAGCGCCCGCGCCTCCCGACGGCGATCAAGATCCTGATCGCCGGAGGGTTCGGGGCGGGCAAGACGACGATGGTCGGAGCCGTGTCCGAGACCCGGCCGTTGCGCACCGAGGAGGTGCTGACCGACCGCAGCGTGGGCGTCGACGACCTGACCTCCGTGGAGGCCAAGCGCACCACCACGGTGGCCATGGACTTCGGGCGCATCACCCTGGGCACCGACTACGTCCTGTACCTGTTCGGCACCCCCGGCCAGGAACGTTTCTGGTTCGTGTGGGACGAGCTGGCCGAGGGCTCCCTGGGGGCCGTCATCCTGGCCGACACCCGCCGCCTGGCCGACTGCTTCCCCTCGGTCGACTACTTCGAGCGGCGCGGGACGCCGTTCGTGGTGGCGGTGAACTGCTTCGAGGGGTCGCCGACGTTCGAGCTGGACGAGGTGCGGCTGGCGCTGCAGCTCAACCCGTCGATCCCGATCGTGATGTGCGACGCGCGGAAGCGGGACTCCAGCCGCGAGGTGCTGATCACGCTGGTCAAGCACTCGGCGCGGCTGCGCGCGGAGCCGGTCGGAAGCTGACCGGCCCGGTTTCCGGGCCGGTCTCGCACCGAGCCGGCCCGGAAGCCTGCCCTTGAGCCCCGGCCTCTCATCTGCCGCCGGAGGTGGCGATGCCCTTGACGAAGTGCTTCTGGCCGAGGAAGAACAGCACGATCATGGGGATCGTGGTGAGCACGCCGGCGGTCATGACGATCTCCCAGTGCCACTCGCCGCCGAACCCGTACTGGTCGAGCAGGGCCTTCAGGCCGCGCGGGACGGTGAACGTGCCGGAGTCGCGCAGGTAGATCAGCGGCCGCATCAGGTCCGTCCAGGCCATCTGGAACTCGAACAGCAGCGTCACCACGACGGCGGGCCGGCACAGCGGCAGCGCGATCCTGGAGAAGATCTTCCAGTTGTCCGCCCCGTCGATCTTGGCCGCCTCGAACGGCTCGCGCGGCAGCGTGAGGAAGAACTGCCGCAGCAGGAAGATGTAGAAGGCGCTGCCGAACAGGTTCTGGGCCCACAGGGGCGTGAGGGTGCCCACCATGCCCAGGGAGTTCCAGATGAGGAACACCGGGATCATGGTGACCGCGCCGGGCAGCATCATCGTGGCCAGCACGAGCCCGAACAGCGGCCCCCTGCCGGGGAAGCGGAAGTAGGCGAACCCCCAGGCCACCATGGCGCTGCTGAGCGTGACCGCGACCGCCGCCAGCACGGTGACCAGCAGCGTGTTGGCCATCCAGAGCGCGAGCGGCGCCTCCTGCCAGACCTTGATGTAGTTGTCGAAGGTGAACGTCTCGGGCAGCAGCCGGTTGTCGAACACCTCGCCGCGCGGCTTGAACGAGGCGCTCAGCAGCCACACGAACGGGTAGACGAACACGCAGGCGAACGCGGTCAGCGCCGTGAACGCGGCGACGCGCCGCAGGCGGCTCACGGCTGTCCCCCTTCGTAGTACACGTACCGCCTGGTCACCAGGATCTGTACGGCGGTGATCAGCATGATCACGATGAACAGCAGCCAGGCCAGCGCCGAGGCGTACCCCATGTGCAGGAACTCGAAGGCCTGCTGGAACAGGTAGATCACGTAGAACAGGGCGGCGTCGTTGCTGTAGGTCGTGTTGCCCGAGCCGAAGAAGGCCGTGTACGCCTCGGTGAAGGACTGCAGGGCGTTGATGGTGTTCACGATGAACAGGAAGAACAGCGTCGGGCTGATCAGCGGCACGGTGATGCGCAGCGTGCGGCGCCACCAGCCGGCGCCGTCCACCCGCGCGGAGTCGTGCAGCTCCTGGGGGACGCCGCGCAGGGCGGCGAGCAGGATGATCACCGACGAGCCGACGGTCCACAGGTGCATCAGCACCAGGCCCGGCTTCACCCAGGCGGGATCGGTGGTCCAGGCGGGGCCGTCGATCCCCAGCAGGCCGAGCGCGCCGTTGATCAGCCCGTTCTGGCCGTTGAACAACATCAGCAGCAGGATGCCGACCGCCACCGGCGGCGTCATCTTGGGCAGGAAGTAGGCGGTGCGGAAGAAGCCGGTGGCCCGCGCCGCCGTGTTGAGCAGCAGGGCGAGCCCGAGCGAGACGACGATGTGGGCGGGCACGGACAGCGCGGTGTAGACGAAGGTGTTCCACAGCGCCAGGCCGACCTTCGGGTCGGCGAAGAGCTGCCGGTAGTTGTCCAGGCCGACGAAGTTCGGGTCGTTGATGACGTCGTAGTCGGTCAGCGACAGGTAGGCGCTGTTGATGATCGGCCAGGCGGTGAAGATCAGGAAGCCGACCAGCCACGGGCTGATGAACAGCAGCGCCGCCCGGGTCTCGACGAAGCGCGTGGTGCGGGTGCGGGCCATCTCAGTTGCTGCGCTTCGTCCACCCGGCCCACGCCTTGTCGAGGGCGGCCTGGGCGTCCCGCTGGGCCTCGTCGAGCGCCTGCCGGGGCTGGTCCTGGCCGTTGAGCACCCGGTTCACCGCGCCCTGCCAGGCGTCCTTGAACTCCTTGTCGGCCGGGTTGGCCGGCAGGCTGAAGGTGTGCTCGTTGGCCTCGTAGAAGGCCTTGACGCCCGAGTCCCAGGGCTCGCCGCCCGAGGTGACCATCTTCCGGATCTCCTTGTCGGCCCGCACGTTGCCGGTCAGCACGCCGGTGAACGGCTTGCCCTCGCCCTTGCGCTTATCCAGCCGGGCCCGGGCGGCGGCCGTCCAGGTGTCCACGAGGGTCATCGTCTTGGCGAAGCGGCAGGCGGCCGCGGCGTTCCCGGCCCCCTTGGGGATGGCCCAGGCCGATCCGGACGAGTAGGCCAGCGGCTCGCCCCGCGGGGTGCGGAAGGCGTCGAAGGCCAGCGGCGCCTTGGGCGAGACGTCGTTGAGCACGTTGACGTACCACTGCTCCATGGGCATCGCCCCGAGCTCGTGCTCGGCGAACTGGTTGCCCTCGCCGAAGAAGTCGGCCGCGTCGCGCACCGCCTTGACCTTGGCGAAGCCGCCCTGGACGTCGTAGATCCCGACGGCGAACTCCAGCGCCTTGACCACCTGCGGGCTGTTGAGCCGCGCGGTGCGGCCGTCGGGTGACAGCAGGTCGGCGCCGTTGGCCTTGGCCCACAAGGGCAGGAACTCGGGCAGCTTGCTGTCGAAGCCGATCACCCGGAGCTTGCCGCCCGGCGCCTTGACCAGCTTCTTCGCCGCCGCGGTGATCTTCTCCCAGTCGGAGCCGTTGACGTCGGCGACGGTCAGCCCGGCCTCCTTGAGCAGGCCGGCGTCGGCCATGACGATCTGGACCTGGTTGAACTCCGGGACGGCCCAGACCTCGCCGCCGAACGTCACCTGGGCCAGGGCGTTCTTGTCGTACATCGAGGTGTCGATCCCCTCGCCCTTGACGCAGGCGGTGAGCGGGACGATCGCGCCTCGGGAGGCGAAGGTGCCGATCTGGTCGCGGTTGGCGTAGACGAGGTCGGGCGGGTCGCCGGCCGCCACCGAGGACAGGAACTGCTGGACGTCGAGGTCGCCCTCGACGAGCTTGACGTCCGCCCCGCCGAGCGCGGCCCTTGCCTTGTCCAGGCGGGTGGCGCCGATCTCGTCGCCGGCGCCGAAACCCATGACCGTCAGGGTGCCCGTGAACGTGGCGGCCGGGTCGTACCGGCTCTCCTGCCGGGCGGCCGCCGTGCCTCCGCCGGTCCCCTTGGCGCACCCGGCGAGGGCCAGGGCCAGGGAGACGGTGAGCGCCGACCAGCGGACGATGGGGGATCTCATGGGGTTTCGCCCTCCACACTGTCAAGGCGGCGCGGGGCGGTGTGGCAACGTTCGTCTGCCCGAGAACGTACCGATGTCGCCGAGATCGCGTCGACCACTCATGTCACTGGGTTCTCCCTGCCGGTCAGGGGTGACCGCAGAGCCCGGGACCGCTTCCCCTGCCGGGCACACGTAAACGGGGCCCGGCCTGTGGCAGGCCGGGCCCCGTCACGCGCAGGGAGAGCGAGGTCAGTGCTCGGTGGCCTTCTCGGCGCCCACGCCGGTCAGCGAGCGCACCTCGATCTCGGCGTACTTGGCGGCGTTGTACTCCTTGCTGAGGACCGTGCCCAGCCAGCCGAACAGGAAGCCGAGCGGGATGGAGACGATGCCCGGGTTGCTCAGCGGGAACCAGTGGAAGTCCACGCCGTGGATCAGCGCGGTCACCGCGGCGCCCGCGGGCGGCGGCGGGGCCGAGACCACCGGCGAGAAGATCACCAGGATCAGCGCCGAGCCGAGTCCGCCGTAGATGGCCGCGACCGCGCCCGCCGTGTTGAACCTCTTCCAGAACAGGCTGTAGAGGATCGCCGGCAGGTTGCCCGAGGCCGCGATGGCGAAGGCCAGGGCGACCAGGAACGCCACGTTCTGGCCCTGGGCGAGGATGCCGAGGCCGATCGCGATGGCGCCGATGACCAGCGCCGAGACGCGGGCCACCACGACCTCCTGCCGCTCGCTGGCGCCGCCGCGCTTGAAGACGTGCGCGTACAGGTCGTGGGCGAAGCTGGAGGAGGAGGCCAGGGTCAGGCCGGCGACGACGGCCAGGATCGTGGCGAAGGCGACGGCGCCGATGAGCGCGAGCAGGATCGTGCCGCCGACGTCGCCGAAGATCTGCGCGCCGATCCGCTCGGCGAGCAGCGGGGCGGCGGTGTTGGCCGCCTTGTCGGCCTTGAGGATGTCGGTCTTGCCGACGATGGCCGCCGCGCCGAAGCCGAGCACCAGGGTCAGCAGGTAGAACACGCCGATGATGCCGATGCCCCACAGGACCGACTTGCGGGCGTCCTTGGCGGTGGGGACGGTGTAGAAGCGGATGAGGATGTGCGGCAGGCCTGCCGTGCCGAGCACCAGCGCGAGGCCGAGGCTGATCAGGTCGATCTTGCCCGCGAGCCCCTGGGCGTCGGTGCCGTACTTCAGGCCCGGGATGAGGAAGTTGCCGGGGTTGGCCTTCGGGCCGCTGGTGGCGGCGGCCTGGCCGAGCAGGGACGACAGGTTGAAGCCGAACTTGCCCAGCACCAGCAGCGTCACCAGCGCGGCGCCGGTCATCAGCAGCACGGCCTTGACGATCTGGACCCAGGTGGTGCCCTTCATGCCGCCGAACACCACGTAGACGATCATCAGCGCGCCGACGCCGATGATCGTCCAGACCTTGCCGGCCTCGCTGGTGATGCCGAGCAGCAGGCCGACCAGCGCGCCCGCGCCGACCATCTGGGCCAGCAGGTAGAAGATGCTGACCACGATCGTGGACACGCCCGCCGCCGTGCGCACCGGGCGCGGGCTCATCCGGAACGCCAGCACGTCGGCCATGGTGAACTTGCCGGAGTTCCGCATCAGCTCGGCCACCAGCAGCAACGCCACCAGCCAGGCGACCAGGAACCCGATGGAGTACAGGAACCCGTCGTAGCCGGAGACGGCGATGATGCCGGCGATGCCGAGGAAGGAGGCGGCCGACATGTAGTCGCCGCCGATCGCCAGGCCGTTCTGGACGCCGCTGAAGGACCGGCCGCCCGCGTAGTAGTCGGCGGCCGTCTTGGTCTGGCGGCTGGCCCAGAACGTGATGGCCAGGGTGCCGGCGACGAAGGTGAGGAAGAGGATCATCCCCAGGGTCGTGGAACTCACTGCGTCTTCTCCTCGACCTCGTGACGGAGCTTGTCGGCGATCGGGTCGAGCTTCCTCTCGGCGTGCCGCGCGTACGCCCACGCGATGAGGAACGTCGAGACGAACTGCAGCAACCCGAAGATCAGCCCGACGTTGACGTCGCCGAACAACTTGATGCCCATGAAGCCGCGGGCCCAGCCGGACAGCACCACGTACAGCAGGTACCACACCAGGAAGGCCACCGTCATGGGGAAGGTCCAGCGGCGGAAACGCCGCTTCAACTCCTGGAACTCACTGCTCTCCTGAACCTGTTCATAGACGGACGCGTCATGTTCTCTGGTCGTCACGAGACCTCCACTGTGATGCGGATCACGCTCAACGTAAGAGCGCAACCTACCCGTCGTGGAGAGCCGTGGGGGTGCTGTTCGGCGAGCCGCTCGCGTACCGCGATTAGTTGGGGATGGCCTGCGGTGAAAGGTCTGTTCGGCGCGATGAGCGGTCGGGTATTCCGTTCACCCCGATATCGGACGCGGCGGGCCGGGCAGGGCGCTCAGCGCCTGATCCAGGTCCTCGACGAGGGTCGCGGCGGGCTCCAGGCCGATCGACAGGCGGGCCAGGCCGACGGGGATGCCCATGGTGGCCCGTACGCTCTCCTCGACGGTCAGGGCGGGGGCGTTGACAAGGCTCTCGAAGCCTCCCCAGGACACCCCGATCCTGAAATGTCGCAATTTATCGAGGAAAAGTGCGGCCTGTTGGCGATCGTCCGTGGCGAGTTCGATGCTGAACAGGCTGGAGAAGCCGGACATCTGCCGCAACGCGGTCGCATGGCCCGGATGCGAGGGCAACCCCGGATGGTTCACCGCCCGTACGGCGGGATGCCCCTCCAGGAACGCCGCCACGGCGAGCCCTCGCTCCTGGTGGGCGGCCATGCGCACGGGCAGCGTGCGCAGCCCCTTGATCACCTTGGCCGCGTCGTGCGGCGACATGGCCGCGCCGTAGAGCTGGTACTCCGTCAGCGCCAGCGGCCGGATCAGCCGGGCGGGCCCGACCACCACGCCGCCGACCAGGTCGCTGTGCCCGCCGACGTACTTGGAGAGCGAATGCACGACCAGGTCCACGCCCAGCGTCAGCGGTTTCTGGAACAGCGGCGTGGACCAGGTGTTGTCCATGACCGTGACGAGCCCGCGCCCGCGCGCCCAGGCCGCCACCTCGGCGATGTCCACGATCGCGTACGCCATGTAGGAGGGCGACTCGAAGTAGAGTAGGCGGGTACTCGCCCTGATAGCGCTGTCACATCCCGCGAGGTCGTCGACGTGCGTATGCGTGACGCCGTACTTCTCCAGGTAGCGCAGGAACTGCGTGGTCGGCCCGTACACCGCGCCGAGCACCAGCACGTGGTCGCCGGCGGAGACGAGCGAGGAGATCGTCGCCGAGATGGCGCCCATCCCCGAGCCGAAGCACTTGGCCCGCTCACCGCGCTCCAGCGCGGCCAGCTTGCGCTGCGCCACGTCGACGGTCGGGTTGGTGCCGCGGCCGTAGACGTACCGCTCGTCCTCGTCCCGGATCGCGGCTCCCAGCTCGGCCGCCGTCCCGAAGGTGAACAACGAGTTCTCGAACACCGGCGGGTTCACCGCGCCCAGTGTCCACGGCTCGTCCTCGCCCATCCGGCCGCAGATCCATTCATCCTCCATGGGGGCAGACTATGACAACGCGTAAGCCCACCATGGCGGACGTCGCCCGGCACGCGGGCGTCAGCCTGAAGACGGTGTCCCGCGTGGTCAACCAGGAGCCGCACGTCCGGGCCTCGCTGCAGCAGCGGGTGCACGACTCGATCAGCGCGCTCGGCTTCCGCCGCAACGAGGCCGCCGCCCGGCTGGCCCGCGGTGCGACCATGCTCACGCTCGGCCTGGTGATGGAGAACATCTCCAACGAGTTCTACGCCCGCCTCGCCGCCGCGGTTGAGGCGGCCGCGGCCGAGCACGAGGCGCTGGTGGTGTTCGGTTCGTACGAGGAGCGTCCGGACAAGGAGCGCATGCTGATCGAGTCGATGCACGCGCGGAGCGTGGACGCGCTGATCGTCGTGCCCTCGCCGGCCGACCACTCCTGGCTGGCCGAGCACGTCGGCCCGCGCACGGTCTTCGTCGACCGCGTGCCGCGCGGGCTCGACCGGGCCGACGTGGTCAGGCTCGACGACGAGCGCGGCGGCCGGACGGCCACCGCGCACCTGCTCGCCCACGGGCACCGCCGCATCGCGCTGATCTCCGACGACGACGGGCTGAGCTCGGTGCACGACCGGGCCCGCGGCTACCGGGCGGCGCTGCGCGAGGCGGGCGCGGCGGCCGACGAGGCGCTGGTGGTGCGCGGGGTGTTCGATCCCGGGCGGGTGTCGTACGAGGTGGGGCGGCTGCTCGACCTGCCCGACCCGCCGACGGCGTTCTTCGCGACGAACAACCGGGCGGCGATCGGCGTGCTGGAGGCGTTGCGGGAGCGTCCCGAGCGGCCGGCGTACGTGGGGTTCGACGACTTCGCGCTGGCCGGCCTGTTCAGCCCGGGGGTGACGGTGGTGCGGTACGACATCGGCCGGCTGGCGCGCGGCGCGGTGGAGCTGCTGCTGGATCCCGTCCGCGAGCCGCGGCGGATCACCGTTCCCGTGGAGCTGGTCGTCCGGGGGTCCGGGGAGTTGCCGCCTGCCTGACCTTCCGGTCAAACCTCCCCCAAGTCCCCTTATGTCGGAGCCTGATGGGATACGGGAGGGGTAATCGCAGGTCATGGCCGAGAGCAGCCCGTACCGCGATGACCGTACGCCCGAGGAGCAGGCGCTCGGCTCCGGCGCGTCGGCGCCCGCCCGTCCGAACCCTGAGGTCTGCCTGGAGATCTCCGAGATGCGGGTGGAGGAGGCCGGGCCGGAGGGCCGGGCCCCGGGTGCCCGGCGCGGCGGCGCGCGGGCGCGGGCGACGCTGCGGGTGCGGCTGGACGACCTGGCGCACCTCATCGACCACCTCCTGAACGCCGCCCCCCACCTCCTGGACCACCTGCCCTCGACCACCGCCACTCCCCCACCCCGCACCGCCCGCCACGCCTTCCCCACCACCACCCCACCCTCCACGCCCACCCCCTCCCTTCGGGACTCCCTGTCCTCGGGGAAGACCGCTGCGGGGACGCCTGCCTCGGCGGCGCGAGAAGGCGGAATGCAGGGAGGCCGGCCGGAGGAGGGCGGCGGGGTGCGTCGGGGGTGGCCGAGGGGTGGCGCCCCCTCCTGGCGACCGGAGCGGAAGCACGCGGGCGACCTGGGAGCGGCCACCGGACGGACCATCCACCACGCGGCCCCCGGCGAGGAGGCCCCGCACACCGTCCCGGGACACGAGGTGCTCGACGTCGAGACCCACGCCGGCACGGCCGCCAGACCCATGACCGAACAGGCCGCCCGGCCCAGCGACGCCTCCCACCCCACGCCCCCGACCAGACCGTACTTCGCCCCCGACGAGGGAACCCTCCCAGACGAGCCCCCCACCGCAAGCACCACACCGGACGAGCGACGCACCGCGGACACCACCCCGCACGAACCGCCCCTCGCGGGCACCACACCGCACGAACCGCCCACCGCGGGCACCACGCCGCATGAGCCCTTCCGTCAGGCACAGGACGTCATGCCCTCGACTGCGGGCAGTCGTTCCCGCGCGGCCCGGTCCGGCGGCCGAGACCCGGGGCCCGGCCGTTCCAAGACACCGCCCACCGGCGTCGGTCACCGCCCGGGGCTGGACCCTCCGCCGCAGGAGCCGTCCCATCCGGGTCTCGCCCATCGGATACCGTCCCAACCCGGCCCTCGGTCACAGGCGCCGGCCCAGCCCGCCCACGCGCCGCAAGCGTCAGCCCAGCAGCACCAGCCCGGCCGGCCCGCGACCCATCCCGGAAGCACGCCGCAGGAGTGGACCCGTTCGCACATCCCACCCCAGGGGACGGCCCAGCCGCGCCCAGGCCGAACCCCAGCCCCACCCGACACCGAGCCAGAGGGGTCGGCCCGGCCGGACGTCCCGCGGGAAGGGGCGAGTCAGCCCCGGCCCGGCCGAAGCACGTCCGCACGCGCCACCGGCCCGTACCGCCCCGGCCTGGACCCACCACCCCAGAGCGAACAGCCTTACGACCAGGGCGGCATCCCGCGCCCCACGGGAAGCGACCACAAGCCCCGAGCCGCGAGCGCCCTGGGAAGCCCAGCCACATCAAGGGCAGCAGGGGCCGTGGGCGGCGCTGGGACCGAAGGCGGCCCTGGGAGAGGAAGAGGTGCCGGAGCCGGGGCGGGGGCCGGAGATGTGGCGCACAACAAGGGCGCCAGTGGAAACGGGGTGGCGTCGGAGCGCTTGGGAGGCGTCGCCGCGGGCTGGTCGTGAAGGGCGGGAGGGCGCAAGGGCGGGCAGACGCCCACCGGCACGCTCCCGCGCGCCGGCCGGGCGCGCAACCGACGGCCCGGGCACGGGACCGACGGGCGGACGAGGGACCGGCGGGCCGGGGCGGACGAGGGACCGACGGGCCGGGGGCGGGTCATGGGGAGCGGGGGTGCCAGTCGCCGCGGTCCAGGTCGAGGTTTTCCGGGGTGTGGAGGCGGACCATCGTGCGGGCCACGCCGGGCGGTACGCGGTGTGGCGTCAGGAACGACACCGACACCATCACCGTGAACGCGATCGGCACCGTCCAGGCCGCCGGCTGGGCCAGCAGCGCCCCCGTGAGCCCCTCGTACGGCCCCCCGGTGATCGTGGCGAGCACGGCCGAGCAGGCGAGCCCGCCCCCCACGAACAGCCCCGCCAGCGCCCCGGTGGTGGTGAGCCGCCGCCACCAGATGCCCAGCACCAGCAGCGGGCAGAACGACGAGGCGGCCACCGCGAACGCCAGCCCCACCACGTCCGCGACCGGCAGCGCCCGCGCCCACAACGCCAGCGCCAGCGGCACGGCGACGGCCATGAGCGTGGCGATCCGGAACGAGCGCACCCCGCCTTTCAGCAGGTCCTGCGCGATCACCCCGGCGACGGACACGGTCAGCCCCGAGGAGGTGGACAGGAAGGCCGCGAAGGCCCCGGCCGTCACGAGGGCGGTGAGCAGGTCGCCGAGCGTGCCGCCGATCATGCGGCTGGGCAGGGTGAGCACGACCGCGTCGGTGCGCACGAGGTCGGGGGCGTAGAGGCGGCCGAGCCAGCCGTACAGGGCGGGCAGCAGGTAGAACGCGCCGAGCAGGGTCAGCACGACCAGCGTCGTACGGCGGGCGGCCCGGCCGTCGGGGTTGGTGTAGAAGCGCACGAGCACGTGCGGCAGGCCCATCGTGCCGAGGAACGTGGCCAGGATCAGCGAGTACGTCGAGTAGAGGCCGTACTCCTTGGCCCCGGCCAGCGGCATCTGCCAGGTGGTGGCGTCCTGGACGCTGAGCGCGGGCGCGCCGTCGCCCTTCCAGGCCAGCAGCAGGAACACCAGCGGCACGGCCAGCGCGGTCAGCTTGAGCCAGTACTGGAACGCCTGCACGAACGTGATCGACCGCATGCCGCCGGACAGCACGTTCACCGCCACCACCCCCGCGACCAGCAGCCCGCCCGCCCACACCGGCGCCCCGGTGATCGTGCGCAGCACCAGCCCGGCGCTCTGGAACTGCGGCATCAGGTACAGCCATCCGATCAGGACGACGAGCACGCTGGCGGTCCTGCGCACGGTCATCGACTCCAGCCTGGCCTCGGCGAAGTCGGGCAGCGTGTACGCCCCCGAGCGCCGCAGCGGCGCCGACACCAGCACCAGCAGCACCAGGTAGCCGCCGGTCCACCCGACGGGCAGCCACAACATGTCCACGCCGTAGGACAGGATGAGCCCGGCGACGCCGAGGAAGGAGGCCGCCGACAGGTACTCGCCGCCGATGGCGGAGGCGTTCCACAGGGGGCTGACGGTCCGGGAGGCGACGTAGAAGTCGGAGGTGGTGCGGGAGAACCTGATGCCGTACGCGCCGATGAGCACGGCCGCCGCCATCACGACGACCACCGCGGTGAGGCTCACGAGGGGCCCTTCGCGCCGGTCACCGGCGTTCCACCAGCTCGGCGAAGTGGCGTTCGTTGCGCTCGGCCTGGCGGACGTACAGCCAGGCGCCGATGACGAAGGCGGGGTAGATGAGCCCGGCCAGCACCGCCCACGGCAGGGAGACGCCGAGGACGTCCACCTCGCGCAGTTCGGGGATGAGCAGGAACAGCAGCGGCAGGCCGCCGACCACGCAGGCCAGCACGGTGCAGACGAACAGGGCGAGCCGGAACTGGGTGCGCAGGAGCGAGCGCATGTAGACCTCGCCGAGGCGGGTCTGCTCGTCGATCTCCCTGGTGGCCGGGTAGCGGGGGCGACGGGCGGCGGCGGTGCGCGGGCTGGTGACGCTGACCCGGCGCGGCGTCTCGGAGCGGCGGAAGGCGTCCATGCGGCGGGCGGCGTCGGTGCGGCGGGCGGGGTCGGTGCGGCGGGCGGGGTCGGTGCGCGGCGACCCCGCAGGACGCCCCGGCCGGGGATCGGAGGTCATTCCGTCCTGCCCTTCCTGGCGCGGCGGACCAGCAGGTCGCGCAGCTCGCGGGTGTGCCGCCGGCTCACCGGGAGCTCGGTGTCGCCGACCCGGACGCTGCACCGGCCCGAGTCGATGTGCAGTTCCTCGATGTGCTTGACGGCGACCAGATGGCTGCGGTGCACCCGGACGAACCCGGCCGGGGCCCAGCGCTCCTCCAGCGTGGCGAGCGGGATGCGGACGAGGTGGCTGCCGTTCGCGGTGTGCAGCCGGGCGTAGTCGCCCTGGGCCTCCACGTAGAGGACGTCGGCGCTGGAGACGAACCGGGTCACGCCGCCCAGCTCGACGGGGATGGTGTCGCTCTCGCCGGTCTCGGCGGGCACGTCGGCCGAGACCGCCACGCGCCTGATGGCCTCGGCGAGCCGTTCGGGACGCACCGGTTTGAGCAGGTAGTCCTCGGCCTTGATCTCGAAGGCGTCCACCGCGTGCTCCTCGTACGCGGTGACGAACACGACCCGCGGCGGGTTGGCGAACTGCGACAGCAGCCGTCCGAGCACGACGCCGTCCAGGCCGCGCATGCGGATGTCGAGGAAGACGGCGTCGATCGGGCGGCCCTCGGCGATGCCGCGGTCCAGCAGGCGCAGCGCGGCCGCCCCGTCGCGCGCCGTCACCACCTCGCCGATGCGGGCGTCGGCGCGGAGCAGGTAGGACAGGTCCTCCAGCGCGGGTAGCTCGTCGTCCACCGCCAGGACGCGCAGCCCGGTCACACTCACTCCTCACACCTCGAATGCATTAGACAGTGATGAAACCCGCACCAAACGTCAAGGCCGTCACGGCGGGGTCACAGGTGGGGGCAGGTGTGGGAAGTCGGCGGGAGGTCAGCGGGCCGAGACGCCGGGGTGGTACTTCGGCAGGCGCACGTTGACCTTGGTGCCCGCGCCCGTGCCGGTCTCGACGACCAGGCCGTACTCGTCGCCGTAGACCTGGCGGAGCCGTTCGTCGACGTTGGCCAGGCCGACGCCGCCGGTGGGGGCGATCTCGCCGGCCAGGATGCGGCGCAGCCGGTCGGGGTCCATGCCGAGGCCGTCGTCCTCGACGCTGATGCGGCACTCGGCGCCGGCGTCCTCGGCGATGATCGTGATGCGGCCGACGCCGTTGCGGCTCTCCAGGCCGTGCCGGACGGCGTTCTCGACCAGCGGCTGCAGGCACAGGAACGGCACCGCGACCGGCAGCACCTCGGGGGCGATGCGCAGGGTGACCTGCAACTGGTCGCCGAATCTGGCGTGTTCGAGGGTGAGGTAGCGCTCGATCGAGTGCAGCTCCTCGGCCAGCGTGGTGAACTCGCCGTGCCGCCGGAAGGAGTAGCGGGTGAAGTCGGCGAACTCCAGCAGCAGCTCGCGGGCGCGTTCGGGGTCCGTACGGACGAAGGAGGCGATCGTGGTGAGCGAGTTGTAGATGAAGTGCGGCGAGATCTGCGCGCGCAGGGCCCGGACCTCGGCCTCCATGAGCAGCGTGCGCGAGCGGTCGAGCTCGGCCAGCTCCAGCTGCGAGTTCACCCAGCCGGCCACCTCCTGCGCCGCCCTGACCAGGCCGGCCGAGGCGTTCTGCCCGTAGGCGGCCAGCGCGCCGACCAGGCGGTCGTCGGTGGTCAGCGGGACGACGACGGCGTGCCGGATCGGGCATTCGAGCAGCTCGCAGTCGATGGTGAGCACCTGGGTGCGGCCGTCGCGCAAGGTCGCGGCGGCGTGCTCGAACGCCTGGGCGGCGTGGTGGTCGCCGGCGCCGTCGTAGACGAGCAGGCGCTCGCGGTCGGTGATCGCGAGCGCGGCCGAGCCGAGCAGCGCGCGCAGGTGGCGGGAGGCGCGCTCGGCGCCCTCGGGGGTCAGCCCGGCCCGCAGCGGCGGCCCGGCCATGGAGGCGGTGTGCAGGGTCTCGAACGTGGCCCGCTCGGCCGGGCTGGTGCCCAGCTCGCGGCGGCCCCGCATGACGCGCCAGAGCACGATCGCGGGCACGCCCACCAGCACGGCCACGACGGCGACGCCGACCAGGTACTCCACGCGCCCCGAGCCTAGCGCCCGCCGCAGCCCGTGCCGCGCGCCGCCCTCACTCGGCCGCCAGCGCCTTGGCCACGGCCGCCGCGTAGGTCTCGGCCTCCTGCGCGGACTCGTAGGTGGTGCGCGGCCAGAAGAAGCCGCGCAGCCCGTCCTTGCGGTTGCGCGGCACGACGTGCACGTGCAGGTGGGGCACGCTCTGGCTGACCCGGTTGTTCATCGCCACGAACGTGCCGGCCGCCTCCAGCCCCTCCTCCACGGCCCTGGCCATGGCCTGCACCCGGGAGAAGAACGGCCCGACGTCGGCGAGGTCGGCCAGCGTCTCGACGTGCAGCCGGGGCACGACGAGCACGTGCCCCTTGAAGACCGGGCGGGTGTCGAGGAAGGAGACGGCCACCTCGTCGGCGCTCACCACGTGGGCGGGACGCGCGCCGGCGATGATCTCGCAGAACAGGTCGGTGCTCACCGCCCGACCTTATCGGCGAAGGCCGTCCAGCTCGTCATGTTGGGCGCGGTCCACTCCTCGGGGGCGTGCAGGAAGTGCTTGCCGACGCGGTCGCGCAGCCGCCCGGGGACGTCGGCGACCTTGGCCCCGCGGCAGTGGTAGACCAGCCCGCCCGGCCGCTGTCCCATGGCCATCCAGGGCAGCCAGGGCGAGACCCGGCACCAGGAGAAGACCGCCGGCACGTCGGGCATGCCGGACTCGACGTCGGCGGCCGAGGCGAAGAACTGGAAGAGCTCCAACGCCCGATACGTGTCCCGAGCCGAGTTTTCCGGATATTTCGCGACAGGTAGTGGCGAAGGGTAGGAAAGGCGGATGTCGGCGTTGTAGACGACCTGCTCCCCCAACCGCGTCACCGGCACCGGATAGGCCCCGAGCCGCTGGTTGACCGGGTCGTTGAAGACGTGCTGCACCTCGACGGACCGCCCGGTGAGCGGGTTGTCCCACACGTCGATCGGTTCCCTGGTCCTCGGGTCGAGGTAGAGCGCCGCCTCCCTGGTCAGCAGCTCCCAGCCGCCGTCGGCCGGGCGCGCCCGCGCCACGTTCAGCCCCTCGAAGCCGAACAGGTGATGGGGGCCGTCGTCGTCCTGCCAGCCGTAGACGTCGCCGGTCCAGTAGGAGATCGTCTCGGCGCCGTCGGCCGAGGCACGCACCCGGATGAAGTCCATGATCCGGAGCTTACCCCTTGCTTCGAGACAGCATGTTGCTATCTTTAGAGACATGGTGTCGCTAAATGAGCGGACCCGGCAGAGCTGGCTCCCGCTGATCGTGCTCGGCGTCGGGATGTCGATGATCATCATCGACGCGACGATCGTGAACGTCGCCGTCCCCGCGATCATGGGCGATCTGGGGTTGTCGGCCACGGACGTCGAATGGGTCAACTCCATCTACTCCCTGGCCTTCGCCTCCCTGCTCATCCCCCTCGGCCGGACCGGCGACGTGCACGGCAGGCGCCGCATGTTCGCCGTCGGCCTGGCGGTGTTCCTGGCCGCGAGCATGCTGGCCGCCTCCGCGCCGAGCGGCGCGCTGCTCATCGCCGCCCGCGTCGTCCAGGGCGTCGGGGCGTCCATGGTGGTCCCGATGACGCTGGCGATCATCAACTCCCTCTACACGGGCTCGCGCCGGACGATCGCCTTCGCCGTCTGGGGCTCGATCATCGGCGGCATGGCCGCGCTCGGCCCGCTGCTCGGCGGCTGGGTGGTGACCGACTTCGGCTGGCGCTGGGCGTTCTGGGTGAACCTGCCGATCGGCCTGCTCGTGCTGCTCGGCACGGCCCGGGTGCCGGAGTCGAAGGACGCGGCGGCGGGCGGCTCGGACGTCCCGGGCGTGCTGCTGTCGGTGGTCGGCCCGGCCGCGCTGGTGTTCGGCCTGATCGAGGGCCAGCGCTACGGCTGGTTCACGCCGACCGGCGAGGCCACGCTGTTCGGGTGGACCTGGCCGCTCGGCGGCGTCTCGCCGATCCCGTTCGCCTTCGGGCTCGCGGCGCTCGCGCTGGCCGCGCTGCTGCTGGTCGAGCGCTCGCGGGCACGATCGGGCCGCCCGGTCGTGCTGGACCTGTCGCTGTTCGCCATCCCCTCCTTCAGGTACGGCGGCGCCGCCGCGATGATCGTCAGTCTCGGCGAGTTCGGCCTGATCCTGGTGCTGCCGCTGTTCCTGCAGGCGGCCATGGGGTTCACCGCATTCGCCACCGGCCTGATCATCGCCTCGCTGGCCGGGGGCACGTTCCTGGCCGGCGGCGTCGTCCCGCGGCTCGACCTGGCGCCCAGGGTCATCGTGCGGCTGGGGCTCGTCCTGGAGGCCGTGGGCGCGATCGCGATCGGCCTGGCCGTCTCCCCCTCGCTCGGCCCGTGGACGCTGGTGCCGTGGCTCGTCCTGTACGGCGTCGGCGTCGGCTTCGCCTCGGCCCAGCTCCCGAACGTGATGCTCGCCGACGTGCCCGCCCGCCGCTCCGGCGTGGCCTCCGGGCTCCAGAGCACGATCCGCCAGCTCGGCGCCGCCGTCGGCATCGCGGTGCTGGGCGCCGTCCTGGTCACCGGCCTGGACGCGGCGATGGCCGAACGCCTGCCCGGCGAGCCCGCGCTCGGGCAGGCCGTCCGGGAGAGCGCCGGCGCGGCCATCGCGGCGATCAGGGACCCCGCCGACCACGCCGCCGCGGTCGCGGCGGGCGCCGACGCCACCCGCCGGGTCACGATCGTGACCGGCCTCGTGCTGTTCGGCGGCGTCGGGGCGACGTTCCTGCTGCCCGATACTGGGAGGAGACGACGCGAGGAGGAGTGAGTCCGGTGCCGAGGATCAGCGCGGCGACGGTGGCCGACCATCGGGCCAGCCAGCACGCGGCCCTGCTGGCGGCCGCCATGGAGGTCCTGGCGGCCGAGGGCCCGGCCGGGCTCACCCCCGCGGCCGTGGGCGCGCGGGTCGGGCTGGCCCGCTCCAGCGTCTACCGCTACTTCTCCTCCACCGCCGACATCCTGGCCCAGCTCGTGGAGGACGCGATCCCCCGCTGGGCCGACCGGCTCGTCACGGCCACCCGCGACGGCGGCCTGGAGGAGCGGGTGCGCGCCTTCGGCGCCGTGTCGCTGGCGTTCGTGACCAGCCCCGACCACGCGCTGCTGCGCGCGGTGGCCGCGGTCGACCTGCCCGCCGAGTGCCGCCACCGGCTCGACCAGCTGCACGAGACGATGATCGAGCCGCTGCGCGGGCTGCTCGCCGAGGCCGGGGAGCCGCATCCCGACCTGGTGGCCCACCTGGGGTGGAGCATCCTGGGCGAGGGCCGCCGCCGCCTGGCCGCGTGCGCCGACTCCGGCGAAGGCGCCGAGGCCGAGGTGATCGCCGCGACCACCCTCGACGTGTTGTGCCGGGCCGTGCTCAGCGCACGGTGATCTCGAAGACCGCCTCGCCCGACTGCCGCCTGCTCTCCTCGTCGGGCGGCGTCGAGCTCTGACCGCACCGCCAGCAGTCGCGCAGCGTGATCTCGGCGGTGCCCGGGCTCTTGGTGTTGAAGACGAAGTAGGCGGTGCCGCCGCTGCCGGGGGCCTGGCCCGCGCTCCTGCGCTCCTCGCTGATGTAGGAGGCCACCCTGGCGTCGGGCACCGCCGCCAGCCGCCAATTGTCGCCCACCGAGGGGTTGTCCGGGACGGCCAGCGAGAACCGCTGCCCCGGCCGCAGCTCGGCGCGCACGGTCGTGCCCTTGGCGCCCTTGACGACGGTGCCGAAGTCGCTGACCGCCGAGCCGTCGCCGCAGCCGGCCACCAACCCCGAGGTCAGCAGGGCGAGTGCGGCGACGACGGCCTTTCCACGCTTCACTCGGGAAGGCTATCCTCCTTCGGCGGGTCCCGGGGCTCCACGTACGGCTCCTGCCCGACGGGCTCGCCCTCGGCGATCTGGCGTTCCCTGATGAGCTCGGCGTCCAGCTCGGCGCCCAGCAGCAGGGCCATGTTCGACAACCACAGCCAGATCAGGAACACCACGACGCCGGCCAGCGTGCCGTAGGTCTTGCCGTAGGACCCGAAGTGGGCCACGTACAGGGCGAAGCCGCCGGAGACCACGACCCAGAGCACCACCGCGAGCAGCCCGCCGGGGGTGATCCAGCGCACGCCGGGCTGGCGCACGTTCGGCGCGGCCCAGTAGAGCACCATGATCAGCCCGGCCGCGACGAGCGCGAGGACCGGCCATTTCAGGATGTCCCAGGCGGTCACCAGCGCGCTGCCCAGGCCGAGCGCCTTCCCGACGCTCCTGGCCAGGTCGCCGGTCAGCGCGACGGAGATCGCGCCGAGCGCCAGCAGCACGGTGGCCAGCACGGTGAGCCCGATCCGGAGCGGGGTCACCTTCCAGAACGGACGCCCCTCGTCGATGTCGTAGATGGTGTTGCCGGCCCGGATGAACGCGCCGATGTAGCCCGACGCCGACCAGAGCGCGACCAGCAGGCCGACGATCGCGACCAGGCCGGCCGAGGCCGCGTTCTCCTGGACCGACCGCACGCCCGTGACGATCAGGGAGCGCACCTCGTCGGGCGCCAGCACCACGAGGTTGCCGACCAGGGTGGCGGTGTCGCGCCTGCCGAGCAGGCCGAACACCGACACCAGCACGATCAGCGCGGGGAAGATGGACAGGACGGCGTAGTAGGTGAGCGCCGCCGCGAGGTCCTGGACGCCGTCGTTGCGGAACTCGACGACGGTGCGTTTGAGCACGCTCCACCAGGCCCTGCGCGGCAGTTCCGCAGGTCTTTCGGGGGAACGCACGCCTACTTCGCCCTGTTGCGCTTCCTGAGCCGCCGCACGACGAGGGCCGTCACCGCCGCCGCCGCGGCCAGCAGCAGCACCGGACGCTTGCGCGCCCCGGTGGCGGCGTCCTTGACCTGGTGGGGGGTGGCCTCGCGGACCTTGCCCGCGACCTCGCCGGCCAGGCCCTTGGCCGTGCCGGTCACCTCGGCGGCCTTGCCCTTGGCCACGCCGGTCATCTCGGCGACCTTGCCCTTGGCGGTGCCGGCCGCCTCGGCGGCCCGGCCCTTCAGGTCGGCCTTGTGGGCCAGGGCGCTGACCGTGTCGCCCAGTTCGTTCCTGGTCTCCTTGATGCTTTTTCGCACGTCTTCCTCTTCCTCGTCGTCCTCGCCACGGCCCCCGCCCCCGCCCAGCGACTCCTCCTCGACCGCGCGGCTCTCCACCGCCTCGGTCCGGTCGTCCGGCACGGGGGTCTCGGGGATGAAGGTCTCGTGTTCCTGCCGGGCCAGTTCGGCCCGTTTCGCGTTCTCCGCAGCCCCCGGTCTCGTCGGAGGCACGTTGATCGACTCGCGTTCGGTCGGCGTGCCGACGGTCGCCCTGCGGGCGCCCACGTCACCGGCGTGCTGCTCGCTGTATCCGGGGTCCGTCTCGCTCATCGGCGTGCCCTCTCCTTGACCATGTCGATATCGGCCTTGACGCTCGCGATGGTCTCCTCGGGGACCGGCGGCGTGGCCTGTTTCACCTGGTTCTTTCCGGTCAGGCCGAGCAGGGCGGCGGCGATGAGCAGGACCGCCCCCACGATCGCGGCGGCCGCCCACGCGGGCATGACCAGAGCGAGGAGCAGGACGACGGCGGCCACCAGCGCGGCAGCGCCGAAGAACGCGGCCATCCCGGCCGCGCCGAACAGCCCCGCGCCGAACCCGGCGCGCCTGCCCTTCTCCGCGAGCTCCAGCCTGGCCAGGCGCAGCTCGTCCTTGACGAGCCTGGAGACCTGGTCGGACAGATCACTGACCAGCTTGTGGGTATCGTTCACGACGTCGCCTCCTCCGCTGAGGAAGGCGACTACCCAGCTGACCGCCTGTTATTACCTCTTGGCGGCCTTCAGCAGGAACCGGAGGACGGACGCCACCGGCGACTCGGGCGCCTCGCACCAGTTGTCGGGCTGCTTCGGCTTGCTCCACGGTGCGGGCAGCTCGCACGAGGGAGCCTGCGGCTCAGGCCGCTCACACCACGATCCGGGAGTGTTCATCCTTCGATGGTACGACCTCCGGCCCGGCCCGCAGAAGACTCGCGGACCGGTCGCTCCAGGCCGGCGGTAACCTGCCGGGGTGCTGGTACACGGGGTGTGGGCGGGTGACGGGCTCGCCTTCTGGGGAGAGGTTCCCGGCCGGGCCGCCGCCGTGTCCCGTGGGGCGGGCGCGCGGCCCCATCCGTTCGCCGCGTCCCCTGCCGAGCTGGCCGGCGTGCCGGGCCTCGGGGTGGGCGGGCCGTCCAGGGAGCTGGAGCTGCTGCTGCCGGGGTCGGCCAAGGGGCCGCTGCCCTCGCCGGAGACGGGGCTGCTGACCGAGGTGGTCAGGCCGCGGCTGCTGCCGTGGCGGGTGCCCGCGGTCGTGCTGCCGCCCGCCGAGGCCCTTGCCGCGCTGGACGGCCTTCCGGGCGACGCCACCGCCACCGTCCGCCACTGGGCCGCCGTCGCCGCGCTCGCCCGCGACCTGGTGGGCCGTGGCCGGGTCGTCCCCCAGCTCGTCCCGGTGCCCGATGCCGACGGCGCCGCGCTGGCTCTGTGGCGGCCCGTGCTGACCGGGGCCGACGCCGCCTACTTCCGCGACCTGGCCCTGGCCATGCCGCCCGCCTGCCGCACCTGGGCCGCCGAGCGTCCGGCCGCCGGGGTGCAGCTCCAGGCGCTGGAAACGTTCACCGACGCGCTCGTCCGGCAGGCCGTCACCACTCCCCTGGCCGCTCCCTCCGCCGCCGCCCCGGCGACGCCGCGGGAACGGTGGCTGGCCGCGCTGACCGGCGACCCGGCCTGCCCCGACGACCCTGGGCTGCGCGAGGAGCTGGACCGCTGGCGGGCGGCCGTCACGGCGGCCGAGGGCGCCACCCGCGTCTGCTTCCGCCTGCTCGAACCGGCCGCCGGCGACGACTGGCGGGTCGAGCTGGCGTTGCAGGCCGCCGACGACCCCAGCCTGTACGTCCCGGCCGCCCGCGTCTGGGACGGCGAGAAGGGCCTGCCCGGCCGGCCGGAGCGTGAGCTGCTGGCCGGGCTCGGCCGGGCCGTGCGGCTCTACCCGGAGCTGGACCGGGCCCTGCGCGTGCCGGAGCCGAGCGAGCTGGCCCTCGACACGGCGGGCGCGTTCGGCTTCCTGCGCCAGGCCGCGCCGCTGCTCCAGGCGGCCGGGTTCGGGGTGCAGCTGCCGCGCTGGGCGGGCCGTACGCGGCTCGGGCTCAAGCTCACCACCAGGACCAAGCCGCAGACGGCGGCCGTCAGCCAGGGCTTCGGGCTGCGCGAGCTGGTCGATTTCCGCGTCGACCTGGCGGTGGGCGAGGAGACGATCAGCGAGGCGGAGCTGGCCGAGCTGGCCAGGCTCAAGGTGCCGCTGGTCCGGGTCCGCGGCCAGTGGGTGGAGCTGGACGACCGGCAGCTCAAGGCCGCGCTGCGGGCCGTGGAGGGGGTGCGCGCGGGCGAGGCGGCCGCGGCCGACCTGCTGCGCCACGTGATCCAGGGCGACGACGAGCTGCCGTTGCTGGCGGTCGACGCCGACGGCGTGCTCGGCGACCTGCTGTCGGGCCAGGCCGAGCGGCGGCTCACCCCGCTCGCGACCCCGCCGGGCCTGGACGCCGTGCTGCGGCCCTACCAGGAGCGCGGGCTGGCGTGGCTGAGCTTCCTGTCGGAGCTGGGCCTCGGCGGCGTGCTCGCCGACGACATGGGCCTGGGCAAGACGGTCACCACGCTGGCGCTGCTCGTCCACGAGCGGGCCACCGCGCCCACGCTGCTGGTCTGCCCGATGTCGCTGGTGGGCAACTGGCAGCGGGAGGCGGCCAGGTTCGCCCCGGGGCTGAGCGTGTACGTCCACCACGGCCCCGGCCGGGACGCCGCCCGCATCGCGGCGGCCGACCTGGTGATCACCACGTACGGCACCGCCCACCGCGACCTGGAGATCCTGCGGGAGCACGAGTGGCGCCGGGTGGTGTGCGACGAGGCCCAGGCGATCAAGAACAGCGGCACCCTCCAGGCCCGCGCCGTCCGGTCGATCCCCACCCGCACCCGGCTGGCCCTGACCGGCACGCCCGTCGAGAACCACCTCGCCGAGCTCTGGTCGATCATGGAGTTCGCCAACCCCGGCCTGCTCGGGCCGCGGGCCCGCTTCCGCACCCGGTTCCAGGAGCCCATCGAGGCCCGCCAGGACGAGCAGGCCGCCGATGCGCTGAAGCGGGCGACGGGCCCGTTCATCCTGCGCCGTCTCAAGACCGACCGGTCCGTCATCTCCGACCTGCCGGAGAAGATCGAGATCAAGGAGTGGTGCCCGCTCACCCCCGAGCAGGCCACGCTGTACCAGGCCGTCGTGGACGACATGCTGGCCCGGATCGACGACAGCGAGGGCGTCGAGCGGCGCGGCCTGGTGCTGTCGGCCATGGCCAGGCTCAAGCAGGTCTGCAACCACCCGGCCCACCTGCTCAAGGACGGCTCCCGCCTGGCCGGCCGGTCGGGCAAGCTGGCCCGGCTGGAGCAGCTGGCCGAGGAGGTCCTGGCCGAGGGCGAGAAGGCGCTGCTGTTCACGCAGTACGCCGAGTTCGGCACGATGCTCCAGCCCTACCTCGCCCAGCGGCTCGGCCGCCCGGTCCTGTGGCTGCACGGCGGCCTGCCCAAGAAGACCCGCGACCGTCTGGTCGAGCGTTTCCAGCACGACCCGGAGCCGATGTTGTTCCTGCTGTCGCTCAAGGCGGCCGGCGTCGGGCTCAACCTGACGGCGGCGAGCCACGTCGTCCACGTCGACCGCTGGTGGAACCCGGCCGTGGAGGACCAGGCCACCGACCGGGCCTTCCGCATCGGCCAGCGCAGGAACGTCCAGGTGCGCAAGCTGATCTGCGCGGGCACCCTCGAAGAGCGCGTCGACCAGATGATCGAGCGCAAGAAGGCGCTGGCCGAGCGGGTGGTGGGCGCCGGCGAGGAGTGGCTGACCGACCTGTCCACCGACGAGCTGCGCGAGGTGTTCCGCCTCACGGGAGGGTCCTGACCATGCCCGACTGGTACGACGGCGGCGGCCCCATCGAGGTCGAGGGCGGCCTGCGGGCCCGGTCGCGGCGCGGCAGCATCGGCTCGGCCTGGTGGTCCAGGCGCTTCGTCGACATCCTGGAACGCGTCTGCGACAAGGGCCGCCTGTCCCGCGGCCGCGCCTACGCCCGCAAGGGCCAGGTGCTCTCGATCGACCTGTCGGCGGGGCTGGTCCGGGCGTCCGTGCAGGGGTCGCGGCCGAAGCCGTACGACGTCGTGGTGAGGATCGACGTCTACGGCGAGGACGTGTGGGCGCGGCTGGAGGAGGCCGTCGCGGCGCAGGCCGTCCACCGGGCCAGGCTGCTGGCCGGGGAGATGCCGGTCGAGATCGAGGAGCTGTTCGCCGCCCATGGCGTCGACCTGTTCCCGCGCGACCTGGACATGGAGTGCTCGTGCCCCGACTGGGGGTTCCCGTGCAAGCACCTGTCGGCCGTGCTCTACCTGCTGGCCGAGTCGTTCGACGACGACCCGTTCCTGGTGCTGGCCTGGCGCGGGCGCACCCGCGAGCAGCTGCTCGGCTCGCTGGCCGACGACCCGCCCGCGCCCGACCCGCTGGAGGTGGCCGACGTGCCGTTCGCCGACCGGCTGGCCGACTTCTACGCCCCCGGCGCCACCGCGCACCGCCCGGAACGCCGCCCCGCCGCGGCCGCCCCCGACCTGCTGCCGCGGGTCTTCCCGCCGCCCGCCGGCCTGGCGGACGCGCTCGCCCCCGCCTACCGGGCGCTGGGCGAGGGCTGAGGTCAGTTGTCCTCGAAGGAGTCGGGGACCATCACGCGCACGCCGTTGGGCACCACGCGCAGCGTGATCGGGGTGCGCAGGCGCACCTCGCCGTCGACGTCGGCGGCCATCGGCGGGTCGGTCTCCAGCAGCATCTCCCGGCCGACCACGAACGGGCCGCCCGCCAGGCTGCGCCAGCGGCCGGTGGTCGCGCGCAGCAGCGTCTCGCCGAGCAGGCGCAGCTTCTTGCCCGAGCCGAGCTGGTAGGCCACCAGCATGCCGTTGTCGATGCTGATGTCCTTGGCCACCTGCCAGCCGCCGTGGAAGCGGCCGTTGGCGATGTTGAGCTGGTGGGTGAGCAGCTCGTGGCGCTGGCCCTCGACGGTGATGTAGGCCCGGAAGGGCCGGTGGCCCGGCAGCACGGTGAGCGCGGTCATCGGGTAGGCCGGACGGCCCACGATGCGCTTGAGCCAGGGCTTGACCCGGCCGGCCACCTCGACCGAGACGCCGAAGCTGGCCAGGTTGGCGAAGGGCCGGTCGCCGGCCATGCCGAGGTCGATGTCGGCGACCTTGCCGGTGGAGAACACCCGGATGGCGCCGGCCAGGTCGAGCGGCAGGCCGAGGCTCCTGGCGAAGTTGTTGGTGGTGCCGAGCGGCAACACGCCGAGCGCCACGTCGCGGTGGGCGACGTGGCGCACGGCCGAGGAGAGGGTGCCGTCGCCGCCGCCCACGATCAGCAGGTCGGGGTCGGTGGCGAGGGCGGTGTCGAGCAGGTCGCGCAGCCGCTTGGGGTTGTAGACCGACAGCTCGGCCAGCGGCTCGAACCCCAGGTTGTGCAGTTGCTCGATGACCTCGAAGTAGTGGCGGCGGCCGCGGCGTGAGCGAGTGTTCACCACCACCGCCACCCGGCGATCCCGCCGGATCGCCTCAGTGTGCTCGATCTTGGTGCGCAGTTCGCTCATGGTCATCAATCGTAGGCGCTGTGTCCGCCGCTCAGTGCTGGATCGGGGGGCCGCCGGAGACCCGGCGGCCCCCCTCACGCTACTTCTTCGGCGGGACGACCTGGACGACGGCGCCCAGGTTGCCCGGCAGCTGGCTGATCAGCTTGAACTGCACGCCCAGCGCCTTGCCCTCGTCGCCGGGGTTGCCCGAGCCGGCCACGTGGCCGTTGCCGAGGTCGGTCCCGTACAGCTCGGTGGCGGGGGTGCCGTCCAGGTGCACCACGCGGGTGCTGTACGGCTGGTCGCCCTTGCTCGGCACCACCGCGGAGGCGTCGAAGTCACGGTAGTAGAGCGAGCCGTTCTGCAGCTCGAAGCCCGGAACCCAGGTCTTCGCGTCGGTGAAGGACGACACGCCCCTGAGCGCGGGGATGTTGGTGCAGTACTCGCTGAACGGCTCGTCCGGCGCCTCCAGGCACTCCTTCAGCGGGTACGTCTGGTCGAAGGAGAACGCCGCGTTCGAGGACTGCGTGCGGCCCTCCATGTTCTTGTGCCTGGTCGGGTCCTTCTGGGCGGCGGTGCCGGTGCGGCGCAGCGGGTCGTAGTGCGAGTCCACGACCAGCAGGCTGCCCTTGGAGCCGATGCTCGGCGGCAGGGTCAGGTTGTTGACCACCGAGTTGTTGGTGAAGGTCGAGTCGCGGTACCAGACCAGCAGGCCGGGCGCGTTGTACTTGACCTTCTCGACCTTCCACGCCCCGTCGCGGGAGTAGTTGGTGTCGTAGGCGTACTGCAGGCCCTTGTCGAAGCCGTCGAAGTTGCGCCACTCGGCGAGGTAGAAGCGGGAGATCTCGCGCGAGCCGTTGTTGACGGTCCAGCCCTGGCCGCTGGTGTTGGTGAACGTGCCGCCGGTGGCCTTCCAGCCGTTCTCGCCGTTCTCGACGTCGTCGCTCCAGACGGCGGTGCCGCCGTTGGTGAGCGAGAAGTCGTCGGCGTGCCAGCCGCGCGGCTCGAAGGCGGCGTCGGTGTTGTAGGTCAGGCGCAGCTTGATCGACTGCCCGGCGTACGGCGTCAGGTTGACGTAGTCGTGCCGCCACTGGCCGCCGGTGTCACCGGTGAGCCCGTACTTCTTGTTGCCGAACGTCTTGAGGTTCTTGTTCGGGTCGGGGTAGCCGTCGGGGGTGGTGACCTCGGCGCCGGCCTCGTCGTAGACCTTGAGCTGGGTCCAGGTCTGGCCGCCGTCGGTCGAGACCTCCACGAAGCCGAAGTCCCAGTCCTGCTCGATCTCGTAGTTGTTCCACATCCAGAACCGCACGTCGGAGCCGGCGGGCACCGGGACGTCGCGGGTCAGGGTCTGGTTGGCCCAGTCCTGGTCGAGGTTGGACCACCAGGCCTTCGTGCCGCTGTGCGGGTCGATCATCTTCAGCGGCGTGGAGGCCAGGTTCACCCGGACGCCGTCCTCGGTGTACTTGGGCGTGCGCGAGGACTGCCCGACCGTGACGGACTGGGCGGCGTCACCCGGGTTGAACGTCTTCGGGTTGGCCCAGCCGAGCACCCACTTGTCCCACAGGCCCATGTGCGTGGGCATGGACTGGAAGATGGGGCCGGAGTGGGAGCCGCTGGACATCAGGTCCCAGAAGTCCACCGCGGAGCTGGCCTGGCCGCTGGTGTCGTACAGGTCGGGCAGGCCCAGGTCGTGGCCGTACTCGTGGGCGAAGACGCCGACGCCGGAGTCCTCGGGCTGCACGATGTAGTTGGAGATCTTCTTGTCGCTGCCGGGGATCTTGTAGCCGCCCGCGACCGCGCTGGAGTGCGCCCAGATGGCGTAGGTGCCCTCGGCGCCGCCGTCGGAGGACTTGTCCTTGCCGGCGTGCACCATCACCAGGTGGTCGATGACGCCGTCGGGCTCGTTGAAGTTGCCGTCGCCGTCGGAGTCGGCCACGTCCTCCTGGTCGTAGTCGGCCCACGGGAAGTTCGGCTGGGCCGCGGCCAGGGCGTTGACCGTGTCGATGGCGAGCTGGCCCGCGCCGGTCGGGTTGCTGGGGTGACCCGACATGTCCTGCGGCTGGCCGCCACAGGCCGCGGCGCCGTAGTACGCCTCGGAGTGGGGGGCCTTGATCCAGCCGACGGCCGAGCCGGTGACGGAGTAGGCGCCCTTGGACAGCTCCTCGTACATCTTCTTCATCGTGAAGCCGGAGATGTCGATGCCGGGCTTGCCGTCGCGCGGGTCCTTGAGGTCCTTGCGCACGCGCTCGGTGATGCCCTCGTCGCTGTAGAGCATCTTGTTGAAGTGGTCGGTGCTGAAGTCCTTGAGCCAGAAGGAGTTGTTGTCCTTCTGCGGCAGCGTCGCCGGGTCGGGGATGTTGTTGTGCAGCGGGCCGTTCTTGAGCGTGCCCGGCGGCTCGACCACGCAGTCGTCCGGCGCGCTGTCGGTCGTGCGCAGCCGGTTGAAGCCGGAGAAGTCGTCGTTCGCCTGCTCGTTGAACTCGACCAGGACGGTGAGGAGCTTGGCGGTCTTGACCTGCTTGGAGTTCTTGTAGATCCATTCAGCCGGGTTGCGGCCGGTCCTGATCGCCTGGTTCTCCCGGGCGGCGAGGACGCGGGCCGCGGCGGGGTTCCCGCTGACGAACTTCCTGTCGAACTTCTCCGCCGGTGAGAGCGAGCGGGCCTTGCCCTTGTTCAGGCCGGGTTCCTGCGGCTCCTTCTCGACCCGCGGGGGAGCGTAGTTGATGTAGTAGTCCGCCGCCGTGGGCTGGTAGCTGGCCACTGACGTGGCCTGGGCCGCCGGGACGGTCAGCGCGGCGCCGAGGAGGGCGACCGCCGGGAACGCGACTAACAGGCGCTTTGAGCTTGGCACCAGGTACCCTCTCTGCCCGGGGTCGCCGGGCGCATGGCCATAGGGTGTGCAATGCCGGACGCTAGAGGGTGGATAAACGGGTCGTAAAGTACGTTGTTGAAACGTGATCAAACTACGACATTTTGACCAACAGAATTGTCGCGGCGGCATCGCCCGCAATGACCCCGCATAAACGCAACAACGCGATCTTGAAACGCCGGATCGGCCGGAAGGTCAGTCGGCGGCGAGCACCGGCGGCGGCTGCTCAGGGCCGGGGTCCGGCGGCGGCTGCTCAGGGCCGGGGTCCGGTTCCACGGCGGGCGTCGCGTCCTCGTGCGGGTAGTGCAGGTCGAACGCGGGCCGCTCGGAGCGGATCGGCGGCATGCCGGTGAAGTTGTGCCGCGGCGGCGGGCAGGAGGTCGCCCACTCCAGCGAGTTGCCGTAGCCCCAGGGGTCGTCGAGCGTGACCCTGGGCGCGTGCCTGGCCGTCCGGTACACGTTGTAGAGGAACGGCAGCGTCGAGGCGCCGAGCAGGAACGCCCCGGCCGAGGAGATCTCGTTGAGCGCGGTGAACCCGTCGGCCGCGCTGTAGTCGGCGTACCGGCGCGGCATGCCGAGCTGGCCGAGCCAGTGCTGGACGAGGAACGTGGTGTGGAAGCCGGCGAACAACGTCCAGAAGTGCACCTTGCCGAGCCGGTCGTCGAGCATCTTGCCGGTCATCTTCGGCCACCAGAAGTAGAAGCCGGCGAACATGGCGAACACCACCGTGCCGAAGACCACGTAGTGGAAGTGGGCGACGACGAAGTAGGTGTCGCTGATCTGGAAGTCCAGCGGCGGCGAGGCCAGGATGACGCCGGTCAGCCCGCCGAGCAGGAACGTGACCAGGAACCCCACGGCGAACAGCATCGGCGTCTCGAACGACAGATGGCCGCGCCACATCGTGCCGATCCAGTTGAAGAACTTCACCCCCGTCGGCACCGCGATGAGGAACGTCATGAACGAGAAGAACGGCAGCAGCACCTGCCCGGTCGCGAACATGTGGTGCGCCCACACGGTCATCGACAGCCCGGCGATGGCGATGGTGGCCGCGACCAGGCTCAGGTAGCCGAAGATCGGCTTGCGGCTGAACACCGGGATCACCTCGGTGACGATCCCGAAGAACGGCAACGCGATGATGTAGACCTCGGGATGGCCGAAGAACCAGAACAGGTGCTGCCACAGCAGCGGCCCGCCGTTCGCGCCGTCGAAGACGTGCGTGCCGAGCTTGCGGTCCGACTCCAGCACCAGCAGCGCGGCGGCCAGCACGGGGAAGGCCATCAGCACGAGCATGCTGGTCAGCAGCACGTTCCAGGTGAAGATCGGCAGGCGGAACATCGTCATGCCCGGGGCCCGCATGCCGATGATCGTGGAGATGAAGTTGACCGCGCCGAGGATCGTGCCGAGGCCGGACATCACCAGGCCCATGATCCACAGGTCGCCGCCGACCTGCGGCGAGTGGATGGCCGACGACAGCGGCGTGTAGGCGAACCAGCCGAAGTCGGCGGCCCCGCCCGGGGTGAGGAAGCCCGCCACCACCATGAGCCCGCCGAACAGGAACAGCCAGTACGCCACCGCGTTCAGCCGGGGGAAGGCCACGTCGGGCGCGCCGATCTGCAGCGGCATGACCACGTTGGCGAACCCGGCGAACAGCGGCGTGGCGAACAGCAGCAGCATCACCGTGCCGTGGATGGTGAACAGCTGGTTGTACAGCTGCTGGCTGACCACCTGCATGCCGGGCCGCGCCAGCTCGGCCCTGATCAGCATGGCCATGACGCCCGCGACGAGGAAGAAGCCGAAGGAAGTGATCAGGTAGAGGTACCCGATGACCTTGTGGTCGGTCGTCGAGAGCCAGGAGGCGATGACGGTCCCGGTACGGCGGCGCCTGACCTGCTCGATCGAGGTGTCCCGAACAGTCGTCACGGCTGCTCCCTCCTTCGCGGAGTTGTGCCTGCCCCGATGTCCTCCATTCCACTCCGGCGATCGCCGGACGGGAAGCGCTTCTTTAGAACGTCTTTGAACCGGTGTCCCACATGCCGGGCGATTACCGGACCCCTCGGGGACTTCTTCTATCCTTTGGACCGAACCGACTCGGAGGAGAGATCTCGTGACCGCACAGAGTGACTACGCCGCCCTCGTCCAGCGGGGGCTCTCGCTCGACCTCACCCGGGGCAAGCCGTCACCGCGCCAGCTCGATCTCTCCGACGGCATGCTCAAACTGCCCACCTCCGTCAAGGCCGCCGACGGCACCGACGGCCGCAACTACGGCAACCTCCAGGGCCTGCCCGAGCTGCGCGAGATCTTCGCGCCGCTGGTGCAGGTGCCCGCCGGTCAGCTCGTCGTGGGCGGCAACTCCAGCCTGACGCTGATGCACGACACGATCGTGCACGCGCTGCTGTCGAAGGTGCCGGGGGCCGAGCGCCGCTGGGTCGAGGAGCCGGAGATCACGTTCCTGTGCCCGGTGCCCGGCTACGACCGGCATTTCACCATCTGCGAGCGGCTCGGCATCAAGATGACGGCCGTCCCGATGAACGCCGACGGCCCCGACATGGACGTCGTGGAGCGCCTGGTCGCCGCGGACCCGGCGGTCAAGGGCATCTGGTGCGTGCCGAAGTACAGCAACCCGTCCGGCGTCACCTACAGCGACGAGACCGTGCGCAGGCTGGCCGCCATGCCGACGGCCGCCCCCGACTTCCGGATCATGTGGGACAACGCCTACGCCGTCCACCACCTCACCGACACGCCGGACGAGCTGGCCGACCTGCTCGCGCTGGCGGCCGAGCACGGCAACCCCGACCGCGTGTTCGTCTACGCCTCCACCTCGAAGGTGACGTACGCGGGCTCGGGCGTGTCGTTCTTCGGCTCCTCGCCGGCGAACGTGGAGTGGTTCCTCGCCAACACCGCCAAGCAGTCCATCGGCCCCGACAAGCTCAACCAGCTCCGGCACGTGGAGTTCCTGCGCGACGCCGCGGGCGTGGCCGCGCACATGCGGCGGCACGCCGAGCTGATCGGCCCGAAGTTCGAGCTGGTCGACAAGGTGCTGACCGAGCGCCTCGGCGACCTGGCCACCTGGACCAGCCCGCGCGGCGGCTACTTCATCAGCCTGGAGGTGCCGCACGCCGCCGAGGTCGTGGCCAGGGCCAAGGCCGCGGGCATCGCGCTCACCCCGGCCGGCGCCACCCACCCCTACGGCCAGGACCCGGAGGACCGCACGATCCGCATCGCCCCCACCTTCCCCGAGCTGGACGAGCTGGAGCAGGCCATCGACGGCCTGGCCGTCTGCGTCCGCCTGGTGGCGGAGGAGCGCGGCTAGATCGCCCGGCCCCGGAAGCCGAAGATGTACTCGCGCGTCTCGCCCGGATGGAACGAGACGCCGACCCCCGGCTCGAACGCGACGTTGTCGCGGGCGCAGTAGTACAGCCGTTCCCACACGGCCAGCGCCTTCTCCCGGGCCGGGGCCTCGGCGTGGTCGCGCCTGCGGGCGCCGCGCGCGCCGAGCACGAACAGCAGCCCGAGCCCCCAGAACAGCCCGGTGAGGCAGAAGGGCGCGAGCAGCACCTCGCTCCACTGCGAGTCCTTGCCCATCGCGATCACCAGCGACACGACGAGGTGCACCAGGGCCGCCACGCCGAGCATGATCCACCCCTGGTTCCTGGCCCAGGGCGTGTAGTGGCGGCTGGGGAACGACATCCACACCGCGAGCTGCGTACGGCTCATGACATGCTTCGACGCGCCCATCGACGGCGCGGTCGGCAGGTCGGCGACCTCGCGCTGGCCGGGCAGTCTGACCCTTCCGATCCGGTATGTCGTCCCCGCGGCGACCGCGCCCGGAACCGAGACGAGCTGGTCAGCCTGCGTACATACCGGGCACCTGACTTCCACCCAGGGCAGTCTGGCCTTAAGGAACGGTCCGCGCAAACCGTAGGGTGCAGGTGTGAGACCGATTGATGCCCTGGTGAACTCGCTGTCCGAAGCTCGCGTGCTGACCGACCCGGACGTGATCGACTCCTACGCCCGCGACCGCACGTTCGTCGAGCCGGGCAAGCCGCTCGGCGTGGTGCTCGCCGCCTCGCGCGAGGACGTGGTGACGACCCTGCGGTGGGCCACCGAGCACCGGGTGCCCGTCGTGCCGCGCGGCGCCGGCACGGGCCTGGCGGGCGCGGCCACGGCCGGCGACGGGACGATCGTGTTGTCGCTGGCCAGGATGACGGCCATCAGGGAGCTCTCCCCCGCCGACGAGATCGCCGTGGTGGAGCCGGGGGTCATCACCGCCGACCTCGACCGCGCCGCCCGGGAGCACGGGCTCATGTACGCGCCGGACCCCTCGTCGTACGAGATCTCCACGATCGGCGGGAACCTGGCCACCAACGCCGGCGGCCTGCGCTGCGTGAAGTACGGCGTCACCAGGGACGCCACGCTCGGCCTTGAGGTCGTGCTGGCCGACGGGCGGATCCTGAACACCGGCCGGCGCACGATGAAGGGCGTCACCGGCTACGACCTGACCGGCCTGTTCGTCGGCTCGGAGGGCACGCTGGGCGTGATCACCGCGGCCACCGTGCGGCTGCGGCGGGCTCCGGCCGCGCCGCCGGCCACGTTCGCCGCCGAGTTCGGCTCGCTGCGCGAGGCGGGCGCGGCCGTGTCGGCGATCATGGCCGCGGGCTGCCAGCCCTCGCTGATGGAGCTGCTGGACCGGGCCACGCTGGAGGCCATCGACGACTGGCGCAACATCGGGCTCGAACCGGCCACGCAGGCCATGCTGATCGGCCAGTCCGACGCGACCGACGGCCAGGCCGTGGCCGCCCGCATGGAACGGCTCTGCCTGGACAACGGCGCCTCGTTCGTGGCCGTCTCCTCCAGTCCGCAGGAGACCGAGGAGCTGGTTGGGCTGCGCAGGATGGCCTACCAGGCAAAGGAGCGGCTGGGGGCGTGCCTGGTCGAGGACGTGTGCGTGCCGCGCTCGGCGCTGCCCGAGATGATCACCGCGATCGAGGCCGCGGCGGCCCGGCACGGCGTGCGGATCTGCACGGTCGCCCACGCCGGCGACGGCAACCTGCACCCGGTCTTCATCTTCGAGCACGGCACGGCCGAGCCGCCCGCGCAGGTGTGGGCCGCGGCCGACGAGGTGTTCCGGCACGCGCTCTCGCTCGGCGGCACGCTGACCGGCGAGCACGGCGTGGGCGTGCTCAAGCGGCGCTGGCTGGGGCTGGAGTCCGGGCCGGTGGCGGCCGAGGTGCAGCAGGGCATCAAGGCGGTCTTCGACCCGCTGGGCATCATGAACCCGGGCAAGGCCATCTGAATTTGCCAAGCCGTGACCTTGGGGCTCCGGCGCGGACACGACCTGCGACGAAACACTGACATGTTCCGTCAAAAGGTGGAACTTACTTACAGGTCCGGCAGACGTCCCACATGTCACGCTGGTAGCGTTTTGCCCCATCTATTGGTTGTCATGGGGGTCCGACGTGAATCAGTTCCAGCCGCTGGCGGCGGACGACCCGCGGCGGCTGGGGGCGTATGACATCGTCGCCCGGCTCGGCGAGGGTGGTCAAGGCGTCGTCTATCTGGGCAAGAGCGACTCGGGTGACCAGGTCGCCGTCAAGCTGCTGCACAACGCCCTCGTGGCCGACGCCGACGCGCGGACCAGGTTCCTGCGCGAGGTGGCGGTGGCGCAGCGGGTCGCCCGGTTCTGCACCGCGCCCGTCCTCCACGCCGACCTCGACGGGAGCCGCCCGTACATCGTGAGCGAGTACGTGCCCGGCCCCTCGCTGCGCGAGCTCGTCATCAACGAGGGCCCGCGGCGGGGCGCGGCGCTGGAACGGCTCGCGATCAGCACGGCCACCGCCCTGGCGGCCATCCACCGGGCCGGGATCCTGCACCGCGACTTCAAGCCCGCGAACGTGCTCATGGGCCCCGAGGGGCCGGTCGTGATCGACTTCGGCATCGCCCGCGCGCTGGACTCCCCCGGCGCGACGGCCACGGGGATGGCGATGGGGACGCCGTCGTACCTGGCGCCGGAGCAGCTCAGCGGGGCCGCCGTGTCGGAGGCGGCCGACGTCTTCGCGTGGGGCGTCACGATGGTGTACGCGGCCACCGGCAAGCCCGCGTTCGGGGCCGACTCGATCCCCGTGGTGATGAACCGCATCCTGAACGAGGAGCCGCAGCTCGGCGGGATGGAGGGCGAGCTCGGCGCGCTGGTGGGCCTGTGCCTGTCGAAGGACCCGGCGCAGCGGCCGAGCGCCGACGAGCTGATCGTCCGGCTCACGGGGCAGCCCGCTCCCAAGGCCGCCATCGAGCCGGTCACCGGCGCGACCGCCACCCCGGCCGTGCCCCACCAGGCCGGCCCTGCCAACAGCCCTGTGAATGGTCCTGCGAATGGCCCTGCGGCCGGCTCCTCCGGTGCGGCGCAGGACGCCTACCCCGGTCCCTGGACCCAGCCCACCGGCGCCAACGCCGTGCCCCGGCAGCCCGGCCCCGACAACCGCCCCGCCCCCGGCGTCCCCCAGGGCGCGGCGGGCCCCCAAGGTACGGCGGGGCCTGCGGCGGGCGGTCCTCAGGGCGGCCCGGCCGGGCCCGGCGCGCCCGGCGGCCCCCACGCGGGCGCCATGCCCGGCGCCGCCCAGGGCGTCCCGCACCCGGGCGTCCCGCAGGCCGGAGCCCCGGGCGGTCCGCAGGCCGGCGTTCCCGGCGGCCCGCACACGCCCGGCGGGCCCCAGACGGGCGCTCCCCACGGCGGCGCACCCGCCGGCTCCCCCGGCACGCCTCACGGAGGCACGCCCGGCGGCCCTCAGGGCGGCGTTCCCGGCGGTCCCCAGAGCGGGGCTCAGGGCGGCGTTCCCGGCGGTCCTCAGGCCAGTGGCATGGGCGGTGCGGCCGCGCAGGCCGGTGCGATGGGCGGTCCGGCCGCGCAGGGCGCGGTGCCGCACGGGCACCCGCACGGCGGCATGCCGGGCGCTCCTCAGCCGGGACATCCCGGCGGCCCCCAGGCGGGGCACCCCGGTGGACCCCAGGCGGGACATCCCGGTGGACCCCAGGCGGGACATCCCGGTGGACCTCAGGCGGGGAACGCGGGGGCGACCAGGGTCGGCGGTCCGCAGGGCGGGACGTCCGGCGAGACGTCCGGCAAGGCGCCCGACAAGCAGCGGCGGACGCTGACGCTCGCGCTCTCCGGCGCGGCCGCCGCCGCGCTGCTGGTGGTGGCGGGCGCCGTCGTGGTGCAGGCCAACAGCGACAAGGTCGCCGTGACCGCCACCGGCAGCACCTCCGAGAACCCCACGGGCGACGGACAGGGCGCGGGACAGCCCGAGCCGCCGGTCGCCGAGGTGACCCCGGACCCGATCCTCCCGGCGGAGACCGGCGAGCCCGTCCCCACGCTGGACGTCGGCGAGGCCGAGCCGCCCAAGAAGGTCAAGCACACCAAGGACCCCGTCATCGCGGTCCCGAACCCGGTGACGACCGTGACGGCGACGGCCCGCCCGGCGACCAAGCACCCCACGCCCACGCCCAAGCCCACCAAGACGAAGAAGCCCACGGGCTTGATCGACGGCGAGGACCAGCCGACCACCACCCCGACCCCCGGCCCCACGACGACGGTCCCGGCCAAGAAGCCGACGACGAGCAAGCCGACCGTGAAGCCCACCGTCAAGCCGACCGCCACGCCCAAGCCGAACACCTTCAACGTGGTGGCCGTCTGCGGCACCGGCTACAGGGTGATCGACAAGCACGCGCTGGGCACCTCGGCCACGATCTTCCTGCTCTACAACACCAGCGCGGGCAAGAACTGCGTGGTCACGATGTCGAAGCTGGTCTATCCCGGCAAGGTCTCCATGAACGCCACCCTCCAGGTCCAGGGCGGCGCGAGCGCCGGCAACCCGGGCAAGTTCACCGCGTACGCGGGCCCGGTCCGGCTGGCGGCCGTGAAGAAGTGCGTGATCTGGGGCGGTTCGTGGAACTCGCTGAGCTGGAAGTCCGGCTGGAGCCACTGCACCTGATGTGACGGCGCGCGGCGGGACCCCTTCCTTCCGCGCGCCCCGCTCGCTACGGTGACTGACGTGATCGTCAGGTCCCTGACCCTGCGCGGCAAGCGCACCCGGGCCACGTTGCTCGCGGCCGGGCGTGAGGCGTTCGAGGAGCACGGGTACGACGCCGTGCGGATCGACGACGTGTGCGCGCGGGCCGGGGTCTCCCACGGCACCTTCTACACGTACTTCGACTCCAAGGAGTCGCTGTTCGGGGAGGTGGCGCAGACGGTGGTCGGCGAGATGTTCGCGGCGAGCGCGGTCGGCGACGCCGCCTCCGGCGACCCGTACGCCCGCATCGAGGCGGCCAACCGCCTCTACCTGCGGGCCTGGGCCGCCAACTCGCGCCTGGTCCGCATGGTGGAGCACGCCGCCGACGCCGACGCCCGCTTCGGCCGGCTGGTGCTGGAGCTGCGCGAGGCGTTCGTCCGGCGCGGCGCCGACGGGCTGCGCCGGCTGCAGGAGCAGGGCCTGGCCGACCCCGCGCTCGACCCGCGGCTGACGGCCGTCATGCTGGGCGGCATGGTCGAGCACTTCGCCCACGTGTGGCTGGATCTCGGGGAGCGGGCCGGCGAGCAGGACGCCGTCGACCACCTGACCCGGCTGTGGGCGCGGGCCATCGGGCTGACGCCCGCGTCGACTTCGCGACAGGAGGCCCCGTGATCAGGAGCCGGCTCGACCCGCGCGACGCCGAACATCAGGCCCGGCGCGCGGCCATGCTCGCCAAGCTGGCCGAGCTCGACGCCGAGCACGCCAAGGCGGTGGCCGGCGGCGGCGAGAAGTACGTCGAGCGCCACCGCCGGCGCGGCAAGCTGCTCGCCAGGGAGCGCGTCGAGCTGCTGATCGACCCCGATTCGCCGTTCCTGGAGCTGTCCACGCTGGCCGCGTGGGGCAGCGAGTTCCAGGTGGGCGCGGGCATGGTGACCGGCATCGGGGTGATCGAGGGCGTCGAGTGCCTGATCACCGCGAACGACCCCACGGTCAGGGGCGGCGCGTCCAACCCGTGGACGCTGCGCAAGTCGCTGCGCGCGGCCGACATCGCGCTGGCCAACCGGCTGCCGTACGTCAACCTGGTCGAGAGCGGCGGCGCCGACCTGCCGACGCAGAAGGAGATCTTCATCCCGGGCGGCCGGATCTTCCGCGACCTGACGCGGCTGTCAGCGGCGGGCGTCCCGACGGTGGCGCTGGTCTTCGGCAACTCCACGGCCGGCGGCGCGTACGTGCCCGGCATGAGCGACTACGTGGTGATGGTCCGCGACCGCGCCAAGGTGTTCCTGGGCGGGCCGCCGCTGGTGAAGATGGCCACCGGCGAGGAGTCCGACGACGAGTCGCTGGGCGGCGCCGAGATGCACGCCAGGACCAGCGGCCTGGCCGACTACCTGGCCGAGGACGAGCACGACGCGCTGCGCATCGGCCGCGCCGTCGTGCGCTCGCTCAACTGGCGCAAGCAGGGCGTGGCGCCGCTGCCCGCCCGCGAGCCCGCCTACCCGGCCGACGAGCTGCTGGGGATCGTCCCGGAGGACCTGAAGATCCCCTTCGACCCGCGCGAGGTGATCGCCCGCGTGGTGGACGGCAGCGAGTTCGAGGAGTTCAAGCCCCTGTACGGCCCCTCGCTGGTCACCGGCTGGGCGCGCGTCCACGGTTACCCGATCGGAGTGCTGGCCAACGCGCGCGGCGTGCTGTTCAGCCAGGAGTCGCAGAAGGCCACCCAGTTCATCCAGCTCGCGAACCAGTCGCGCACGCCGCTGCTGTTCCTGCAGAACACCACCGGCTACATGGTGGGCAAGGACTACGAGCAGGGCGGCATCATCAAGCACGGCGCCATGATGATCAACGCCGTGTCGAACTCGACCGTGCCCCACCTGACCGTCGTCATGGGCGCCTCCTACGGCGCCGGCAACTACGGCATGTGCGGGCGCGCCTACGACCCCCGCTTCCTGTTCAGCTGGCCGAGCGCCAAGTCGGCGGTGATGGGCCCGGCCCAGCTCGCCGGGGTGCTGTCGATCGTCGGCCGGGCCGCGGCGCAGGCCAGGGGGCAGGTCTACGACGAGGAGGCCGACGCGGCGATGCGTGCCATGGTGGAGTCCCAGATCGAGGCGGAGTCGTTGCCGTTCTTCCTGTCGGGACGGCTCTACGACGACGGGGTGATCGACCCGCGCGACACCCGTACGGTGCTGGGGATGTGCCTGTCGGCGATCAACAGCGCGCCGGTGCCGCCCGCGGCGGGGTTCGGGGTGTTCCGCCCGTGATCACCCGTCTGCTCGTGGCCAACCGGGGCGAGATCGCCCGCCGGGTCTTCCGCACCTGCCGCTCGCTCGGCGTCTCCACGGTCGCCGTCTTCTCCGACGCCGACTCCGGCGCGCCGCACGCCCGCGAGGCCGACCTCACCGTCCGCCTGCCGGGGGCCCATCCGGCCGAGACCTACCTGGCGGTGGACCGGATCATCGAGGCGTGCCGGGTCTCCGGCGCCGACGCGGTGCACCCGGGCTACGGGTTCCTGTCGGAGAACGCCGCGTTCGCACGGGCCGTGCTGGACGCCGGGCTCACCTGGGTGGGGCCGCCGCCCGAGGCGATCGAGGCGATGGGCTCCAAGATCGCGGCCAAGCGGCTGATGGCCGAGGCCGGCGTGCCGGTGCTGCCCTCGCTCGACCTGGCCGCCCCGGACGAGTTCCCGCTGCTGGTGAAGGCGTCCGCGGGCGGGGGCGGGCGCGGGATGCGGATCGTCAGGCACCCCGGCGAGCTGGCCGCCGAGGTGGAGTCGGCCCGGCGGGAGGCCGAGGCGGCCTTCGGCGACGGCGCCGTGTTCGCCGAGCCGCTGCTGGAGGCCGCCCGGCACGTCGAGGTGCAGGTGCTGGCCGACGGGCACGGCACGGTGTGGGCGTTGGGCGAGCGGGAGTGCAGCGTCCAGCGCAGGCACCAGAAGGTCGTCGAGGAGTGCCCGTCGCCGGGGATCTCGGAGCGCACCCGCGAGCTGCTGTGCGCGGCGGCCGTGCGCGCGGCCCGGCGCATCGGCTACGTCGGGGCCGGCACGGTGGAGTTCCTGGTCAAGGGTGAGCGGGTGGCGTTCCTGGAGATGAACACCCGGCTCCAGGTCGAGCATCCGGTCACCGAGCTGGTGTTCGGCGTCGACCTCGTCCGGCTGCAGCTGGAGGTGGCCGAGGGCGCGGCGCTGCCGTCCGGGCCGCCCGCGCCGCGCGGCCACGCGATCGAGGCGCGGCTGTACGCCGAGGACGCCGCCTACGTGCCCCAGACGGGCGTGCTGCGCCGGTTCGAGGTGCCGGGTGACGTCCGGGTCGACTCCGGCGTCGAGTCCGGGTCGCGGGTGTCGCCGCACTACGACGCGATGCTGGCCAAGATCGTCGCGTACGGCGCGACGCGGGCGGAGGCGGCGCGGAAGCTGGCCGCGTCCCTGCGCGGGGCCCGGCTGCACGGCCTCACCACCAACCGCGACCTGCTGCTGGAGATCGTGACCAGTCCGGCCTTCCTCGCGGGTGAGACGAACACCGCCTTCCTCTCCCCCGGCGCCCCGCTGTCGCCGCCGTCGTCCCCGCCTTCCGGCGACGGCGGGCTGCCGGCGCTGGCCGCCGCGCTCGCCATGGCCGCCGGCCGCCGGCGCGCGGCCCCCGTCCTGGCCGGGCTGCCCAGCGGCTGGCGCAACGTGCGCTCGCAGCCCGCCCGCGCCCGGTTCGAGGAGGCCGACGTCGTCTACGACCCGCTGCCCGCGGGCGTCACGGTGGTCTCCGCGCGGCCGGAGGAGGTGGTCCTGGAACGCGACGGCCTGCGGCGCACGTTCCACGTCGCCCGGTACGACGGCGACGAGCGCGTCTACGTCGACTCCCCCATGGGCGCGGCCGTGCTGACGCCGGTGCCGCGCCTGCCCGAGCCGGTCGAGCACGTCGCCCCCGGCTCGCTGCTCGCGCCCATGCCGGGCAGCGTGCTGCGGGTCGAGGTGGCCGAGGGCGACACGGTGGCCCGGGGCCAGCCGGTCCTGGTGCTGGAGGCGATGAAGATGGAGCATCGCATCGCCACCCCGGCGGGCGGCGTGGTGTCGGACGTACGCGTCGAGAAGGGGCAGCAGGTCGAAGCCGGGGCCGTGCTGGCGATCATCCAGGAGGAGACCACATGACGAGCCTGGTGCACAGGGAGCTGGCGGACGGCGTGGCCACCGTCACGCTCGACTCGCCGGCCAACCGCAACGCGTTGTCCAGGCGGCTGCTGGCCGAGCTGGCCGAGCACCTGCGCTGGGCGCTGGCCGAGCCGGGGGCCCGGGTGATCGTGCTGACCGGCACGGGCCGGGTGTTCTGCTCGGGCGCCGACCTGAAGGAGCAGCGCGGCGACTCGGACGCGCCGGTGACGGCGTCCTTCCCGGAGATCATGACGCTGCTCTGGGAGAGCCCGAAGCCGGTGATCTGCCGCCTGAACGGCACGGCCCGCGCGGGCGGCCTCGGCCTGGTCGCCGCGTGCGACTTCGCGATCGCGCCGGACACGGCGTCGTTCGCGTTCACCGAGGTGCGGCTCGGGGTGGTGCCCGCCATGATCTCGGTGCCCGTGCTGCGCAGGCTCGACCCGCGGGCGGCGGCCGAGTACTTCCTGACCGGCGAGGTGTTCGACGCCGCCACGGCGGCCCGCATCGGCCTGCTGACCAGGGCCGTCCCGGAGGACGAGCTGGACGCCACCGTGCGCCACTACGCGGGGATGCTGGCCAGGGGCGGCCCCGAGGCGCTGGCCATCACCAAGCGGCTGGTGCGGGAGGTCCCGGCGGTGTCGTTCGAGGAGGGCCTGCGGCGGATGAGCGAGCTGTCGGCCGAGCGGTTCACCTCGGCGGAGGGGCAGGAGGGCATCGCGGCGTTCATGGACAAGCGCCCGCCCAAGTGGGTGCCGTGATGGCGCTGCGCGTCGCGAACTGCAGCGGTTTCTACGGCGACCGGCTCTCGGCGGCCAGGGAGATGGTCGAGGGCGGCCCGATCGACGTGCTCACCGGCGACTGGCTGGCCGAGCTGACCATGCTCATCCTGGCCGGCAACCGGCTCAAGGGCCGTCCCGGCTACGCCCCGACGTTCCTGCGCCAGCTTGAGGACGTGCTCGGCCCGTGCCTCGACCGCGGCATCCGGATCGTGACGAACGCGGGCGGCCTCGACCCGGCCGGGTGCGCCGAGGCCGTGCACGAGCTGGCCGCCCGGCTGGGCCTGTCCCCCAAGGTCGCCCACGTGACCGGCGACGACCTCATGGGCCGCCCGCTCGACCTGGTCCACGCCGGCACCGGCGAGCGCGCGCCGGCCGCGCCGCTGACCGCGAACGCCTACCTCGGCGGCCGTCCGATCGCCGCCGCGCTGTCGGCGGGCGCGGACGTCGTGGTGACCGGCCGGGTAACGGACGCCGCCCTGGTCACCGGCCCCGGCATCTGGCGGTACGGGTGGGGCCCCGGCGACCTCGACCCGCTGGCCGGCTCGGTCGTCGCGGGCCACGTCATCGAGTGCGGCTGCCAGGCCACGGGCGGCAACTACGCCTTCTTCCAGGACGTGCCCGACCTGGCCCACTGCGGCTTCCCCATCGCCGAGCTGCACGCCGACGGCTCGGCGGTGATCACCAAGCATCCGGGCACGGGCGGCCTGGTCTCGGTCGGCACGGTCACCGCGCAACTCGTCTACGAGCTGGGCGGCCCGCGCTACCTGGGCCCCGACGTGGTGGCCAGGTTCGACACGATCACGCTCTCCGACGACGGCCCCGACCGGGTGCTGATCTCCGGCACGCGCGGCGAGCCGCCGCCGGACACGCTCAAGGTCGCCGTCAACTACCCGGCCGGCTACCGCAACACGATGACGCTCGTCCTGACCGGCCTGGACGTCGAGGCCAAGGCGCGGGTCGCCGAGGAGGCCGTCTGGGCGCGGGTGCCGCGCGAGACCTTCGACCAGGTGGACGTGACGCTGACGGACGCGGGCCTGCTGCGGATCACCGTCATGGACGCCGACCGGCGCACCGCGGGCCGGGTCTTCTCCTCGGCCGTCGTGGAGACCGGCCTGTCCAGCTACCCGGGCTTCTACGGCCTCACCCCGCCCGGCGACGCCTCCCCGTACGGGGTGTACTGGCCGGTCCTGGTGCCGGCCTCGCAGGTGCGCCCGCGGGTCTTCCTGGACGGCGTGGAGCTGCCCGTCCAGGAGGAGCAGCCTCGCGCTTCCCAGGACGGGCCGGTCCCCGAGCCGCCCGCGCCGCCGGTTCCGGCGCCGCCGGGCGGGCCCGCCGTGCGCGTGCCCCTGGGCCGGGTGGCGGGGGCGCGCTCCGGCGACAAGGGCGGCGACGCCAACCTCGGCGTCTGGGTCGCGACCGACGAGCAGTACGCGTGGCTGGCGGCCACCCTCACCGCCGACCGGCTCACGTCCCTGCTGCCGGAGCTGGCCGCCCACCGCGTCGAGCGGCACGAGCTGCCCAACATCAGGGCGCTCAACTTCGTCGTGCACGGACTGCTGGGCAGAGGCGTGGCGGCCAGCCCGCGGATGGATCCGCAGGCCAAGGCCCTGGGCGAGGAGCTACGCGCCCAGGTGGTCGACGTGCCCGCCGCCCTGCTGCCCCAGCGCCCGCAGGCCGAGCAGCCCGGCCCCTAGCAGGCCCGCGTCCACGCCGAGCGCCGACACCCGCACCTCGGGCGCGGGGCGGAAGGCGAGCCGCGCGGCCAGCCGGGCGCGCAGCGGGGTCAGCAGGGCGTCCCCGGCCAGCGACAGGCCGCCGCCGACGACGATCACCGCGGGGTCCAGCACCAGCGTGTACGTGGCCAGGGCCAGTGCCAGCGCCTCCACGGCCTCCGCCCACACGCGGGCGGCCGGCTCGTCCCCGGCGGCGGCCCGGCGGACGACGTCCTCGGCGCAGGTCTCGCCGGCGCGGGCGGCGACGGAGGCGGCCGAGGCGTAGGCGGACAGGCAGCCGCGCTGCCCGCACGGGCACGGGAGCCCGCCGGGACGCACCGGGATGTGCCCGATCTGCCCGGCCCAGCCGGCGGCGCCGCCGTACAGGGAGCCGGTCAGGACGACGGCTCCGGCGATGCCGGTGCCGATGGGCAGGTAGAGCGCGTCGGGGGCCGCCGATCCGTAGGCCAGCTCCGCCTCGCCGGCCGAGCGCACGTCGTGGCCGAGGGCGAGGGGGAGCCTCCCGTCGGCGAAGGCCGCGGCGGGCACGTCCCGCCAGCCGAACGCGGCCGAGAAGACCGCCCGCCCGGACGCGACCAGGCCGGGCACGGCCAGGCCCACGGCCGCCGGGCGCAGCAGGGCGCCGGCGACGGTCCGCGGCGCGCTGAGGTCGGCGACGAAGGCGGAGATCGCCGCGATCACGCGTTCCGGCCCCTCAGTGCGGGGGGTGGGGCGGCGTTCCCGATGGAGGATGCCGCCGTCCTGGGCGATCAATCCGCCCTTGAGGGTCGTTCCCCCCACATCAACTGCCACAACGCACTTCATCCACCCATGTTCTCCCAGCAGCGCCGCCATCGGCCCGGTCGTGGCCCAGGACGAGCCGACCGCCCGCGACCTGCCGGGCGACCGGTCGCGGCAGTTCCCGCCGTTCATGCCGAGCCCCGGGTTGACCGGGCGTCGGGGCTCTCGTAGGTTGAAGCCTCCAGAATATCGTTCTGCCAAAGGGCGGCCATGACCTCCACCCACATCGACGTCAGCGCCATCGACCTCGACGACCTCGGCGCGTGGATGGACGCCGAGGGGCTGCCGGGCGGGGCGATCACGGACGTCGCGCCGATCCCCGGCGGCACCCAGAACGTCATGGTCCGCCTCGAACGCGGCGGCCGGCCGTACGTGCTGCGCAGGCCGCCCCTGCACGCCAGGGCCAGGAGCAACGAGGTGCTGCGGCGCGAGGCGCGGCTGCTGGCGGCGCTGAGCGGCACGGCGGTGCCGGCGCCCCGGCTGGTGGCCGCGCAGACCGCCCGCGAGCCGGTGTTCTACCTGATGGAGCCGGTGGCCGGGTTCAACCCCTCGACCGGGCTGCCCGAGCCGCACGCCTCCGACGCCGCGATCCGGCACCGGATGGGCCTGGAGGCCGCCGCCGCGCTGGCCGAGCTGGGACGGGTCGATCCGGCGGTGCTGCCCGGGTTCGGCCGTCCCGAGGGCTTCCTCGACCGGCAGGTGCCGCGCTGGCTGAAGGAGCTCGACTCCTACGGCGAGCTCGACGGCTATCCCGGCCCCGACATCCCCGGCCTCGACGCCACCGCCGACTGGCTGACCCGCCACCGGCCCGCCGCGTTCGTCCCGGGGATCATGCACGGCGACTACCACTTCGCCAACCTCATGTTCGCCCTCGACGGGCCCCGGGTGGCGGCGATCGTCGACTGGGAGATGTGCACGATCGGCGACCCGCTGCTCGACCTGGGCTGGCTGCTGGCCACCTGGCCGGTGAACAACGGGCACGTGCCGGGGCTGCCGTCGGAGCGGGAGCTGGTCGCGTACTACGCGGCGCTGTCGGAGCGCGACCTGTCGGCGATCGACTGGTACGCGGTGCTGGCCTGCTTCAAGCTCGGCATCGTGCTGGAGGGCACGCACGCGCGGGCGTTCGCCGGCAAGGCGCCCCGGGACATCGGCGACGTGCTGCACGCGACCACCCTCGGTCTGTTCGGCCGCGCCCACGACATCATGGAAGGCTTGTTGCGCTGAACCCGATGCGGGAAAAGGATCACGCCGGACGCCCAGATGCGTACAATTGCGCGCAATTGCATCTGGCATTCGGGGAAAGGATCGTCATGCGCATGCGGTTCCTCGGCTCCACCTCGGAGGCGGGCGCCTGCCCCACCCTGTACGAGACCGATCGCGGCACCATCGTCGTCCAGGGACTTCACGTCACCGACCCCGAGGCGCTCGCGGACCTCCGCGACGTGCTCGACGGCGAGGCCGCCGTCGAGGTGCCCCGCGAGCTCATCACCGAGATCGCCCGCCGGGTCCTGCTCGACGGGTCAGCCGGCGCCCGGCCCACCAGCGACGGGACACCGACGGCAACCGCTTGATCACGATTGCGCGGCTGGGCCTGGCATGATCGGTGCCCGCGGAGCTAGCCTCTTGCCGCGTGACGTCCTATCAGCAGGCGCGCATCGACCTCGGCGGCCAGCTTCGCCAGTTGCGCGAAGCCGCCCACCTGTCGGGCAAAGACCTGGCCGAGCGGCTGCGCTGGCAGCCGTCCAAGGTCTCCCGCCTGGAGAACGCCAGGCAGACGGCGACCGAGGACGACGTGGTCGTGTGGGCGCAGGCCGTGGGAGCCGCGCCCGACACGACCGACGAGCTCATCAGGCAGGCCATCGCGCTGCTGGAGCGGCACGACGACTGGAAGCAGCGGCACCGCAGCGGCCTGGCCGCCATCCAGGAGGACATCCGCGACCTGGAGGCGCGCACGAAGCTGTTCCGCGTCTTCGAGCCCGGCATCGTCGTCGGCCTGCTGCAGACCTCCGAGTACGCCCGGCACGTGTTCCGCAAGGTCAAGCGCCTCTACAGCGCGGCCGACCAGATCGACGCGGCCGTCCGCGTGCGCATGCAGCGCCAGGAGATCCTCTACGACCGCACGCGCACGTTCCGCTTCGTGGTGCCGGAGTCGGCGCTGCGCAGCGCGCTGGCCCCGGCCGACGTCATGCGCGGCCAGCTCGACCGGCTGCTGGCCGTCAGCACGCTGCCCAACGTGGAGTTCGGGGTGATCCCCTTCGGCACCGAGCTGCCGTCCGCGCCGATCAACGGGTTCTGGATCTACAACGAGGCCATGGTGGGCGTCGCCACGATGACCAAGGACCTCGTGCTGCGCGACCCCGACGACATCGCCTTCTACGTGCGGGCCTTCGACGACTACGCCAAGGTGGCGGAGTTCGGCGAGCCCGGGCGAGAAGTCATCATCCGTATTCTTCGCGAATACCTGCAACAAACCCCACATTAACCTCAGCAATTGCTTGCCACCCGTAGCAAGATCGTGCAATTCTGTCGCGAGACGTTGCGGAGGTGACGCATGATGCTTGATACCGCGCTCTGCCTTGAGCGGTTCGCGTGGCACGCGGGCCGTCACGCCGATCTTTCGGTGCAGAATGTCGCGCTGGCCAGCGACCCGGCGTACGTGTCGGTGCGCAACCGGTTCTCCGCCACCCTGGCCGAGACGGTGACCTGCTCCGACGACGGCGCGTACATCACGTCGTGGGGCTACCGCCTCGGCACCGCCGAGGACGTCGAGTCGGCGGCCGCCCGCCTGGCCTTCCTGCTGGCCGCCCTGCCCGCCTGACCCGGGCCGGACTCAGCCGAACCGCTCCACCGCGATGCCGGCCTCCCCGGCGGCGGCCGTGCGCGCGTGGGCCAGCAGCCGCGCCCGGTCGAGCACGTTGGGATGCAGGGTGTAGCGGATGATCAGGCCGTCGAGCATGGCGTCGATGCGCTCGGCCGCGCCCGCCGGATCGGCGCAGGCGAACTCCCCCGCCTCGGTGCCGGCCGACAACACCTGGGCCAGCGCGTCGAGCCAGGCCGTCTCCAGCTCCAGCATGATCGCGTTGACCGCCGGCTCGCGCAGCGCGGTGTTCCAGGCGTCGATCCAGAGCAGCCAGCTCTGGTCGGAGCGCGACTCGGGGATGTAGTAGCGCAGCACCCGGTCGAGGCGCTCCACCGCCGTGCCGGGGCCGTCGGCCAGCTCCTTGAGCCGGGCGCTCTCGATGTCGAGCGTGGCCCGCAGCATGGCGGTGATCAGCTCGTCCTTGGTCGCGAAGTGGTAGTGGATCAGGCCGCCGCTGACGTTGATGGACTTGGCGATGTCGGCGATGCGCGTGTTGGCCAGGCCACGTTCGAGCACCACTTTGCGGGTGGCCTCGAGAAGCTCTGCTCTGCGCTGGTCGGCCTGATCGGCCCGGGTCGTACTCGCCACCCGATCAGCCTATAGCGCGCCGCGGAGACGGGCCCCGCGGCCGCCGTCGCTTCCTCAGGGGGCGCAGTCGTACAGGCCGGTGTGGCCGTCCACGGCCGCGCAGTCGGCGGTGACCCAGGTGGTCACCGCGGTGTCGCCGCCGCCGGGGCCGCCCCGGCCGCCGGGCAGCACGTACCTGAGCCGTCCCGACGAGACGAGCTCCCGGAGGCGGGGGACGGTCATGGCGGGGTCGGAGCCGGTGAAACCGCCCATGGCGATCACCGGGCGGCCGGTGGACAGGATGATCGAGGACGCCTGCTGGGCGCTGCCCACGGCCACCAGCCACGTCGCCCGGCCCTGGTTGGCGACCAGGTACTGCACCGTCGAGCCGGCCACGCCGCCGCCCATGGAACCGCGCTCCCGGGCGCCCGGCTCTCCCTGAGGCGGCTCGTCGCCCTGGCGGGCGTCCGTCCGGGCGCCGGGGAGCTCGCCGCCCGGTGGCGGGCCGCCGAAGCCGCCGGGGCCGCCCGTGCGGCCCGTGGACGGGCCCGCCGTGGGGTTGGTCCCGTTCACCGGCGCCCCCAGCGGTGAGACGGCGTAGGCCGCCGGACCGGCGAGCCCCGCGACCACAGCGGCCGCCAGCGCCACGACGGTCACCCGGCCCGCCACCCGCCCCCTGCCCGCCACGAGCCCTGTCACGAGCCCTGTCACGATCACTGTCACGAGCGCCACCACGGCCACTGTGGTCGCCCCGAGCACGACCCAGGCCAGCCACGGCAGCCACTCCGGCGTGCGGCGCAGCACCACGAACGCCCACCCGCCGGTCACCGCGACCGCCGCGGGCAGCGCCCACGCCCAGCCCCGCGACCCGCGGTACGCCTGCCACATCACGGTCGCCCCCATGCCGGTCAGCGCGGCCACGGCGGGCGCCATCGCGGTCGTGTAGTAGGGATGGAACGTTCCATGGGAGAAGCTGAACACGACGTGGTGCACGACCAGCCAGCCGCCCCACAGCAGCCAGGCGGCCCCGTCGAAGACGGTCCCGCGCGCCCGCAGCAGCACGGCGAAGGCCAGCGCCACCGCGCAGAACGGCAGCAGCCAGGAGATCTGCCCGGCCATGACGTCGTTGAACAGCCGCCCGGCCCCGGCCTGCCCGCCGAAGTTCGCGCCGCCGGACCCGCCGCCGGCCCGGTCCTGGCCGAAGATCCGGCCGAGCCCGTTGTAGCCGATCACCAGGTCCCGGACCGTGTTGTCGGTCGAGCCGCCGACGTAGGGCCGCGAAGCGGCGGGCCAGAGGTCGACGACCACCATCCACCAGGCACTGGACCCGACCAGCACGACCCCGGCGGCCAGCAGGTGCCCCACCCGCCGGGCCAGGCCGTGACGAGCGCACACCAGGTACGCCACCCCGAACGCGGGCACCACCAGGTACGCCTGCAACATCTTGGCGTTGAACCCGAGCCCCACGAACAGCGCGGCGAGGAGCAGCGGCCGCAGCCGGGCCGTGCGCAGCGACTCCAGGCAGAACCAGGCCGCCAGCACCAGCAGCAGCACGAGCACGGTGTCGGGGTTGTTGTCCCGGTTGATGGCCACCGTGATCGGGGTGAGCGTCATGACCACGGCCGCGACCAGCGCCGCGACGTGCCCCTGACGGGTGCGCCCGAAGGACCGGCGGACCGCCGAGTACACCGTCCCGACGGCCGCCACACCCGCGAGGACCTGCGGCATCAGCATGCTGTACGTGCCGTGGCCGAAGATCCGCGCCGACAGCCCCATGACCCACAGCGCGAGCGGCGGCTTGTCCACCGTGATGAAGGACCCGGCGTCGATCGCGCCGAAGAAGAACGCCTTCCAGCTCCGCGTGCCCGACAGGACGGCGGCGGCGTAGTACTCGTTGGCGTTCCCGCTGAGCGCCCAGGCGTACAGGACGAAGGCGGCGGCCAGCACCGTCCACATCGCGGGCCGCGACCAGCGCGGGTCGCCCGCGGCGCCGGTCAGCGCGCGCACCCGGGCGGGCGCGACGACGGCGGTCACCGCCCGCTCCTGCGCCGGGGGTTGAACACCCACACGCGCAGCAGCAGGAACCGCACGAGGGTGGCCGCCGCGTTGGCCGCGATGACCGCCACCAGCTCCACCCCGTGCGAGACCCCGCCGGGCAGCAGCGCGAGGCTCCCCGACGTCAGCGCCAGCCCCACCAGGAACGCGATCAGGCCTTCGAACTGGTCGCGCAGCGCCCCGCCCGAGCCCTTGACCCCGAACGTGAAGCGGCGGTTGGCCGCCGTGTTGGCCACGGCCGTGACGAGCAGCGCGACCGCGTTGGCGGGCTGCGCGGGGACGACCTGCCGGGACATCGAGAACAGCGCCAGGTAGGCCAGCGTGCTGACCACGCCCACGATCGCGAACCTGGGCAGCTGCCTGGCCATCCCCTTCGGCAGCTCGGCCCGCCGCACCCGGGCGGGCATCGGCAGGCGCGCCGCGCCCGACAGGGTCCTGCGGGCCACCCTGGCCAGCCCGCGCAGGTCGTCCAGGGCGGTCCGCAGGAGGTCCACGCGGCTGTCGGGGTCGTCCACCCAGTCGACGGGGACCTCGTGGATGCGCAGGCCGTGCCGCTCGGCCAGCAGCAGCAGCTCGGTGTCGAAGAACCACTGCTCGTCCTCGACGGCGGGCAGCAGCGCCTGCGCGATCTCCGTGCGCACGGCCTTGAACCCGCACTGCGCGTCGGAGAACCCGGCGCCCATCACCGAGCGCAGCAGCAGGTTGTACGAGCGGGAGATGAACTCCCGCTTGGGCCCGCGCTCCACCCGCGAGGCTCTGGCCAGGCGGGTGCCGATGGCCAGGTCGCTGTGGCCCGACAGCAGGGGGGCGACCAGCGGGAGGAAGGCGTCCAGGTCGGTGGACAGGTCGACGTCCATGTAGCTGACGACGTCGGCCTCGCTGGTGGACCAGACTCGGCGCAGGGCCCGGCCGCGGCCCTTCTCGTCGAGGTGCACGGCCCGTACCTGCGGCAGCTCACGGGCCAGCTCGGTGGCCAGCCGCCAGGTGTCGTCGGTGCTGGCGTTGTCGGCGATGGTGATGCGGAAGCCGTACGGGAACGTGGTGGCGAGGTAGGCGTGCAGCCGGGCGACGCTCTCCCGCAGCGCCCGCTGCTCGTTGTGGACCGGGACGACCACCTCTACCAGGCGCGTCCTTACCGCTGTTGTCTCCATGCAGCCAGCTCACGATTCGGGTCTTTGAGAGGACTTATCCGATTGTGAGTGACGCGTGAGAGTTCCGGGAAGATCGATCGTCGCGATCGCGCCGCCGCCGGGCGCGTTGGACAGCCGCACCTTGCCGCCGGTCTCGGACACGGCCTGCGCCACGATCGCCAGGCCCAGCCCGGAGCCGGGCAGGCCGCGGGCCGAGGGCGAGCGCCAGAAGCGCTCGAAGACGTGCGGCAGCTCCTCCTCGGGGATGCCGGGGCCGTGGTCGCGGACCGTCAGCCGGCCGTCCTTGAGCGAGACCTCGACCTGGCCCTCGGGGCTGAACTTGCGGGCGTTGTCGATGAGGTTGAGCACGGCGCGTTCGAGCGAGGCGGGGCTGCCGACGACGTACCAGGGGTGCAGGTCGGTGCGCACGTCGGCGCCGCGCAGCCGGGCGCGTTCGGCGGCGGCCGTGACGACGTCGTGCAGGGCCAGCTCGACGTGCGGCTCGTGGTCGGTGTCGCCCCTGGCGAGCTGGAGCAGGTCGCCGACCAGCGTGGACAGCTCCGCGAACTGCGCCTTGACGTTGACCAGCAGGCGTTCCTTGGCGCCCGGGTCGAGCTGCCTGCCGGTCTGCTCGCTGCGCAGCAGCAGGTCGATGTTGGTGCGCAGGGTGGTGAGCGGGGTGCGCAGCTCGTGACCGGCGTCGGCGACGAGCTGCTGCTGGCGTTCGCGGGAACCGGCCAGGGCGGCGGTCATGGCGTTGAAGGAGGAGCTGAGCCGGGCGATCTCGTCGTTGCCCTGGACGGGGATGCGGGTGTTGAGGTCCTCGGTCTCGGCGATGTGCTCGGCCGCCTTGGTCAGCCGGACGACGGGACGCAGCGCGGCGCGCGCGATGAGCAGCCCGACCCAGGCCGCCAGCAGGACGCCGAACAGCGCCACGCCGCCCAGCAGCAGCGCCACCGCCTTCAGCGTGTTGCGCAGCTCGCGCAGGGGGGCTGCGTCCATCACCGCGACGCCCGGCGCGATCTGCTGGGTGAGGACGCGCATCTCGGTGCCGTCCGCGGTGACGCCGTTGTGGAAGTGCCTGGACTCGGGCCACTCGCCCTTGGCCACCGCCATGTCCTCGGGCGTCACCACCAGCGCGGGGCCCACGTAGCAGGGCGGGGTGCCGTTGGCGAGGATGAGCTGGGTGGAGTGCGGCGGGCCGTAGTGGTCCTTCGGCGCGGGGGTGGCGCGGCAGTTCTTGCGGATCCAGACCAGGTCGTTGCTGGGGTCCTTGCCCGGCTGGGAGCCGAGCTGGCGGTCGGCCTGCTCGTAGGTCTGGTGGCGGACGATCAGGAAGCAGGCGCCGGCGCTGATCGCGACCGCCAGCGCCACGGCGAAGGTGATGAGCAGCGTCAGCCGGGCGCGCAGGCTGTTGCGGATCACGGTGTGGCCCGTAGGACGTACCCCACCCCGCGGACCGTGTGGATCACCCGGGGCTCTCCCCCGGCCTCGGTCTTGCGGCGCAGGTACATGACGTACACGTCGAGGGAGTTGGAGGTCGGCTCGAAGTCGAAGCCCCACACCTCGTTGAGGATCTGGTCGCGGGTCAGGACCTGGCGGGGGTGGGCCAGGAACAGCTCCATCAGCAGGTACTCGGTCCTGGTGAGGTCGAGCGCGCGGGCGCCGCGGGTGACCTCCCTGGTCGCCGGGTCCATGCGCAGGTCGCCGTAGGACAGCGTGCCGCCGTCGGCCGAGCCCGCGTTGAGCGCGCCGCGGCGCAGCAGCGCGCGCACCCGGGCCAGCAGCTCGTCCAGCTCGAACGGCTTGACCAGGTAGTCGTCGGCCCCCGCGTCGAGCCCGGACACCCGGTCGCCGACGGCGTCGCGGGCGGTGAGCATGAGCACGGGGATGTGGTTGCCCTGGGCCCGCAGCCGCCGGCAGGCGGTGAGCCCGTCGAGCCGCGGCATCATCACGTCGAGCAGCACCGCGTCGTACGGCTCGCCGGCCAGCGCCTCCAGCGCCGCCTGCCCGTCGTTGGCGGTGCCGACCCGGTAGCCCTCGAACTCCAGGCTCGACTGCAGCGCCTCGCGCAACGCGGGCTCGTCGTCCACCACCAGCAACCGTGCGGGCTCACTCATGTGTCACAAGATATGAGCCCACTATGAGAGCACGATGAACGGGATCATCGATGTGCCCTGAGAAATCGCCGCCGGGGAACGGCGGTCCTTCCGGCCCGGTTCAGGGCCGCAGCAGCGCCATGGCCGCGTTGTGGCCGCCGATCCCGCTCACGCCGCCGCCCCTGCGGGCCGCGGCGCCGCACAGCAGGATGCGTTCGTGCCCGGTTTCGACGCCCCATCCCCTCTCCTCCGCGTACGGCCAGCTCAGGTCGGCGTGGAAGATGTGGCCGCCCGGCAGTCCCGCGTCCCTCTCCAGGTCGACGGGGGTTCTGACCTCGACGCACGGGGCGCCGTCGGGGGTGCGGAGCAGGCAGTCCTCGATGGGCTCGGCGAGCACCGCGTTCATGGAGGCGAACGTGGCCCGCAACGCATCCTCACGCGCTTTTTCTGGATTTTCCCGGAAAAGTCGGGCGGGCATGTGGAGGCCGAACAGGGTCATCGTCTCGGCCTTCCCCCGCAGTTCCGGCCCCAGAATGGACGGGTCCGTCAAGGAATGGCAGTAGACCTCCGCGGGCGGCGATTCCGGGATCTCCCCTCGCGCCGCCTGCTCGTACGCCTTCGCGAGCTGGTCGCGCCCCTCGTTGATGTGGAACGTGCCGCTGAAGGCGGCCCGGGGATCGGCCGAGGGGTCCTTCAGCCGGGGCAGCCGGGCGAGCACCATGTTGATTTTGAGCTGCGCGCCCTCCGGCACGGTCGCGGGCCCGCCGAGCACCCGGTCCAGCACCGCCGGGGGCAGGTTGACCAGCACGTGGCGGCCGTCCACGGTGTGCTCGCCGTCCTCGGCGACGTACGTGACCTCGCCCGACGGCGAGATGCCGACGATCTCCGCGCCGGTCCTGATCTCCGCCCCGGCCCGCCTGGCCGCCCGCTCCAGCGCGCCGGAGACCGCGCCCATGCCGCCCACCGGGACGTTCCACTCGCCGGTGCCGTCGCCGATCACGTGGTAGAGGAAGCACCTGTTGGCCAGCAGGTCGGCGGACGGGTCGGCGAACGTGCCGATCAGCGCGTCGGTGAGCACGACGCCGCGCACGGTGTCGTCGGCGAACCGCTCGTCCACGGTCTGGCCGACGGGCCGGGCGAACAGGTCGCGCCAGGCCTCCGGGCCGACCAGGCGCTCGATCTCGGCGGGCGTGCGCAGGGGTTCGAGCAGCGTGGGGGCCAGGACGCGGGCCACGTCCGCCGTCATGGCGTAGAAGTCGCGCCAGGCGCGGTGGTCGTGCTCGCCGCCGGTGACGGCGCGGAAGGAGGCGGCGGTGCGGGCCTCGTCCTCGTTGTCGACGAGCAGGCCGGTGTCGCCCTTGGGGGTGTAGGAGGCGTACCGGCGGCGGCGCAGGTCGAGGTCGAGGCCGAGGTCGCGGACGATCCGGGTGGGCAGCAGGCTCACCAGGTAGGAGTAGCGGGACAGGCGGACGTCCACGCCCGGGAAGGCCCGCGTGGAGATCGCCAGGCCGCCGACGTGCCCCAGGCGCTCCAGCACGAGGACACGGCGGCCGGCTCCGGCGAGGTAGGCGGCCGCGACCAGCCCGTTGTGCCCGCCACCTGCCACGACGACGTCATACGCACCCATCCCCGCACCTTATGACCCGACCTGTGCCCTTAGTCAACGGTTCGTGCGGAGATGGCGCGGCCACTCGCGGGTGGGCCCGGCCGGGGTCCCCTCCCGGCCGGGCCCGGATCCGTCAGCCCGTCCTGTTCACCCAGACGCGCTTGACCGGCCACGGCGTGAGCCGTACCGAGGAGACCCCGCCGACGGCCGTCCAGCCGCCGGTGAGGACGATCGGCCCGGCGTACGGGTGCGACTGCTCCACCCCGACGGCGTGCTGGCCGGTGCCGGAGGCGCAGCTGCTGTAGGCGTAGCCGCCGCTGACCCAGGCGGTGCAGTCGGTGGGCGCGGCCAGGGCGGGCGACGGCGCCAGGCCCGCCGCGGCGAGGCACATCACCGCCGATCCGGCCAGGGCGACGAGGGGACGACGAAGGCTCATGCGGAGTCTCCTGAGGTTCGGGGGGTGAACGCGCTCTTACTTTTAGGAAACTTTCCTAAGGGAAAGCTAGATCGCGTTCCAGGCGGCGTCAACGGCCACCTTCGGGGACGTGCTCACGGACGGCTGGCGATGGCCAGGAGCGTGGCGGCCGGGGCGGTGAGCGAGCGCCCGCGCCGCCACACCGCGCGCAGGTTCCGGACCAGGTTGAGCCCGGCGAGGGGCACCTCGACCAGGCGGCCGGTCGCGATGTCCGCCTCGACCGCGTAACCGCTGAGCACCGCGGGCGCGGCCCCGGCCTGCGCCGCCCCCTTGACCGCCGAGTTCGACCCGAGCTCCAGGCGAGGGCTGGCCCGGTGGAGGCTCTTGAACGCCACGTCCAGCGTCTCCCGGGTACCCGAGCCTGGCTCACGTACCACCAGCGGCGTGGCGGCCAGCTCGGCCCCGCGCAGGGCCGTACGGCGGCGCGCCCAGGGATGGCCGGGGGCCACCACGACGACCAGCCGGTCGGTGCCCACCACCCGGCTGTCCAGCCCCTCCGGCACGGTCGGCCCCTCGACGAAGCCGAGCTCCACCTCCTCGCCCAGCACCCTGGCCGCGACGTCGGCGGAGTTGACCACGTCCAGCCCCACCTGGACCTCGGGCTCGCGGTTCTGCAGCTCGCCGAGCCAGCGCGGCACCAGGTACTCGGCCACCGTCATGCTGGCGGCCACCCGCAGGTGGGCCGCCTCGCTGTGCCGCACGGCCTCCACCGCCCGCATCAGCTCCTCGGCCGCGGCCAGCACCTGGGCCGCCCATCCGGCCACCATCCGGCCCTCGGCGGTGAGCGTGGACCCGCGCGGCGTGCGCTCCAGCAACGGGACGCCGAGGCGGCGCTCCAGCATGGCCACCCGCTTGCTGGCCGACGGCTGGGCCATGCCCGCCGCCTTGGCCGCCTGGCCCAGGCTGCCCAGCTCGCCCACGTCGACCAGCAGCTTCAGCGAGTCGAGATCCGGCAGCGCACTCATAGCCACAGGCTATGGCCTCCCAGTCAACGCGTGTCTACCGGCCGGTACGCAGGGCCCGAAGACTGGGATCATGCCTCTCCCCGACCAGCGGATCCCCCCGCTCACCGCGCCCCGGCCGACCCCCGACCCCCGAGGCGGCGCGGCGCCGGCCGTCCCCGCGGCGTCGGTGTGGCCGGGCATCGGGCTGGCGGCCGTCGCCGTGGTGGTGGCCATGGTGGCGAACCGGTTCGCCCCGGCGTTCAGCCCGGCGGTGATCGCGGTGCTGTCCGGGGCGGTCCTGGCCAACCTCGCGGCCTGGGCGGCGACGTCCGCGCGGTGGGGCGGGGCGGGGGCCGTCTGGGAGCGGTTCAGGCCGGGGCTGGCGTTCGTGGCCCGGCGGGTGCTGCGGGTGGCGATCGCGCTGCTCGGGCTCCAGATCGCGCTGCCGCAGGTGCTCGCGCTCGGCTGGCAGACGCTGGTGATCGTGGTGACCGCGACCGGCGTGACGTTCACGGTGACGCCGCTGATCGGCCGCCGCCTGGGCCTGTCGTCCGGCACGTCGCTGCTGGTGGCGACCGGGGTGTCGATCTGCGGGGCGGCGGCGGTCGCGGCCATGCGCGAGAGCGCGGAGGACACCGACGACGACGACGCGGCCGCCGCGCTGAGCGTGGTCGTGCTCTACGGCAGCGCGGCCATCGTGGCCGTCCCGGCGCTGGCGGCGCTGCTCGGGCTGTCGCCGGCCCAGCTCGGCGTCTGGACCGGCGCGGCCGTGCACGAGGTGGCGCAGGTGGCCGCGATCGGCGCGGCGTCGGGCGTCCTGGCCGCCGCGGTGACGGTGAAGCTGGCCCGCGTCGTCCTGCTGGCCCCCATCGTCGCCCTGACGTCCTTCCGTGCCCGCCGCTCCGTGACCGGTGCGCCCGCGGCCGGCCGGCGGGAGGGGCGCCGGACGCCCGTCATGCCGCTGTTCGTGGCGGCGTTCCTCGTCATGGTGGCGGTACGCAGCACCGGCTGGGTCCCGGACGTCGTCACGCGGGCGGTCCCGCAGGTCACCAACGTGCTCATGGCCGCCGCCCTGTTCGGCCTGGGCACCGGGATCGACGTGCGCAAACTCGTCAAGGGCGGGCGGGCCGTGCTGCTCGGCGCCATCGCCACCGGGCTCATCGCCGCCGTCTCGCTCACCGGGGTCGCCGTGCTGCTGTGAGGGCCGCCCGAGTGGACGTCCTGGCCAGGCCACCGTACGCTGCTCTGTTCGGAACAAATTCCGTCAGGTACGCCGTTCTCCCTGAACCGGCCAGGACCACTCAAGGAGCTTGAAACCCGTCATGCGCAGCGCCACCGATCCCCTTCTTCAGCCGTCCGACGAGGTCGCCGAGGCCCTGGCGGGCGGCGCGCCCGTCGTGGCCCTGGAGTCCACGATCATCTCCCACGGCCTGCCGCAGCCGCGCAACCTGGAGGTGGCCCGCGAGCTGGAGGGAGTGGTCCGCGCGGCGGGCGCGGTCCCGGCGACGATCGCCGTCCTCGACGGCGTGGCCAGGATCGGCCTGAACGAGCTGGAGCTGGAGCGCATCGCCACCGAGTCCGGGCTGCGCAAGCTGGGTCAGCGCGACCTGCCGCTGGCCGCCGCGCTGAAGGCGAGCGGGGCGACCACCGTGTCGGCCACGTCGTTCCTGGCCGCCCGCGCCGGTGTGCGGATCTTCGCGACCGGCGGCCTGGGCGGCGTGCACCGCGGCTGGACCGAGGACCAGGACGAGTCCGCCGACCTCGACACCCTGGCCCGCACCCGCATCACGGTCGTCTGCGCGGGCGTGAAGTCGATCCTCGACGTGCCGGCCACGCTGCAGCGGCTGGAGACGCGCGGCGTGACCGTGGCCGGCTACCGCACCGACACCTTCCCCGGCTTCTACCTCAACTCCTCCGGCCAGCCGATCGACTGGCGGATCGAGTCGCCCGAGGACGCCGCCGCCGTCATGCGCGGCCAGGACGCGCTGGCCGGCCCGGAGACCGCGTTCATCGTGGCCAACCCGGTGCCGCGGGACCAGCAGCTCGACCCGGCGCTGCACGACCGCGTGCTGGCCGAGGCGCTGGCCGCCGCCGAGCGCGAGGGCGTCAAGGGGCAGGCGATCACGCCGTTCCTGCTCAGCTACCTCGTCAACGGCACCGGCGGCGCGTCGCTGGAGGCCAACCTGGCCGCCGTGCGCGGGAACACCGCCCTGGCCGCCGAGATCGCCGTGGCCTGGTCGCGGGCGTGAGCGACACCGGCCTCCTGGTGATCGGTGACGTCGTCACCGACGTGGTGGCGCTGCACGGCTCCCCGGTCATGGCGGGCACCGACACCGCCGCGGAGATCGTGCTGCGGCCCGGCGGCTCGGGCGCGAACACCGCCGCCTGGGCCGCCCACCTGGGGGCCGACTCGCGGCTGCTGGCCAAGCTCGGCTACGACAGCAGCGAGTGGCACACGACCGAGCTGGTCAGGACGGGCGTCCGGCCCCACGTGCTGGTGGACCAGGAGCACCCCACGGCGGTCGTCATCGCCATGGTGGACAAGACCGGCGAGCGTTCCATGCTCACCAACCGCGGCGCGGGCGGCCTGATCTCCGACGCCGACTGGGACCCGTCCCTGCTGGACGGGGTCGGCCGGCTGCACCTGTCGGGTTACACGCTGTTCGCGGCCCCCGGTCTCCGCCTGGCCAGGGCCGCCGTCCGGGACGCCGTCGCCGCCGGGGTGCCGGTCAGCATCGACCCGGCCTCGACGGGCCCGCTGCGGGACTTCGGCGTCGAACGTTTCATGCGGGAGACGTCCGCGGCCGACCTGATCATCCCGAACCTGGACGAGGCGCTCGTCCTGACGGGCGTCCCGGCGCCGGAGCGGGCCGCCGTGCTGCTGAGTGAGACGTACGGCACAGCGGTCGTGAAACTGGGCGCCGAGGGCGCGCTGGTGGCGGTGGACGGCAAGGTCACGGCGACGTGCGCGGGCGTGTCCGCCGAGGTCGTGGACTCCACGGGCGCCGGTGACGCCTTCGCGGCCGGGTATCTCACCGCCTCCCTCCAGGGGGCGGACGCCGCGCTCGCGCTGGAGGCGGGTTGCCGTGCCGGTGCGCAATGTGTGGCCCAGGTGGGCGGCCGTCCACGGTACGGTTTGGATCTGAACCGTCTTTACCCTATTCACACTGATTGATAGCTTGCCGCGTAGGCTGCACCATTAGCCACATGCGTACCGGGTTGCCCACGCGGCCCACTGGGGAGGTTAAGGTCCGCCGATGGAAGTCGAGTCATCGATCTGCCTGAGCGACCTCGTCCCTGCTCTGCGCTGGAGCCGCCCTCAGCAGGTGGCCGAGGTGCTGGGTGATCCGCGGCTGCCGGCGGGGTGGTGGTCCTCGCTAGCGGTGTCCAGGGCGCTCGGCACGGCGGGTCTCGACTGGGTCTGCGAACGGCTCGCCCGGCTGATCTCCTCCCGCTGGGACCATCTCCCGCTGGTGGACCTGCTTCCCGCGCTCGCCGTCCATCAGGTCGATCCGGCGCTGCCCGGCTGGCCGGAGGCCACCCGTACGGCGATCACCGGGCTCGGCGGCTGGCAGCGGCTGCGCCGCCTGTCGCCCGGCGATCTCGCCACCCCGTCCGCGACGCCCGAGGTGGTGGTCGGCTCGGTCCTGCGCGAGGTGCTCGGGCGCATCCCGGCGCAGCGGGAGGCCGTACCCGCCCAGCAGTCCGGCTCGCCGGACGTCACCCGTCCGCTCGCGCGCGGCGCGACGGGGTCCTTCCCGGCCGTCCCGGTGGCCGAAGCCGGTGCGTACGCCGCCCAGCCCGCCAGCGGCCCCCAGCGCCCGCCCGCCGCCTTCACCCCGCACAGCGACGCCTTCCCGGCCCAGCCCCAGGGCGCCCCGCGCCCGGCCCCGGCCGGTGAGGGCGGCCTGCCGCAGCGCCCGGCCGCGGCCCGCCCCGCCGCCCAGCAGCCCGGCTCGTTCCCCGCGCCGGAGAACGCCCAGGGACACCAGACCGGCTCCTTCACCGCCCAGCCCGACGCCACCCGCCAGACCGGCTCGTTCCCGGCGCAGTCCGAAGGCGGCCGCCAGACCGGCTCGTTCCCGGCCCAGCCCGCCAACGGCCCTCAGACCGGCTCGTTCCCCGCGCAGCCCGCCAGCGGGCCTCAGACCGGCTCGTTCCCCGCGCAGCCGTCCAGCGGGCCTCAGACCGGGTCCTTCCCGGCGCAGGGTGGTGCGCGGTTGCCGCAGCGTCCCACCGCCGGGCGTCCGGACGGCGGCCCGCAGGCCGGCGCCGACGGCCCCCCGTACACCGCCCCCGTCCCCGGCGGGACGGCCGCTCCCGGCCCGGTGCCCGCCGACCCCGACCACGCGATGGTCCGCGTCGTGGACGGCCTGTTCCGCGGCCTGGACAAGCTGGAGCTGGCCGTCGCCGTGCACCGGCTGTTCGCCGAGGACCCGGTCAGCCTGCGCACCCTGGCGCACAAGCTGCTGGTGGACCGCGACGTGCTCTCCCAGGCCCAGCGCACCGCCGAGGAACGCGTCCTGCACTGGCTGCGCTCGTCGGAGTCGGCGCCGGTCACCGGCCACATGTTCCGGCTCACCGAATGGCTCGGCGCGGCGGCCACCGAGGAGCAGCTCATCGGCGCCGACCCGGCCCACCCGGCGATGGTCCCGTCGCTGCGCACGCCCCTGTGGCGGGTCCTGGTGACGCTCATGCCCGACCGCCGCCTCCAGGACGGCTGGCTGGTCGTCGGTGACATCCACGGCCTCCAGGCCCGTACGCGGCAGCTCCTGGCCGCCGCCCCGCCGGACACCGACGTCGTCGAGCTGCTGGCCGAGCTGGGCATCCGCGCCCACTCCGCCAAGGCGTGGCTCGACGCCCTGCCCTCGGAGTCGGCCCCCGGCCCGGCGGACGCCTCCCCGCAGCCCGCCCAGCCCCTCCCCCGCCGTACGCCCGGCGCCAACGGCCACCACCACCGGGGCGGCCAGCCCATCCCGACGGCGGGCGCGAACTCGATCGACCCCTCGGCGGCCCTGGCCACGTTGTCGGCGCTGTCCGGCGGCCGGTCCGGCATGCTGCCCGGCAGCCTGGCCGGAACGCCGTCCACGCCGCCTCCGCCGCTGCCGAGCCCGTCGTCGGACCCGCGCCGCTGGCAGCGCATCGAGGTCACCCCGGAACACCTCAGGGGCGGCCCGGTGCCGGTGCCGGAGGGTTACGCGGCCCAGCTCGGCATGCGTCCGGGCACCCTGCTGTCGGTGACCGGCCCCGGCGACAACGCGATCGTGCTGGTCTGGCAGGGCCACCAGCCGGTCTTCGACTCGCTGCAGCCGGTGCTCATGCGCCTGAACGCGCGCCCCGGCGACCAGGTCTACGTCACGGTGGACGGCTACCGCCTGGAGGCCCAGCTCACCGGCTGACGCTCCGCCGCGGTCACCCGAACAGGCCCAGCCGGTGGGCCGTGGCCGCCGCCTCGCCGCGAGTGGCGACGCCCAGCTTGGCCAGGATGTTGGAGACGTGCACGCTGACCGTCTTCACCGAGATGAACAGCACCGCGGCGATCTCCCGGTTGCTGCGCCCGTTGCTCACCTCGCGCAGCACCTCCAGCTCGCGCGCGGTCAGCCCCAGCGGCGGCCCCTCGGGCTCGTCGGCGCCGCCGACGCGGCCCCGCCGTCCGAACACGTCGAGCTGTTCGAGCAGCGGCGTGGCGCCCAGCTGCGCGGCCAGCTCCCGCGCCCGCGTCACCATCCCGGCCGCGGCGCGCCGGTCGCCCTCGGCCAGCGCCGCCTGTGCGGCCCCCACCAGGCACTGCGCCTCCGCGTACGGCTGCCCCAACCCCGCCCAGGCCGCCACCGCCGACTCCCACGCCTTGAGCTGGGCCGCCCCGCCGAGCCCCTCCTCCGGCCCGGTCAGCGCCGCGAACGTCAGCCGCTGCGCCTCCTGCAGGTCGCCGTCCACGGCCAGCTCCCGCGCGACCTCCCGCAGCCGCGCCACGAGGGCCGCCGCGACCCCCGCGTACGGCGCCCCGCCCTCGCCGAGCGCGGGCCGGGCGAGCTGCGCGAACGTAACCAGCAGCGGCCAGGCGTAACGCGGCGAGGGCAGCAGGTCCTGGTTCTCCAGCCCCCGGGACGCGGCCTCCAGCGCCTCGCCGAGCCGCCCCTGCGCCCGCAGCAGCAGAACCTGCCTGCGCAGTTGCGGCAGCACGGTCTGGTCCCGGTAGGTCCCGCGCGCGAACACGCTGGCGGAGGACGACAGCAGCTTGTCGGCCCGGTCGATCTGTCCCCGCGCGAGCGCGATGTCCACCAGGAACCCCTGGAGACTGGCCCGGTAGGGGGCCGGCGGCGCGAGGTCGAGCGCCTGCTCGACCACCTGGAGCGCCTCGTCCCAGCGGCCCAGCGAGAGCAGCGGCTCGGTCAGGTTGATCGCCAGGAAGGTGCCGGACGTGCGCGCCAGGCCGTAGTGCCCGGCCTCCTGCACGCCCTCGCGGGCGACCTGGGCGGCCCGCTCGTGCCGTCCGGCGCCCTCCAGCGCGTCGGACTCGGAGATCGCGCAGCGCATCAGCGCGTTGTAGGCGCCCTGGGCGCGGGCGACCCGGCGCGCCTCGGCGAACTGCCCGAGCTGGGCCTCGATGTCGGAGAAGCGCGACCGTGCCCAGGCGAGGCTGATGAGCGCGTGGGCCTCGACGTTGGCGTCGCCCATCTGGTGGCCGATCTCCATGGCGAGCTGCGCCGTCGCCAGCTTCTCCGGCCAGTCCTCGGGACGGTGCAGCATGCGCGCCAGCGTCTCCAGGACCTGGCCGCGCAGCTTGCTCGGCGGCTCGGCGGGCACCAGCTCGGCCGCCTGGCGCAGGTCGTCGAGATAGCCGGCGCGGCCCAGGTCGTAGCGGGTCAGGCCGCGCTGGCGCAGCAGGGTGGCCGCGGTGATCGGGTCGGCGTCGAGGTCGACCTCGGCGAGCGCGGCCCCGGCCAGGGCCAGGCTGCGCTCGTACTCGCCGGCGAGGTGGGCGACCGTCGAGGTCTGCCTGAGCACGTCGAGGCGGCCGCAGCCGATGCGCTCGGCGGCGTCGGGCACCTGGTCCCACAGCTCCAGCACCCGCGAGAGCATCCGGAGCTGCTCGTCGTAGGCGGTGGACTTGCGGGCCGCGGCGGCCGCGCGCCAGGCGCTGACCAGCGCCCAGGTGGAGTCGTGGGCGGAGTGCCAGTGGTGGGCCAGCTCGATCGCGCCGCGCGGGGCGGGCAGGATCGACAGGTCGCGTTCGAGTGCCTGCGCGTAGCGGGTGTGCAGGCGGGTGTGCTCGCCGGGCAGCAGGTCGTCGTGGAGCGCCTCGCGGATGAGCGCGTGCCGGAAGCCGTAGCCCTCGCCGTCGACCACCAGCACGTTGCCCGCCACGGCGGGGCGCAGCGCCCGCGACAGGGCGGTGTCGTCGAGCCCGGCCACCGCGCTCAGCAGGTCGTGCTCGATGCGCTGGCCGCCCGCGCTGGCCACCCGCAGCAGCTCCTGGGTCTCGTCGGGCAGCCGCTCGACGCTGGCCAGCAGCAGGTCGCGCAGGGACTCGGGCAGCATGTCGCCGCCGTCGGCCTCGCTCAGCAGCGCCTCGACGAACAGCGGGTTGCCCTCACTGCGGGCGTAGATGAGGTCCATCGCGGCGGCCGACGGCTCGCGCCGCAGGATGCTGGCCGCCTGCGCGACGGCCTCCCTGCGGGTGAGGCGGCGCAGCTCGATCCGGCTCACCCACTCGATGCGGCCCAGCTCGGCCAGCATCGGCCGGAGCGGATGGGTGCGGTGCAGCTCGTCGGTGCGGTAGGTGACCACGATCATCAGCCGGGCCGCCGTGCGCTGGTAGCGGACCAGGAACGACAGCAGGTCACGGGTGGAGCGGTCGGCCCAGTGGGCGTCCTCGACCACCAGCAGCACCGGACGCTCCTCGGCCAGCCGCTCCAGCAGCCCGAGCACCTGCTCGAACAGCCGGGCCCGCGCCTCGGCGCCGTCCTTGTCCGGCTCGCCGAACTCGGGCAGCAGCCGGGCCAGCCCGCGCGTCGTGCCGCCGGGCACCAGCGCCGCCACGCCGTCGCGCCCCAGCTCGCGCACGAGCCCGCGCAGCACGGCCGTGAACGGCGCGAACGGCAGGCCCTCGGTGCCCAGCTCCAGGCAGCCGCCGACGAGCACCCGCGCCTCGCCCGCCCGGTCGATGAACTCGCTGATCAGGCGGGTCTTGCCGACCCCCGCCTCGCCGCCCACGAGCACGGTGGACGACGCGCCCGCACGCGCTCTGGCCAGGGCGTCGCCCAGAGCGTGCAGCTCGCGGGCGCGCCCGACGAACAGGGGGCTGACGGTGTGAATGCTCACGCCCCAAGGATGCCATCAAACACCGACAAAACGGACCGAAACTCCGGGCCGTCGTCTGTCAGCGCAAAACCTTGCGGAAGAAGGTGGCCGACGCCTCGTACCCCAGGGCGTGGTAGAACTCCGGCGCCCGCCGGGTGGCCATCGCCACGTACCCGGCCTGACGGGTACGTGCCCACGCCTCGAACTCCTCCAGCAGCCGGCGGCCGATGCCCTGCCGGCGCGAGCCCGGCTGGACCATCGCCTCCTCGACCCAGGCGACCGGCCCGTTGGCGAACAGCGTCAGGTGCACGAACCCCAGCAGGTACCCGTGGACGCGCCCGCCCACCACGGCCGTGAGCAGCAGGGCGTCCTCGTTGCGCAGGAGCTGCGGGAGCGCGGCGTCGAAGGCCGCGCGCTCCGGCCTGAAGGTCAGCCCGAACTCGCGCGCCAACGCGAACACCTCGTCCGCGTCCGCCTTCTCCGCCCTCCTGATGAGAAGATCGTCCGCCGTCATGAGGTACGACACTAGAACCTCTGTGCCCTTTCGTCCATCGTGCCACGGGAGTGTGCCGTGACGTCCGGTACGGCCTCCGGTCAGAGGTCGCCGAGGCCGAGCTGGCGGGCGATGAGCATGCGCTGCACCTCGCTGGTGCCCTCGCCGATCTCCAGGATCTTGGCGTCGCGGTAGAAGCGGCCGACCGGGAACTCGTTCATGAAGCCGTACCCGCCGAACACCTGGGTGGCGTCGCGGGAGTTGTCCATGGCCGCGTTCGAGGACACCAGCTTGGCGATCGCCGCCTCCTTCTTGAACGGCACCCCGGCCAGCATCTTCTCGGCCGCGTGGTAGTAGGCCAGACGGGCGGTGTGGGCGCGCACCTCCATGTCGGCGATCTTGAACTGGATGGCCTGGTAGTGGCCGATCGGGTGGCCGAACGCCTTGCGGTCCCTGACGTACTTGAGGCATTCGTCCACGCAGCCCTGGGCCAGGCCCACGCTGAGGGCGGCGATGGCGATGCGGCCCTCGTCGAGGGTCTGCAGGAACTGCGCGTAGCCGCGTCCGCGCTCGCCGAGCAGGTTGGCGGCGGGCACCCGGCAGTCGGAGAAGGACAGCTCGCGGGTGTCGGAGGCGTTCCAGCCGACCTTGGAGTACTTCTTGGAGACGGTGAACCTCGGCGTGCCGCTCGGCACCAGGATCGTGGAGATCTCCCGCTCGCCGGTGAGCGCGGCCACGCCGATCACGCCGGTGATGTCGGTGCCGGAGTTGGTGATGAACGCCTTCGTCCCGTTGATCACCCATTCGCCGCCGTCGAGCACGGCGGTCGTCCGCATGCCGCCCGGCACGTCGGAGCCGCCGCCGGGCTCGGTCAGCCCGAACGCGCCCAGCATCTCGCCGGAGGCCAGCCGGGGCAGCCACTCCTGGCGCTGCTCGTCGGTGCCGAACCGGTAGATCGGCATCGCGCCCAGCGAGACGGCGGCCTCCAGGGTGATCGCCACGCTGGAGTCGGCGCGGGCCAGCTCCTCAAGGGCCAGGCACAGCGCGAAGTAGTCGCCGCCCATGCCGCCGTACTCCTCCGGGAACGGCAGGCCGAACAGCCCCATGTCGGCCATCTTGCGCACGATGTCGTAGGGGAACTCCTCGCGCTCGTAGTAGTCGCCGATCACGGGGGCCACCACGTCACGGGCGAACGCCTCGACGGTCTTGCGCAACTCTTGGTATTCGTCGTTCAGCATGATCAGCCTTTCGCGAGGGCCTGGACGACGCGCGAGGGGCTGGGCCGGCCCAGCCGCTCGGCCAGCCAGGTGCTGGTGGACACGAGTTTGTCCAGGTCGAGCCCGGTCTCGATGCCGAGCCCCGACAACATCCACACGAGGTCTTCGGTGGCCAGGTTGCCGGTGGCGGACTCGGCGTACGGGCAGCCGCCGATGCCGCCGGTGGAGGCGTCGACGGTGGTCACGCCCGCCTGCAGGGCGGCGAGCGTGTTGCCGAGCGCCTGCCCGTAGGTGTCGTGGAAGTGCACGGCGAGCCGCTCGGGGCCGCCGAACGCGCCGATCAGCTCGGTGACGTGGCCCGGCGTGCCGACGCCGATCGTGTCGCCGAGCGACAGCTCGTAGCAGCCGAGCCCGAGCAGCCGCTCGCCGACCGCGACGACCTGCCCGACCGGCGTGGGCCCCTCCCAGGGGTCGCCGAAGCACATCGACACGTACGCGCGCACCCGCAGCCCGTGCTCCAGCGCCCTGGCCACGACCGGCTCGAACATGTCGAACTGGCTCTCCAGCGTGCGGTTGAGATTCTTGGCGGCGAAGGTCTCGGTGGCGCTGGCGAAGATGGCGATCTCGGTGACGCCCAGCTCCAGCGCGCGGTCGAGCCCGCGCTCGTTGGGCACCAGCACCGGGTAGCGCACGCCGGGCCTGCGGTCGAGGCGGCCGAGCAGCTCACCGGCGTCGGCCAGCTGCGGCACCCACTTGGGGTGCACGAAGCTGGTCGCCTCGATCACCTGGTGGCCGGCGTCGGCCAGCCGGTCGATGAACTCGGCCTTCACCTCGACCGGCACGATCGCCGACTCGTTCTGCAGGCCGTCGCGCGGGCCCACCTCGTAGACCGTGACCCGCTCGGGAAGCCCTCGCATGCGGTACGGCATCACGCCTCCTCACCGGTGACCACGGCCAGCACGGCGTCCATGTCGACCGGCTTGCCCGGCTGGACGGGCAGCTCGGCGACCACGCCGTCGCAGGGGGCGGTGACCGTGTGCTCCATCTTCATGGCCTCGACGACGACCAGCGGCTGCCCCTCGCTCACCCGGTCGCCGGGCTGCACCTTGACCAGCAGGACGGTGCCGGGCATGGGGCTGCGCACCACGCCGTCGGCCGCCCCCGCGGCGCCGGGCCGGTCGCCCGGGTCGCCGATGAGGTGGCGGGTGAACGCCCACGACTCGCCGTCCTTGCCGAGCCAGAGCGTGTCGCCGTGGCGGGCGGTCAGGTAGCGGGTGGTCCGGCCGCCGAGCGTGACGGCCGCCGCGCCGCCGCCGGTCGTGACCCGGGCGGGCACCGCCTCTCCGTCGAGCAGCACCTCGGCCGACCGGCCGGGCAGGCCGCGGACGGGCACCGCGTGCACACCGTCGCGCGACTCCAGCCGCCAGGTCGTCCAGGCGGGCGCGCCGACCCGCCAGCCGTCGGTGACCTGCCAGGGGTCCGGGCCCTGCGGCAGCGTGTGGAAGATCAGCGCCGCCGCCGCGGCCACCTCGCGCGGCACGCCGGACTCCGGCAGCAGCCCGGGCAGCACCCGTTCGACCAGGCCGGTGTCGAGCTCGCCCGCCACGACCGCGGGGTGGCGGGCGAGCCCGCGCAGGAACGGCACGTTGGTGACCACGCCCAGGACCGCGGTGCGGGCCAGCGCCCGGTCGAGCGCTCTGAGCGCCGCCTCTCGGTCCGGCGCCCAGGCGATCACCTTGGACAGCATGGGGTCGTAGTCGCTGCCGACGACCCCGCCCTCGGCCAGGCCGGAGTCGACCCGCACCCGGCCCGGCCCGTCGTCGCCGGGCTCGCGCAGGGCCAGCACGCGCCCGCCGCTGGGCAGGAAGCCGCGCGCCGGGTCCTCGGCGTAGACGCGCGCCTCGACCGCGTGGCCGTCGAGCCGCACCTGCTCCTGGCCGAACGGCAGCGGCTCGCCGGCCGCGACGCGCAGTTGCAGCTCCACCAGGTCCAGGCCGGTGACCAGCTCGGTGACCGGGTGCTCGACCTGGAGCCGGGTGTTCATCTCCATGAAGTGGTAGGAGCCGGTGGTGCCGTCGACGATGAACTCGACCGTGCCCGCGCCGACGTACCCGACCGAGCGGGCGGCCTCGACGGCCGCGGCGCCCATGTCGGCGCGCATGCCGGGGGTCACGAAGGGCGACGGCGCCTCCTCGATGATCTTCTGGTGCCGGCGCTGCAGGCTGCACTCGCGCTCGCCCAGGTGCACGACGTTGCCGTGGGCGTCGGCCATGACCTGGATCTCGATGTGCCGGGGGTTCTCGACGTAGCGCTCGATGAGCAGGGTGCCGTCGCCGAACGCCGCCCGCGCCGTACGGCGGGCCGACTCCAGCGCGTCGGGCAGCTCGGCGGCCGAGCGCACCAGCACCATGCCCTTGCCGCCGCCGCCCGCGGACGGCTTGATCAGCGCCGGGAAGTCGGCCCACTGCGCCAGGTCGTCGCCCGGCTCGGCCCCGCCGGGGACGACCGGCACCCCGGCCGCCGACACGGTGGCCTTGGCGCGGATCTTGTCGCCCATGGCGTCGATGGCCTCGGGGGACGGGCCGACGAAGACGAGCCCGGCCTCGGCGCAGCGCCGCGCGAACGCGGCGTTCTCGGCCAGGAAGCCGTAGCCGGGATGCACGGCCTGCGCGCCGGAGGCGAGCGCCGCCTCAACAATCGCCTCGATGTCCAGATATTTCGAGACTTCGAGGGCGATGTCTGCTTCGCGGGCGTGCCTGGCGCCCGCGTCCGGCGGCGTGAACACCGCCACCGACTCGATGCCGAGCGCGCGCAGCGTCCGGACGACCCGGACGGCGATCTCGCCCCGGTTGGCGATGAGAACACGGTCGAAGAACATGATCACATCCGGAAGACGCCGTAGCCGGCGGGTTCGAGCGGCGCGTTGGCCGCCGCGGACAGGGCCAGGCCGAGGACGGTGCGCGTGTCGAGCGGGTCGATCACGCCGTCGTCCCAGAGCCGGGCGGTGGAGTAGTAGGGGTTGCCCTGGTGCTCGTACTGGGCGCGGATGGCGTCGGGGTCGGCGTTGCCGACCGTGGTCAGCACGTTCGCCGCCTGCTCGCCGCCCATGACCGAGATGCGGGCGTTGGGCCACATCCACAGGAACCTGGGCGAGTACGCCCGTCCGGCCATGGCGTAGTTGCCCGCCCCGAACGAGCCGCCGATCACCACCGTGAACTTGGGCACCCGCGCGCACGACACGGCCGTGACCATCTTGGCGCCGTGCTTGGCGATGCCGCCCGCCTCGTACGCCTTGCCGACCATGAACCCGCTGATGTTCTGCAGGAACACCAGCGGGATGCGGCGCTGGTCGCACAGCTCGATGAAGTGCGCGCCCTTCATCGCCGACTCGCTGAACAGGATGCCGTTGTTGGCCACGATGCCCACCGGGTGGCCGTGCAGGTGGGCGAAGCCGGTGACGAGGGTGGAGCCGTACTCGGCCTTGAACTCCAGGAAGCGCGAGCCGTCCACCAGCCGGGCGATGACCTCGCGCACGTCGTAGGGCTGGCGGGTGTCGGCCGGGACGAGGCCGTAGAGGTCGCGCGGGTCGTGCCGCGGCTCCTCGGGCGCGACCGTGTCCCAGGGACGGGGGGCCCGGGGGGCCAGCGTCGAGACGATGTCGCGGACGATGGCCAGGGCGTGGGCGTCGTCCTCGGCCAGGTGGTCGGTGACGCCGCTGACCCGGGAGTGCAGGTCGCCGCCGCCCAGCTCCTCGGCCGTGACCTCCTCGCCGGTGGCCGCCTTCACCAGGGGCGGACCGCCCAGGAAGATCGTGCCCTGGCCGCGGACGATGACCGCCTCGTCGCTCATGGCCGGCACGTACGCGCCGCCGGCGGTGCACGAGCCGAGCACGGCGGCGATCTGCGGGATGCCGCGGGCCGACATGGTGGCCTGGTTGTAGAAGATGCGCCCGAAGTGCTCCCGGTCGGGGAAGACCTCGTCCTGCCTGGGCAGGAACGCGCCGCCGGAGTCGACCAGGTAGACGCAGGGCAGGTGGTTGTGCAGGGCCACCTCCTGCGCGCGCAGGTGCTTCTTGACGGTCATCGGGTAGTACGTGCTCACAGGAGTCACTCCCCTCATGCCCAACGTCGAACCCCTCCGCGAGGGCGACCCGGCGGCGGTGGGAC
>NZ_JBSGCE010000011.1:0-194688 GCF_053601695.1 Nonomuraea sp. NPDC004702
GGCACCCCTGATCGGCATGGCGATCCTGATCTTCGTGATCGTCAACGCCAACATCCTGGCCCAGCGGGTGGCGGAACCTTTATGCCTTGCTTATACGTCTTCTCGGTACGCGGCCCGACGGGCCGCACGAGGGGAGGGCGTATGGATCTGTTCCTTCTCATCCTCGCGGTGGCGCTGGCCGTGACGGCCGGGGTCACCGTTCTGGCGGTCCGGCGCGAGCACGCCGCCATCCGGGGGGCCGCCGTCGAGCCCCGGCCGCATGATCTCGGCCCCTACGAGCTGGCCTTCCTGGCGGGCGGATCCAGGCGCGTGGCCGACACCGCCGTCGGGCTGCTGGCGGCGTCAGGGGCCGTACGCGTGTCCCGCGACGGACGGGTGCACCGGGTGGCCGGCGCCCGGAGCACCGGCGAGCCGGTCGAGGACGCCGTCCTGGACGAGGTCGAGCGCAACCCCGGCGCGTGGGCGAGCACGATCAGGGAGCGCGTGAGCCAGGGCGAGACCCTGGACGCCCTCAGGTACCGGCTGGGCAGGATCGGCGCGGTCCACCCCACCGGCTCCTTCACCCAGGTGGACCGGCTGATCGTCCGGTTACGGGTGCTGGCGGTGCTGGCGCTCGCCGGGGCGGCCGTGGAGGCGCTGTCGGTGGCCGTCGAAGGCACGTCGCCGCTTCCCCTGGCCGCGCTCGGCGTCCTGGCCGGGACGGTCGTGGGCGCGCCGAGCGCCATCGCCGGACACCGGCGTACGTTCCCCACTGATCTCACCGCTTCCGGGCAGGCCGCGCTCGACCGGGCCAAGCTGGACCACCCGCCGGGCACCTCCAGTGGCCCGGTGGCCGTCGCGCTGTACGGCCTCGGCGAGCTGAACGACGCCAACCTCGTCCTCGCGCTCGACGGCTCCCCGGCCCGTACGGTCGCCACCAGGCGGCGGCGCGGCGGCGACCAGTCGCACAGCGCCGGCGCGGGCGGTTGCGGCACGGCGGGGTGCGGCGGCGGGAGCGGCTGCGGAGGCGGCGGCTGCGGGGGCGGCTGCGGCGGCGGGGGGAGCTGACATGCCGGACCTGCCGGACCTTGGGGTGGGCATCGGGTGGCGGCCGGAGCTCGACCTGACGATCGAGCGGATGGCGGGCGTCGGGTTCGTCGAGGTGGTCGCCGAGAACATCGACCCCGGCGACCTGCCCGAGTCGCTGCGCGTGCTGCGGGCCAGGGGCGTGCCGGTGATCCCGCACGGCGTCTCGCTGGGCGTGGGCGGCGCCGAGCCGCCGGACCCGGCCCGGCTCGCCCATCTCGCGGCCTGCGCGCGGGCCCTGGACTCGCCGCTGGTCAGCGAGCACCTGGCGTTCGTCCGCGGGGGCGGCGTGGAGGCGGGGCACCTGCTTCCGGTGCCGCGGACGCGGGAGTCGCTGGAGATCGTCGTGGAGAACGTGCGGCTGGCCCAGGAGGCGCTGCCCGTGCCGCTGGCCCTGGAGAACGTGGCGGCGATCTTCGGCTGGCCGGACGACGAGCTGACCGAGGCCCGCTTCCTGGCCGAGGTCGTGGAGCGTACCGGGGTGGGGCTGCTGGTGGACGTCGCCAACCTGTACGCCGCCCAGGTCAACCTCGGGCTGTCGGCCGTGGCCGCGCTGGACGCGCTGCCGCTGGAGCACCTGGCGTACGTGCACGTGGCCGGCGGGCACGAGCACCACGGGATCTGGCACGACACGCACACCGCCGCCGTGCCGCCGGCGGTCCTCGGCCTGCTGACCGAGCTGTGCGCCCGGACCAGGCCGCCCGGGGTGCTGCTGGAGTGGGACGACGACTACCCGGGCGACGCCGCGCTCGCCGGCGAGCTGACCCGCATCCGAGCCGCCATGTCCTCAGTGGAGCAGACCGTGGGCGGACGCGGTGAGTGAGGAGGCGCGGGCTCGGCGTGTGGACGCGGTGAGTGACGGGGCGCGGGCGCGGCTGGCGGAGGCGCAGGGGCGGGTCGTCGCGTGCCTGGTGGCCGGGGCGGATCCGCCGGTCGGCTTCGACGCCGGACGGCTGCGCGTGCAGGCGTCCGCGCTGCTCGCCAAGCGGCGCGGTGTGGTGGCCAGGCTCCGCCCGGACGCCGCCCGTGCCGCCGGGCCCGCCCTGGCGACGGAGTTCGCCGCCTACACGGCGGCCCGTGCCGTCCCGCCGTCCGGTTACCGTGCCGACGCCGACGACTTCGCCGCCTGGCTGCGCGCCCGCGGCCTCATGCCGGCCGCGAGGCCGCGCGGGTGGGCCCGCCTGCTCTTCGTGTTCCGGCGTGATCGCCGCTAGGCTTGCTCGTAGCAAGCGCTTGGGAGGCGGTACGGCATGCGCATCGTCAACATGGGCGACTGGCCCCTCGGCGAGCAGGACGAGCAACTCCACCCGCCGGGCGACGACCCGCTGTGGAACGAGTCCTACTACCTCGACTTCGTCGCCGACGACGGCGAGCTGGGCGGATACGTCCGCATCGGGCTGTACCCCAACTGGCAGCGCACCTGGTTCTGGGCCCGGCTCGTCCGGCGCGGCGGCGGCCTGGTGGAGATCACCGACCACGAGGCCCCGCCGACCGGCCTGACGATCTCCGCCGACGCCTACGAGGCCGACCTGGCCGCGACCGAGCCCCTGCGCACCGCGCGGCTGCGCCTGGCCGCCCCCGGCCTGTCGCTCGACCTCGAATGGCACACCCGCGGTGGCGTGTACGGCTACCAGCTCACCCCCCGATACGAGGTCCCCTGCGAGGTGACCGGGACGGTCGACGGCCGCCCCTTCCACGGCCACGGCGAGCGCGACCACAGCTGGGGCGTCAGGGACTGGTGGTCGCTGTCCTGGACGTGGAGCAGCGGCCGCCTCTCCGACGGCACCCACCTGCACGGCACGCAGGTCAACCTGGGCATGCCGCTGCCGTGGCCGGCGTTCACGGTGCCGCCCGGCGGCGGGATCGAGCACGCGGACGGCTTCGCGGCCGGCACCCGGTTCGACGGCGACCGCCCGGCGCGGACGCGGCTGAGCTTCCCGGGCCGCGCGGTGACCGTGCGGCCGGTCGCGTTCGCCCCCGTGAGGCTGGTCTCGCCCGACGGGGCGGTGGCCGAGTTCCCGAGGGCGCTGTGCGAGCTGGAGTCCGACGACGGCGGCACCGGCTTCGGCTGGACCGAGTGGCACCAGCCGCCGGGCTGGCGTCAGCACGGCTGGCACCCCTTGCTCTGAAATATCGAGACATCCTAGGTTTGGGGGGTGATTGTCGATGCGCACCAGCATTTCTGGGACCTCGAAACCGGCGACTACCCCTGGCTCACCCCCGAGGCGGGCGTGCTCTATCGGACGTACGCGCCGCACGACCTGGCCCCTGAGCTGGCGCAGGCCGGTGTGAACCGGACGGTGCTGGTCCAGGCCGCCGACTCCTGCGCCGAGACCGACGCCCTGCTGGCCCTGGCCGACGCCCACGAGTTCGTCGGCGCGGTGGTCGGATGGATCCCGCTGCTGCGCCCGGACGAGGCCGCCGAGGCGATCGCCCGGTACGCCGCCCGTCCGAAGTTCCGCGGCGTCCGGCACCTGATCCACGACGAGCCCGACCCCGACTGGCTGGTCCGCGACGAGGTGCTGGAGTCGCTGGGCCTGCTCGCGGCGGCCGGGCTGACGTTCGACGTGGTCTCGCTGCTGCCCAGGCACCTCGACCACGTGGTCACGCTGGCCGGGCGGCACCCGTCCCTGAAGATCGTCATCGACCATCTGTCCAAGCCGCGCATCAGGGACCACGAGTGGGAGCCGTGGGCCGGCGGGCTGGCCCGCGCCTCCCGCTTCCCCAACGTGTACGCCAAGGTCTCCGGCCTGGTCACCGAGGCCGACCACCGGAACTGGACGGTGGAGGACCTGCGGCCGTACGTGGAGCACGCCGTCGAGCTGTTCGGCCCGGACCGGCTGATGGCCGGCAGCGACTGGCCGGTGGCCCTGCAGGCGGCCGACTACCGGACGGTCTGGGAGGTCACCGGCGCGCTGCTCGGCGGAACCGACCGGGACCTGGTGCTCGGGGAGACAGCCAGGGGTTTCTACGGGTTTAGCTGACTTGGGGCCGGAAACGGGGAAGGGCGTGGGGGGACTACGCTGTGTCGATGGATCGTACCTGACCGTCACGCCAGTCGCGTGCACGGACACCGTCGGCACGCCGTACGAGATCACCCTTGAGCTCCATCGCGACGGCACGCCGTACGGCAGCGTGGGGGAGCGGTGCGGCTGGCTGCTCGCGCGCCTGGCGCGCGGGGTCGACGAGGCGCGGCAGGGAAGGGGGGCGGCCCGGCGGTGGAACGACCCCGACGACCGCTTCCCCGACGAGGAGCCGGAGAGCGAGCTGTTCTCCTTCCGCTACCGCACCCGCTCGGGGCTGGTGGGCGGCGGCGAGTTGCGCTGCCAGCTGCGCACCATCCCCATCTGGCAGCCCGCGCCGGGTCAGTGGCGGCTGACCCGCAGGGCCTACGTCGAGGCGTGGGGGGCCTCCGGCGTGGGCATGAGGGCCGTCCTGACGTCGGCGGAGTTGTCCGAGTTCGTCCGCGAACTGGTCCATGAAGCCGAGGGGTGTCTCGGTGGAAGAGATCTCGCCAGGAATCCCATTGGGGGAGCAGGCACGGGCGAAACGCGGTGATAATTGCCTGTTGGGTCATTCGACCAAAGGCACAGCACCGCTGGGGAGGCACTCCGTGGGCCTGCGCGACCTGGTCTACCGGCTGTACGAACACAGGCTGGAGACCAAGCTGTCCAAGGACAGCGTTCCCCGGCATGTCGGGGTCATCATCGACGGCAACCGCCGCTGGGCGCGCGCCATGGGCATGCGCGACGTGGCGACCGGCCACCGCAAGGGCGCGGACAAGATCTCGGAGCTCCTCGGCTGGTGCCGGGAGACGGGCGTCGAGGTCGTCACCGTCTGGATGTTGTCCAACGACAACCTCAACCGGCCGCGCGAGGAGCTGGAGCCGCTGCTGCGCATCATCGAGGACGTGGTCCAGGAGCTCGTGGACGAGGGGTGGCGGATCAGCCCGGTGGGCGCGCTCGACCTCCTCCCCGACCGCACGGCCAATGTCCTGAAAAATGCAAAAGAAGCGTCATCACACCGTCCGGGCCTGATTGTGAACGTTGCAGTTGGGTATGGAGGAAGACGTGAGATTGCCGATGCGGTGCGCTCACTCCTCCAGGAGCATGCGAGTAAGGGCGCCAGCATCGAGGACCTCGTGGAGGTCCTCGATGTCGAACACATCGCGGAGCATCTCTACACTCGCGGCCAACCCGACCCGGACCTCCTCATCCGTACGTCGGGCGAGCAGCGTCTGTCCGGATTCATGTTGTGGCAGAGCGCTCACTCCGAGTTCTACTTCCACGAGGCTTACTGGCCGGACTTCCGCAGGGTCGATTTCCTGCGGGCGCTGCGCGATTACGCTGCGAGACACCGGCGTTACGGTTCTTGATGCGACATTCGGGTATCCAGGACGTAACGTTGAAAGTGTCCGGCCACAGGCCGGGCATCCCGGAGAGGGCCCGCCTTTGCACCGACATCTGCTGAGGGGGGCCGGAGTCCGGCTCCGCCGGCAGGTTGCGGTCGGGGACGCGGGTCCGGTCCGGTTCCCACCTCGTCTGCAGGGTGCCCGCACCTATGGGCGCCCGGGGGAGAACGTGTGGCAGTGTCCTCGAGCAACCCTACTCACCAGCCGGCCAAGCGCACGTACGTGCTCGACACCTCGGTCCTGCTGGCCGACCCGGCGGCATTGACGCGCTTCGCCGAGCACGACGTCGTCCTTCCCATCGTGGTCATCACGGAGCTGGAAGGTAAGCGGCACCATCCCGAGCTCGGCTACTTCGCGAGGAAGGCCCTGCGCTACCTCGACGACCTGCGGGTTCAGCACGGCAGGCTCGACGAGCCGATGCCGACAGGGGATGGAACGATCAGGGTTGAGCTCAACCACAGCGATCCGTCCATCCTGCCCGTCGGGTTCCGCCTGGGCGACAACGACACGCGCATCCTGACCGTCGCGCGCTCGCTCGCGGCCGAGGGCTGCGACGTCGTGCTGGTCTCCAAAGACCTGCCCATGCGGGTCAAGGCGGCCTCGATCGGCCTGGCGGCCGAGGAGTACCGCGCCGAGCTGGTGGTCGAGTCCGGCTGGACCGGGATGGCCGAGCTGCAGGTGACGGCCGAGGACGTCGAGACCCTCTTCGACAAGGGCGTGGCCGACCTGGAGGAGGGCAGGCAACTGCCCGCGCACACCGGCCTGCGGCTGTTGTCGGCCAAGGGATCGGCGCTCGGCAGGGTGGCGCCGGACAAGTCCGTCCGCCTGGTCCGCGGCGACCGCGAGGTCTTCGGCCTGCACGGCCGCTCGGCCGAGCAGCGCATCGCGCTGGACCTGCTGATGGACCCGGAGATCGGCATCGTCTCGCTGGGCGGCCGGGCCGGCACCGGCAAGTCGGCGCTGGCGCTCTGCGCGGGCCTGGAGGCGGTCCTGGAGCGCCGCCAGCACCGCAAGGTGGTCGTCTTCCGCCCCCTGTACGCCGTCGGCGGCCAGGAGCTCGGCTACCTGCCGGGCACCGAGGGCGAGAAGATGGGCCCGTGGGCGCAGGCGGTCTACGACACGCTCGGCGCGATCACCTCGCCCGAGGTGATCGAGGAGGTGCTCGACCGGGGCATGCTGGAGGTGCTCCCGCTGACGCACATCCGCGGCCGGTCGCTGCACGACGCGTTCGTGATCGTGGACGAGGCCCAGTCGCTGGAGCGCGGGGTGCTGCTCACGGTGCTGAGCCGGATCGGCGCCAACTCCCGGGTGGTGCTCACGCACGACGTCGCCCAGCGCGACAACCTGCGGGTCGGCCGGCACGACGGCGTGGTGGCGGTGGTGGAGAAGCTGAAGGGCCACCCGCTCTTCGCGCACGTCACGCTCACCAGGTCCGAGCGTTCGCCGATCGCCGCCCTGGTGACGGAGATGCTGGAGGACATCACGATGTGAGCCGCGGCGGGCTCACCTGAGCTCGCGGCAGGTGTACGGCCGCCCCTCCGCCTTGGCGGGGCGGCCGTCGTTCTCCCGGACGATCTTCACTTGCTCGAACGCGAAGTCCTGCTGCGCGGTGCAGACGATCTGGGCCTTGCCGAGCCTGCTCAGCGGCCGGTCGCCCTTGAAGTACACGGTCAGCGTGGAGGTGCGCGGGAGCTGCATCTCGTCGCGCTGCACGGGGTCGAGCGAGTCCTTCATGCCGACGTACTCCAGGCCGTGCAGCTCGGTGGTGCGGTCGCCGAGCGGCTGGTCGGAGGCGGCGAAGAGGGCGCCGAGCAGGCTGCCCACGGTGCCGCTCTCGACGTCGGCGGGTTCGAGCGTGAGCTGCTTGTTCTTGATCAGGTAGATGGTCTTCGAGGGCGGCGGGAGCTTGATGGTGGGCGCGGCGCCCTTGGTCTGGACGTCGGTCGGCGAGATGCCGCAGGCCGCTACAGCCAGCAGGGCCGCGGCGGCGACGAGGACCCGGCGCCCGATCATCGGTGTGGTCGTCGGTGCCTTCATCGGTGCCTTCATCGGTGCCTTCATCGGTGCGGCAGCCAGACCGTGAACAGGGTGCCCGGCTGCTGGGCGCGTACGGAGATCGTGCCGCCGTGCAGGTGCACGTTGGCGCGGGCGATGGCCAGGCCGAGGCCGCTGCCCTGGCTGCGGGCCCGGCCCGCGCCCGCCTTGAAGAACCGGTCGAAGACGTGCGGCAGCGCCTCGGCGGGGATGCCCTTGCCGTGGTCGCGCACCTTCACCTCCAGGCCGTTCTCGGTGCCGCGCGCGGTGACCTCCACCGGGGGCAGGCCGTGCTTGAGCGCGTTGCCGACCAGGTTGGCCACGATGACGTCGAACCTCCTCGGGTCGAGATTGACGGTCAGGCCCTGGGAGGCGGTCACGTCCACCTCGTCGCTCCAGCCGCGCACCTCCAGGCAGTCCAGGATGGCGTCGGCGACGTTCACGGGCTCGACGTTGAGCGTCGCGGTGCCGGCGTCGAACCTGCTGACCTCGATCAGGTGCTCGACCAGCTCGCGCAGGCGCCCGATCTCGCGCAGCACCAGCCGCACGGCCTCCGCGGGCGCGTCGGGCAGCCGGCCGGCCTCCTCCGAGAGCATGTCGGCCACGGCCGTCATGGCGGTGAGCGGCGTGCGCAGCTCGTGCGAGACGTCGGCCACGAACCTGCGGGACATGGCCTCCAGCGAGCGCAGCTCCGACACGCTCAGCTCCAGCGCCGCCGCCGCGTCGTTGAACCTGGCGGTCAGCTCGGCCAGCTCGTCCTGGCCGTGCACCGGCAGGCGGGTGTCCAGCCGGCCCTGGCCGAGCGCCTGCGCCGCCGCGCTGAGCCGCCGTACGGGCAGCAGCACCTGCCGGGCCGACAGCAGCGCCACCACCAGCGCGATCAGCACGATCACCGCGCCGCCCTGGGTGAGCGTGTTGCGCAGCGTCGTGAGCTGGCTCTCCTCGTCGTGCAGCGGGAAGAACACGAACGCCCGCAGCCCGGTGGCCTCGGGAGCGACGCCGGGCTCGAAGCGGTGGACCTCGGCGCCGACGATGAGCCACAGCTCGTTGCCGATCACCTTGCGCTGGGTGACGACGTTCTGCTTGGCCCGGCCGTAAAGCTCGTTGGGGACGTCCTTCATGGTCATCGGGCCGTCGGCGGACAGCAGGTTGCCGTACTCGACCAGGACGCTGCGGCCGGGGCTGGACAGCGTCCGGACGACCTGGTCGAGCTCCTTCATGGACGGCGCCGCCTCGCCCGGCCTGAGCTTGCCCACGGGGAAGGTGATCCGGCCGAGCTCGCGGGTCACCAGGTCGAGGGAGGTGGTCTCGGCCCTGGTCACGAGCGCGGTCTTGGCCAGCTCGAAGCCGATGGTGGCGACCAGCGTCGACGCGGTGACCGCGACGAGGGTGAAGGTGATGACCAGGCGCGCCCGCAGCCCGGTGGGCAGCGGGATCACGGAGGGCTGAACCGGTAGCCGAACCCGCGCACGGTGTGGATGAAGACGGGCTCGGCCGGCCTCGGCTCGATCTTGGCGCGGACGCGCTGGACGCAGGCGTCCACCAGCCGCGAGTCGGCGACGTGCGTGTGGTCCCAGACGACCCGCAGCAGGTAGCGGCGGTTGAGCACCTGGCCGGGATGCCGGACCAGCTCCAGCAGCAGCCGCAGCTCGGTCGGCGTCAGGTGGATCTCCTTGCTGGCCAGCGTCACCTTGAGCGCCCCCCGGTCGATCACGAGGTCGCCGAAGGTGATGCGGTCGGAGGTCGCGGACTCGGCCCTGCGCAGGATGGCCCGGATGCGGGCGTCGAGCACCCGCGGCTCGACCGGCTTGACCACGTAGTCGTCGGCGCCCGCCTCCAGGCCGACCACCACGTCCAGGTCGTCGCCGCGGGCGGTGAGCAGGATGACGGGGAGCTGGTCGAGCTTGCGGATGCGGCGGCAGACCTCGACGCCGTCGATGCCGGGCAGCATGACGTCGAGGATCGCGATCTCGGGGCGGCGGGCGCGGATGTGGTCCAGAGCCTCCTCGCCCGTCGCGTAGGACGTGACGGAATGTCCCTGTCGCGTCAACGCCAGCTCCAGGGCTGTGCGGACGGAGGGATCGTCTTCTACAAGGAGGATGCCGGCCACGCGCACATTATTATTCCATGTCCCCTATACCCGGGTTGTGTCATCAAACTGTGACCGGGTGCGGATCAGATCCTGAAGATGGGGCGGAAGCCTGAAAGCGGCCTCCCTTCGGTGCGGGCGCTCGAAGGGAGGCGCCAAACACCTGTGACGAAATTCACAATTTTTCGTGAAAAAGGTTGTTACCTGCTGGTTGGCCAAGAGAACGTCAACCGAATCCCGCGTTCCGGTTGCGGACCACCCCCCATGACAGGGCAAGCTCATGGATCGTGAGCCCCGGTCCGCAGTTGAGTGAGCGCCCCCCGAAGGATGACCTTCGCTCGGCGCGCCGCCGGCCTTCGCGTTTCACCCCCAAGCGCATCGCCGTCGCCGTCGTGTCCTTGGTGGTGGTCGTGGGCGGTGGCGGTTACGTCGCCTACCGCGCCGTCGACAACGCGAACAAGCCGCCGGTCGACCCGTTCACGGCCGAGCAGCTCGGCGCGCTCGCCGGAGGCAACCTGTTCGCCCCCGACCCCGAGACCGACGCGCTGAAGAACGCCGCCGAGCAGGCGTACCGGGCCGACCAGCTCAAGAAGGGCCGCGGCGGCACCGCCAAGAAGCTCGACTGGGTCGTGCCGAAGAAGGCGCCGGGCGGCAGCGGCTTCCCGCCGGCCAACTTCCCGCCGGGCAGCAACCCCTCGCCGGGCAGCAACAAGGCCGTCGCCAGGTCGATGCTCGCCGCCAAGGGCTGGGGCGCCGACCAGTGGGGCTGCCTGGAACTGCTCTGGCAGAAGGAGAGCGGCTGGAACGAGCGGGCGATGAACCGCTACTCCGGCGCGTACGGCATCCCGCAGGCACTGCCCGGCAGCAAGATGGCCAGCGCGGGCGGCGACTGGCAGACCAATGCGGCCACCCAGATCGCGTGGGGCCTCGGCTACATCAAGGGCCGTTACGGCACGCCCTGTGGCGCATGGGGGCACTCGCAGTCCACAGGATGGTACTAACAGGTCAAACTCTTCTTCTGTAATCGGCAAGCCGTCTCACCCGATCGTGTATGAGCGGCGCACGCTGGCCGCATGGGTGTGAAGGTCAGTGTGATCGTCAATGTCCACAACCCGGGTGACACCGCGGACGCGTGCATCCGCTCCGCGCTGGAGCAGACGTTGCCCGCCGCCGACTACGAAGTGATCTTCGTGGACGACGGGTCCACGGACGGCATCGGGGAACGACTGGACACCATCGCCGGTCTCCGCGAGAACGTCCGCGTGCTGCACCTGCCGCACACCGGATCGCCCTCTCGCGGCCGCAACATGGGCGTGGCCGCGGCGGAGGGCGACTACGTCTACTTCCTCGACCAGACCGACCGGCTGGCCCGCGACGCGCTGGCCCGCATGCACGAGCGCGCGGTCGAGACCGACGCCGACGTGCTGATCGGGCGGCTGGCCCGCGACTACGGGCCGCCGATGGTGGCGTTCGAGCGCAGCAGCGCCCGCGCCGACATCCTGCGCGAGCGGCTGATGACGCTGCTCGTCCCGCAGCAGCTCTACCGCCGGGCCTTCCTGGAGGAGCACGAGCTGGGCTTCGGGATGCCCGGCGGCCGGCTGGCCGAGCAGGCGTTCGTGATGCGGGCCTACCTCGCGGCCAAGGTGATCGCCGTCCTGGCCGAGGAGGTCTGCTGCCAGCTCGGGCCGCGGCCCGAGGCGCCCGAGGAGGACCCCCGGGTGATCGTGGCCGGGCTGCGCACGCTGCTCACCGACATCGACACCTACGTCGGCGCCGGCCGCCAGCGCGACCGCATGTACGCCTACTGGTTCCGCTCGGCCGTGCTCAGGCCGCTGCTGACCGCCAGGTTCGCCGACTCCTCCGTGGACCGGGGCATGCACTTCCGGGTCGTCCAGGAGCTCGTCGGCGAGCGTTTCCCCGAGCGGATCGACCGCTACCTGCCCGTCCAGCTACGGGCGGTGGCCGCGTTCGTCCGGCGCGGACGCCTGGACCAGATCGTCATGTTCGCCAACTCCACCCGGCGCGCGGGCCTGCGCGCCGAGCTCACCGAGATGCGCTGGGACGCCCACATCCTGGTGCTCGGCCTGACCGTGGAGGTCATGTCCGGCGACGGCCTGCCCGACCGCTACCGCGTGGACGGCGAGCGCCTGCACTGGATCCCGCCGCGCTCGGCCGACACCAAGCTGCTGTCGGACGACGTCACCGACATCACGGCCGACGTCGAGCGGGCCCGCATCGACGTCTACGTGCGGCACAGCACGACCGGCGTGGTGCACTTCCTGCCGGTCACCCAGCACGTCGAACGTCTCCCCGACGGCCGCCGCCGGGTCCGCGTGCAGATCAGGGGCGAGGCCCGCCTGGACGTGACCAGCGCCGCGATGGGCCAGCCGCTCAGCCCCGGGCAGTGGGAGGTGCACGTCCGCATGTTCAGCGGCGCCAACCAGGCCAGGAGCCGGGTCGGCCGGGCCGAGGGGCCGCTCAACTGCCTGGGCGTGCTGGCCCAGCGGCCCAGGATGCGGCTGGTGGTGCCGTGCTGGTCGGACAAGGGGGAGCTGGGCCTGGCGGTCGAGCCGCGCTCGTTCTCGGAGTCGATCGCGCTGGTGTCGCCGGGGGTGACCGTCCGCCAGCTCGACGGCCACGTGTACGTCGTGCTGCCGGTCCCGTACGTGCCGCCGAGCGGCGGGCCGCCCCTGGAGCTGGTGCTGCGCAGCACCGGCCGCCGGGAACGCGAGGTGTGCGCGCCCGCGCTGGTCGAGGCCGGGGTGCCGGGCAAGCTCGCCGGCCAGCTCGTCGCCAAGATCCCGGTCAGGCGGCACATGCCGAGCGAGGAGCAGCTCGGGCCGGGCGCCTGGCTGTCGTCGCTGCGCTCGTCCGACGAGGAGATCGGGCTGCGGTTCGGCCTCCAGGTGCGCCGCGGCCGGGTCGAGACGCGCCCGGCCGTCGCGGTGGACCCCCAGCGGCGCTCGCCCATGGGCCGGGACACCGCGCTCCACCGCCTCGGCAGGCGCCTGCCCGGGGCGCGGCACATCGTGCGCTGGGCGCGCGCGGGCAGGCATCGCTACCTCAAGGAGTGACCCAGCCCTCCAGCTCCTGGAAGGCGTCCCTGAAGGCCGGGAGCATGGGCCTGAGCCGGTCGGGATAGACGTCGACGAGGCTGTCGAGGTGGTTGCCGCCCTCGATCCGGTGGTAGCGGAACGGGCGGTGCGGGCCGACCATCCTGGCGTAGACGTCGGAGTCGCGGGAGATCGGCAGCAGCGAGTCGAGCGTCCCGTGGATCGTGATCAGCGGCTTGGTGATCCTGCCGGTCAGCCCGATCCTGGCCAGCGCGGCGTACGGCCGGCGCGCGTCGTAGTCGTAGTCGGCCGCCGCGCCCGCGTAGGACGGGTCCAGCTCCTTCTGGTAGAGCTGCTGGGTGAGCTCCCAGTAGTACTGCCGGTGGAAGGGCCACAGGAACTCAGACCCCGGCGCGAAGCCGGCCGCCCGCACGCCCGCCTCGTCCGGGTACGCCTTCAGCGCGGGCGGCAGGAAGTTCAGCAGATTGTCGCCCTTGACCCGGAAGAGCGTGCCCTCCCAGTCCACGCCGCCGTCGTAGAGCCAGCCGCGGTTCTCCAGCTGCCACCTGACCAGGTAGCCGCCGTTGGACAGGCCGGCCATGAACGTACGGGCCGGCGGGCGGCCGTAGCGCTGCCTGACCACGGACCTGGCGGCCACGGCGACCTGGGTGACGCGGTCGTTCCACTCGGCGATGGCGTCGCCGGGGCGGCGGCCGTCCTCGTGGAAGGTGACGCCCACGTTGCCCTTGTCGGTGGCGGCGAACGCGTAGCCCTTGGACAGCACCCAGTCGGAGATCGTGTAGTCGTTGGCGTACTGCTCCCGGTTGCCCGGGGTGCCGCTGACGACCAGGCCGCCGTTCCACCGGTCGGGCAGCCTGATCACGAACTGGGAGTCGTGGTTCCAGCCGTGCGTGGCGTTGCCGGTGGAGGTGTCGGGGAAGTAGCCGTCGAGCTGGATGCCGGGCACGCCGGTCGGGTTGACGGTGGCCTTGGAGTGCAGGCCGGCCCAGTCGGCCGGGTCGGTGTGGCCGGTGAGCGTGGTGCCGGCCGTGGTCAGGTCGTCGAGGGTGGCGCTGATCAGCTTCTCCGCGCCGGGCACGGTCAGCTCGCCCGCGGCGGGGGCGGTGAGCAGGCTCGCGACCAGGGTGAGGGCGACGAGCATCAGACCTCCTCCAGGTGCTCGGCCAGCAGGCGGCCGAACTCGGCGGGCCGCTCCAGGTGGGGGCTGTGGCCGCAGTCGTCCAGCACGACCTCGCGGTAGCGGCCGTAGCGGTCGAGCACCGCCCTGGTCTGGGTCACCATCGGCTGGGCCGGGGTGCCGGGGGAGCCGGGCACGACGCCGATCGCGCCCAGGTGGGCCAGGTCGAACAGCGAGGTGTCGGAGACGATCACGTCGTCGGCGCCCCTGATCCACAGGACGGGCGGCCTCGGGCCGATCTCGTGCAGATCGTCCAGGCGGAAGTGGATGGGGGCGCACGCGTTGAGCACGCCGTGCTTGCCGGGGGCCACGCCGGGCCAGGCCGGGGAGCCGGCGGCGTCGCCCGGGTAGTTGGCCTCGCCCACGCGGGTGGTGAGCATGGACCGCAGGTAGAAGTCCTCGTCGGAAATCCGCGGGTGCTTGACGTAGCCGGTGCGGAGCACGTTGCGGGGGGACGTGGGAGATTCATCCGACATGTCGCCCGCCTTGAGCCGGGCCACGAAGTCCGGGTTCGCCGCTCCGGCGCCCGATCCCGCGCCGTCGGGGTGGGTGAGCGTGCCGTCCGGGCCTTCGGTGCCGCCGAAGCCGTACGGGGAGATCGGGTTGACCAGCGTGACGCTCCTGACCAGCTCCGGACGGTCGCGCAGGAGCTGCAGGACGACGCCGCCGCCGAGGCTCCAGCCGACCAGGTGCACGCCGTCGAGCCCGAGGGCCTCGACCAGCTCGGCCAGGTCGTCGGACCAGTCGCGCAGGCCCCTGGTGGCGTCCACCGGCTCGGGGTCGGTGTCGCCGAAGCCGCGCAGGTCGGGGGCGAGCGGGCGGTAGCGGGCGGGCAGCGCGGCCATGCTGTCGCGCCAGAAGGCGCCGGAGGAGACGTTGCCGTGCACGAACAGCACGGGCTCGCCGGACGTCCGGCCCTCGACGGTCAGGACGTGCTGCGTGAGGCGGGGGGTGGTGACCTTCATCGCGCGTGGATCCTCTCGGCCAGGTCGCGTCCCTGGGTCTCGCGGGCGGTGTAGACGGCGACCAGCGTGAGCACCGCCGCCAGGCCAAGGTAGACCGAGATGGGCACGCTGCTGGAGTAGCTCTTGAGCAGCGCCACCGCGATCAGCGGGGCCAGCGCGCCGGCCACGATCGCCGAGAGCTGGGCGCCGATCGACACGCCGGTGTAGCGCGTCCTGGTGCCGAACAGCTCGGAGAAGAAGGCCGCCTGCGGGCCGTACATCATGCCGTGGAAGAGCAGGCCGACGGTGACCGCGAGGGTGATCGCCAGGAAGTTGCCGGTGTCCACCAGCGGGAAGAAGGCGAAGATCCACACGCCGATCCCGGCGGCCCCGGCCAGGTAGATCGGACGGCGGCCGACCCGGTCCGACAGCGCGCCCCACATCGGGATCGTGACGAAGTGGATCGCCGAGGCGACCAGCACCGCGGTCAGCACCGTCGAGTTGTCGATCTTGGCGTTCTTCGCGTACGTGATGACGAACACCGTCAGCAGGTAGAACGAGATGTTCTCGGCCAGCCGGGCGCCGATGGCGGTGAGCACGTCCTTCCAGTGGTGCCGCAGCACGCCCACGATCGGCGCGGTCGGCTCCGGCTCGGCCTGCTGGAACACCGGCGACTCGCTGATCGTCAGCCGGATCCACAGCCCGACCATCACCAGCACCCCCGACAGCAGGAACGGGATCCGCCAGCCCCACGACAGGAACGCCTCGTCGGACTGCCAGGCGGCCAGCACCGCCAGCACGCCCGTGGCCAGCAGGTTCCCGCCGGGCGCGCCCGCCTGCGGCCAGGAGGCCCAGAACCCGCGGCGCTTCGTGTCGCCGTGCTCGGACACGATCAGCACCGCGCCGCCCCACTCGCCGCCGAGCGCGAAGCCCTGCACGAGCCGCAGCGCGGTCAGCAGCAGCGCCGCCGACGAGCCGAGCGTGGCGTACGTCGGCAGGCAGCCGATCAGGAACGTGGCGGCGCCCATCATCAGCAGGCTGACCACCAGCAGGGTCTTGCGGCCCACCCGGTCGCCGAAGTGGCCGAAGACCAGGCCGCCGAGCGGGCGGGCGACGAATCCGACGGCGTAGGTGAGGAACGACAGCAGCGTGCCGGTCAGCGGATCGGACTCGGGGAAGAAGAGTTTGTTGAACACGAGAGCGGCTGCCGAGCCGTACAGGAAGAAGTCGTACCACTCGATGGTGGTGCCGATCAGGCTCGCGGCGACGATCCTCTTGATGGAAGTGGCCATGCCGGTCACGGTAAAGAGTGACCGGCGTCACTTATATGGGGCCGGGACCCACAGTCTGCGGGGAGGATGTGTGGCCGAGCCGGTGCAGGCGGAGGGCGAGCTGGATCTCCAGCGCGCGCTCGGGCTCCAGCCAGCCGTCGCCCAGCAGCTTGCCGATCCGGTCGAGGCGCTGGGTGACGGTGTTGACGTGGATGTGCATGGCCTCGGCCGTACGGGAGGGTGAGCCGCCCGTGCCGAAGTAGGCCGACAGGGTGTCGGTGAGCGCGGTGCCGCGGCGGGCGTCGTAGTCGATCACCGCGCCGACCACGCGGCCGACGAAGCCGCGCACGTCGCGGCCGTCGCCCACGAGCAGCCCGACGAAGCCCAGCTCGGCGGGGCTCGCGCCGTCGCCGGCCCGGCCGAGCGCGAGCAGCGCCTCGGCGCACCGCCGCGCCTCCTGGTACGCCTCCGCGACGTCCCGCGCGCCCGCCGATCCGCTGGTCGCGCCGCCTCCTGAGCCGCCCGCCGAGCCGCCTGCCGATCCGCCCGGCGGGCCGCCGGGTGAGGCTTCGGGGAGGCGGGCGGGGGAGGCGCCCGCCGTCGCCGGGCTGTGCAGGGACGCGCTCAGCTCGGCCGCCACCCGCTGGGCCAGACCGCCCGCGTCCACGCCCGGCAGCAGCAGCACCACCTCGTCGCCGCGCCCCGCCGCCAGCCCGTGCCGGACCGTGGCGTGCGAGGAGGCCCAGAACGCCGCCCGCTCCCGCTGGCCGCCGTGCCTGGCCACCACCACGACGTGCGGCGCGCGCAGGTCCACGCCGAGCCGCCGGGCCCGGTCGGCCAGGCCCGGCGAGTCCGGCCGCGAGATCAGGTCCTCCAGCAGCTCGCCCCTGACCCGGCCCTCGGCCTCGGCCACGCTCCGCCTGAACAGCAGCAGCAGCGCGCACACCAGCGCCGCCCGCTCCAGGATGCGCTCGTCGGCGTCGTCGCTGCGCAGGACGAGCGTGCACAACGGCTCGCCGCCGACGTCCACCGACGCGATCAGCTGGTCGCCCCTGCGCACGGTACGCCCCAACGCCCTGGACGCCTGCGCCGCCTCGAACACCCCCGCGTCCAGCTCGCCCACGTCGCCGGTGATCGGCCGGCCCAGGTCGTCGAGCACGGCCAGCGACCCGCCGAGCACCTCGGTCACCACGGCGGCGACGTCCTCGATGCCGCCGCCGCGCAGCACCAGCGAGGTCATCCGGTCGTGGGCCAGCGCGGCCCGCTCGACGGCCTCGCCGTGCGCCCTGGCGGTGCGGTGGGCCTGGGAGAGCTCCTCCAGGGCGTTCCTGGTCTCCTGGAGCAGCCGGGCGTTGTCGATGGCGACGGCGGCGTGCGCGGCCAGGCTCGCCAGCAGCGAGACCTCCTCCTGGTGGAAGGGCCTGGCGCTGCGGTTGGCCGCCATCAGCACGCCGATCACCCGCTGGCCCAGCCGCAGCGGCACCCCCAGGATCGCGACCAGGCCCTCCTCCTTGACGGCCTCGTCGATGTGACCCTTGTGCCGGAACCTGGCGTCGGCGAAGTAGTCGGCGGTCGCGTACGGGGTGGCCGTCTGCGCGACCAGCCCGCCCAGCCCGGCGCCCATGGCCAGCCTGAGCGCCCGGAACTTGGCCGAGATCGACCCGTCGGTGACCCGCATGTACGTGTCGCCCTGCTCGGGGTCGTGCAACGTCATGTACGCGATGTCGGTCGCGAGCAACTGCCTGGCCCGGTGGACGATGGCTTCGAGCACGGCGTCGAGGTCGCGCAGCGCGGCCAGGTCGCCGGCGGTGTCGTAGAGCGCCGACAGCTCGGCCTCGCGCCTGGCCCGCCGCCTGAGCAGCGCCCTGACCTTCAGCGCCTCGACCTTGGCCTGCTCCAGCTCCTCGATCGTGGCCGGATCGGCGCCCTGCGCCCTGGCCTCCACGATCGGCCCCTCGAACTCGACCGCCGACGCCTCCCGCGCCAGAAGCTCCAGGAAACGCGTGCTCATGGCCTCACTCCGTGAGGCGGGCTCGGTCGCCAGACGCCGGTGGCTTCCCCCGCTCTGGTCGCTCCGCTCCCGCCGCTCCTCCAGCCACCGGCACTCCCTAGCCTGCTCATGGCCTCACTCCGTGAGGCGGGCTCGGTCGCCAGACGCCGGTGGCTTCCCCCGCTCTGGTCGCTCCGCTCCCGCCGCTCCTCCAGCCACCGGCACCCCCTCGCCTGCTCATGGCCTCACTCCGTGCGGGCTCACTAATGGGCCGTCCAGCCGCCGTCTACGGGGAGGGAGGTGCCGGTGATGAAGGAGCCGTGCGGGCCGCAGAGGTAGGCGACCAGTTCGGCGACCTCCTCGGGCTCGATCAGCCGCTTGATCGCGGCCGGCTGGAGCATGATGTTCTCGACGACCTCGTCGCTGCCGATGCCGTGCACCCGGGCCTGGTCGTCGATCTGCGCCTCGACCAGCGCGGTGCGCACGTACGCCGGGCACACGCAGTTGGACGTCACCCCGTGGGCCGCCCCCTCCAGCGCGACGACCTTGGAGAACCCCTCCAGCGCGTGCTTGGCCGTCGTGTACGCCGACTTGTACGGCGAGGCCCGCAACCCGTGCACCGACGACATGTTCACGAACCGTCCCCACCCCCGGGCGTACATGCCGGGCAGCACCCGCCGCGCGATCAGGAACGGCGCCTCCACCATCACCCGCATCATGGCGGAGAACACCTCCGGCGGGAAGTCCTCGACCGGCGCCACGTGCTGGAACCCGGCGTTGTTCACCACGATGTCCACCGGCTCGTCGGGCAGCGACGCCGCGAAGGCCGGATCGCTCAGATCGGCCACCACCGCGACCCCGCCGACCTCCGCGGCCACCTTCCCGGCCGCCTCGCCCTGCCTGTCGACCACCAGGACCTTGGCCCCCGCGGCGGCCAGTCGCCGGGCGCAGGCGGCGCCGATGCCGCCCCCAGCCCCCGTCACCAGCGCGGTCCGCCCAGTCAGCTCCTTCGCCATACTCCGAACCCTAGGCGCTCGCCGCGCCGGGACGCATGGGTGCGGCCGACATAGATCCGAGCCGACCTATGTGGATCACCCCTCCGTCGGCGGCCGGGTCATGGACAGCACGTCGAGGGCGGCGTCGAGCTGCTCCTCGGTCAGGGTGCCGTCGGCGACGTGGCCGCGCTCGACGACGACCTCCCTGATGGTCCTGCGCTCGGCCAGCGCCTGCTTGGCTATCTTGGCCGCCTCCTCGTAGCCGACGTGCCTGTTGAGCGGGGTGACGATCGAGGGGGAGGACTCGGCGTACTCGCGCAGGCGCTCGGCGTTGGCCGTGATGCCGGCCACGCAGCGGTCGGCCAGCAGCCTGGACACGTTCGCCAGCAGCCTGATCGACTCCAGGATGTTGCGGGCGATGACCGGGAGCTGCACGTTCAGCTCGAAGCTGCCCGAGGCCCCGGCGAAGGTGATCGCCGCGTCGTTGCCGATGACCTGCGCCGCGACCATGGCCGTGGCCTCGGGAATCACCGGGTTGACCTTGCCCGGCATGATGGACGAGCCCGGCTGGAGGTCCGGCAGGTTGATCTCGCCGAGCCCGGCGCGCGGGCCCGAGCCCATCCAGCGCAGGTCGTTCGCGATCTTGTTGAGCGACACGGCCACCACCTTGAGCTGCCCGGACAGCTCCACGATGGAGTCCTGGGCGCTCTGGGCCTCGAAATGGTCGGCGGCCTCGCGGAAGGGGATGCCGGTCGCCTCGGCCAGCTTCGCGATCGCCCGCTGCGCGAAGCCGGGCGGCGTGTTGATGCCCGTGCCGACCGCCGTCCCGCCCAGGGGCAGCTCCAGTACGTGGTTCAGCGCCGTGCGCACGCGGGTGCCGCCGTGGTCGATCTGGGCGGCGTACCCGCCGAACTCCTGCCCGAGGGTCACCGGCGTGGCGTCCATCAGGTGGGTCCGGCCCGACTTGACCACCTGCGCGAACTCGGCTTCCTTGGCGTGCAGCGTCTCGGCCAGGTGGGCGAGCGAGGGCAGCAGGTGGAAGGTCACCTCGATCGCGGCCGCCACGTGGATCGAGGTCGGGAAGACGTCGTTGGACGACTGGGAGGCGTTCACGTGGTCGTTGGGGTGCACCGGCCGTCCCAGCCGCTCCTCGGCCAGCGTCGCGATCACCTCGTTGGCGTTCATGTTGGACGAGGTGCCCGAGCCGGTCTGGAAGACGTCGATGGGGAAGTGGGCGTCGTGCTCGTTGTCGGCGACGTCCGCGGCGGCCTGCGCGACGGCCTCGGCCAGATCTTTGTCGATCACGCCCAGCTCGCCGTTGACCTCGGCGGCGACCGCCTTGATCAGGCCGAGCGCGGCGATGTGGGACGGTTCGAGCGGCCGTCCCGAGACCGGGAAGTTCTCCACCGCCCGCTGGGTCTGGGCCCGCCACCGCGCTCCCGCCGGCACCCGGACCTCGCCCATCGAGTCATGTTCGATTCTGAACTCGCTCATGACTCCAGTCTGTCCCACGGCCGGGCGATCAGTCCGGGGCCGGCCCGCCCCGGGCGGGGACGGGCCGTCGTACCGGAGACGGGCTCGCTCAGCTGGAGATGAGCGCCACGATGAGGACGGCGATCACGACCGCGGCGGCCGCCGCCACGGCCATCAGCACGAGCATGCCGTTGCGGTTGCCCGCCTGCGGCTTCTCGGGCGGCCCGGCGATGGCGAACAGGTCGGTCCCGAGGCCCTGGCCCTGGTGCGGGCCGGCGGCGGGCGGCACCGGCTGCCCGGGCCGGTTCTGCCCGGGGCCGCCCGGCACCGGGCCGCCCTGCTGCGGGCCCCCCGGACCCTGCTGTCCAGGACCGTGCTGCCCCGGACCCTGCTGTCCCGGGCCCTGCTGCCGCGCGGCGTGCGGCGGTTGCTGCGCCGGCGGGTAGACCTGCTGGCCGGGGGAGCCGCTCCGCGGCGTGGCGATGTGCCTGGTCGTGACGGTCCCCTCGTCGTCGGGGCGCTGCGGCGGACGGTCGCCGCCCTGCTCGGGCCCCGGCGGGAACGGCCCCTTGGGACGCATGACGCTGACAGTCCGGTCGGGGTCGAAGCCGCCCTCGTCGCCGGCGTCCCCGGTCTGCGGGGGCTGCGCCGGGCGCGCGGCCTGCGGCGGCCGGCCGGGTGCGGTGCTCTGGGGCATCGTCGGCGCCCGCAGCGGGCTCCGGGCGGGCTCCTGCGGCCCTGAAGGCCCCTGCGGCGCCGCCGCACGGCCTCCGGCCGCGCCGGACGGCACGGGTCCCGCCCCCTGAGCCCCTGAAGGCCGCCCCCCGGCGGGACGCGTCGGCTGCGGGGCCGAGACGGGCGGCGCGCCCGCCCCGTACGCCTCCTGAGCCCCTGAAGGGCGCCCCTGAGGGCCGGCGGGACGCCGTGGGCCGGAGTCGGTGAAGGGGTCGGGCAACGCGGCCTCCTGGGCCATCAGGGCTTCCGCCGTGAGCGCCGGCATCTCGCTCGTGGGCGTGTCGGCGACCATCCGCATGAGGGTCTCCGCCTTGGCGGCGCTGAGCCGCTGCCGGTAGTCCTTGTTGAGCAGCCCGTTCAGCACCGGCCGCAGCCGACCGGCCTGCGTGGGCGGGTCGGCGCTCTCGCTGAGCAGCGCCGCCAGCGTCTCGGCGATCGTGGCCCGCTCGTACGCCGGCCGCCCCTCGACCGCGAAGTACAGCGTCGCCCCCAGCGACCAGATGTCGGACTCGGGCCCGGTGTACTCGCCCCTGGCGCGTTCCGGGGCCGTGTAACCGGGCGAGCCGATCACCATGCCCGTCTTGGTGAGCCGCGAGTCGCCCTCGGCCTTGGCGATGCCGAAGTCCGTCAGGACCACCCGGCCGCTCTCGGTGATGAGCACGTTGCCCGGCTTGACGTCGCGGTGCGTGATGCCCTGGGAGTGCGCGGCGCGCAGCGCGCCGAGCAGGTCGACGCCGATCTCGGCCACGAGCCGCGGCGGCAGCGGGCCCTCCTCCTCGATCACCTGCTCCAGGGAGCGCGCCTCGATGAGCTCCATGATGATCCAGGGGCTGTCGTCCTGGATGAGCACGTCGTGGATGGCGGCGACGGACGGGTGGTTGATCCGCGAGGCGATGCGGCCCTCGCGGACCATGCGCTCGCGTAGCTCGGCCCGCTGGTCCTCGGTGAGCCCCTGGTCCTGGCGGATCTCTTTGACCGCCACCTCGCGCCCGAGCGCGCGGTCGCGGGCGCGCCACACGGTCCCCATCGTGCCCCGGCCGAGCGGGGCGATGAGCTCGTAGCGCTCCGCGAGCAGGCGTGTCTGCTGTTCCGGCATGAGAAGAAGATATCGATTCTCGCTTGGGAAGTGCTTTACCCTCGCTTGCGAAGTTCTCTTGGCCAGAACCGCCGAGGAAGGAACAACTTTATCACCGCAGCCTTGAAACGGACATAAGTGGACGGACTTGGACGTGGTTCGACCCGCTTGCGGTGGACGCCCTCACCCGGCCTGCGCTCCTGGCGCGGCGGCGGGACCGACAGCGCGGCGGCGGTGGCCTCCGCCCTGTGCAGCCCGCGGTGCGCGGGCCTGCGCGCGAAGGGGGGTGAGGTGACCACGGGAACCGGGCGCACGGGCCGGCGCGGGGCCAGCGGCTCCTCCGCCGAGCCGCCCGCGGCCACCCGGGCCAGCATGAGCGAGGCCCGCACGGAGTCGAGCCGGGTCTGTGGATCGATCCTGAGCAGCGCGTCGAGCACGGGCGCCAGCGGGCCCGCCTTGCTCATCGGGATCGGCTCGCCGCTGGTCAGCGCGGCCAGCGCGGCGGCGGCCGTACGGCGGCCGTGCAGCCCCCGGCCCTCGACGGCGGTGTAGAGGGTCGCGCCGAGCGACCACAGATCGCCCGCGGGGCTGGCCTTGGAGCCGAGAACCCGTTCGGGGGCGATGTACCCCGCCGAGCCGAGCACGATGCCGGCCTGGGTGATGGAGACGTCGCCTTCGAGCGCGGCCAGGCCGAAGTCGGTGAGCACGGCGCGGTCCTCGGTCACCAGGACGTTGCTGGGCTTCACGTCGCGGTGGAGGATGCCCTTGGCGTGGACGGCCCGCAGCGCGCCGAGGATCTGCCGGCCGATCTCGGCGGCCCGGCGCGGATGGAGCGGTCCGTGCTCCTGGATGAGCTGCTCCAGGGACTTGGCCCGGAGCAGCTCCATCACGATCCAGGGACGGTCGTCCTCGGTCACGACGTCGAAGACGGTGATGACCGACGGATGGGCCACCATCGCGGTCGCCCTGCCCTCGCGCTCGGTGCGGGCGCACAACTCCGCGCGCAGCTCCTCGTCGAGGACGGTGGGCAGCCGTACTTCCTTCACCGCCACGTCGCGGTCGAGCAACTCGTCATGCGCCCGCCAAACGGTGCCCATGCCGCCGCGACCAACCGGCTCCACAAGCCGATAGCGCGCGGCGAGAAGGTAACCGGAGGGCGCACGCATGCCAGGCAGCTTACCTATTTGTGTAAACCGACCAGTAGAGGCGGGGCCGATAAATTGTTGCGAACTTAAGTCAACCCGCCTGACTCGTTACGTCAGCGAACCTCCGGGCCACATCTGCCCAGTTGACGAGGCCCCACAGTTTCTCGACGTAGTCCGGACGCACGTTGCGGTACTGCAGATAGTAAGCGTGCTCCCACGCGTCGAACACGAGAAGCGGTGTGGTGTTCATTCCGACGTTGCCGTGGTGGTCGTAGATCTGCTCGACCACCAGCCGGCGGCTCAGCGGCTCCCAGGCCAGCACGCCCCAGCCGGAGCCCTGGACCGACGCCGTGGCCGTGGTGAGCTGCTTCTGGAACGCCTCGAACGTGCCGAAATGCTCGTCGATGGCGGCCCTGAGCGCGCCGTCGGGGCGGTCGCCGCCGTCCGGGGAGAGGTTCTCCCAGAAGATCGAGTGCAGGACGTGGCCGGACAGGTTGAAGGCGAAGGTCTTCTCCAGGCCCACCAGGCCGGCGAAGTCGCCGCCGTCGCGGGCCTCGGCCAGGCGGTCGAGCGTGTCGTTGGCGCCCTTGACGTAGGCCGCGTGGTGCTTGGCGTGGTGCAGCTCCAGGATCTCGCCGGTGATGGCGGGCTCCAGCGCGCCGTAGTCGTACGGCATGTCGGGAAGGGTGTAGTCCCCCATGGGTCCGTCCTCTCGAAGTAGATCTCTGGAGGACACTATTGCAAGTAGTTCGCAAGTGCATCAGACTTGCGACCTAGGTCTCGCCTTGGCATCGTGGCGAGAGTCAGTTGGGTCCAGTTTGTGCGCGGACGGCATGAGCCGTCCGCGCACAGGCGTCCTGTGGGGATTTCTTGGGGTGGGAATTACCCAGGTCAGGGCGCTGTTGTACCTGTTTGTACGCGACGGCAGGGCAGCCGTGTCGAGGCGCCCCCGCAGATCTGTCGTCATCACCCATCGCAGGATTCACACCTGTGACCCGCCGTGCCTCATGCGCGGACGGTGAGCAAAGGAGCACCCCCCGATGGCCAAGCACGCCATGATGACCACGTCCCATATCGCCAAGCTCGCTCTCGGCGCGACCATCGCCGTGACCGCGCTGGGCACCAGTGCCGCCGTCAGCGCCGCCACCGCGCACCGGACCGACGCCCAGACCGCCGCGCAGCGGTCGGCCGCGCAGGGTTCGGCCCAGGGCCGGGTGAACGTCACCGCCGCCCAGGTGCTGGCCACCGCCCGCGCCCAGGTCGGCACCTCCGAGGACGCCAACGGCGGCGGCACCAAGTTCCAGAAGTGGTACGCCGACTCGCAGCGCGCCGGCGAGACCGTCGCCCGCGACGGCGGCAGCCGCCAGGACTACCTGAACGCCGCCTGGTGCTCGATGTTCGTCTCCTGGGTCGGCGAGCAGACCGGCGCCCGCCCGCAGGTCGGCTGGGACGCCTACACCGTGACCCACGCCAAGTGGTTCGCCGCCAACGACCGCTGGGGCACCGAGGCCAGGCCGGGCGCCGTCGTCTTCTTCTCCTGGAGCGGCAGCAAGAGCCTGAGCGACATCCAGCACGTCGGCTTCGTCGTCAAGGACAACGGCGACGGCACGATCTCCACGATCGAGGGCAACACCGGCAACGGCAAGGTCGAGGAGCGCGTCCGGCCGACCTCGCAGGTCGTCGGCTACGGTTACCCGTCCTACGCCGCCTGACACATCGACACAGCGCGCATTCCTGCCCGGGATGCGCGCTTTGTTGTATTACCGCACGTCAGAGCGACTGTGACGCTCGGCACACCCCTCTCCCCGATAAATGTGCATGATGCCTAGTAGGGCACTTTCCCGCGTACGGCAGGCTGATTGACAGGAACCACGGCACGCCGTCAGCAAGATGTAAGGGTGCCGAAAGGGGACGGGGGCATGGTTAGGACATGAGAGCAGGCGAGAACCCGCGAGCAGCTGAAACTGTCGGTGCCGGCCCCGAGACTGGGTAGGACGCCGACGTTCCACCACTGACGACAGAAGTTGAAGGACGTGATGGAGATGCGCCAGACACAGGTTCGCCGCCGGCCGAGGAAGCCGGTCGGCGCCACCCTGGACCTTCGCACGCCGTCGGGGCGACAGTTGCCCTTTTGAACATCAGGAAGCAGGAGCGCCATCTGAGAGGTGCGCGATGATGTGCAGTCACTTTCCCGTATGCCCCAGTGCGGACTCGCCCGACCGTGAGCGTTCGCACGTGATCTCGGCCCACCCCGACCAGGGCTGGAGCCTCCTCTGCAACGGCGTGGTGCTGTTCGAGGACACGGGTCTGCTCCTGCCCGACGGCAGCGTCGTCGCCCCCCACCGAGCCGCCGTCGCGGCCTGAGACGCCCGGGGGCACCCCCCCGTCGTCCGGTGCCGAGGGGCTTCGACCGCCGCCCGGCACCCTTCGACGCGCTCGGGCCCTACCTGCGCCCGATGCTCAGCACCGGCCCGGTGCGGTCGGTGAAGAAGTCGTCACCCTTGTCGTCGACGACGATGAAGGCGGGGAAGTCCTCGACCTCGATCTTCCACACCGCCTCCATGCCCAGCTCGGGGTATTCGAGCACCTCCACCTTCCTGATGCAGTCCTGGGCCAGCCGGGCCGCCGGGCCGCCGATGGAGCCCAGGTAGAAGCCGCCGAACTTCTGGCACGCCTCGGTGACCTGCCGGGACCTGTTGCCCTTGGCCAGCATGACCATCGAGCCGCCCGCCGCCTGGAAGCGCTCGACGTAGGAGTCCATGCGGCCGGCCGTGGTGGGGCCGAACGAGCCGGAGGCGTAACCCTCGGGGGTCTTGGCCGGGCCGGCGTAGTAGACCGCGTGGTCCTTGAGGTACTGCGGCATCTCGCCGCCGTCGTCGAGCAGCTCGGCGATCTTGGCGTGCGCGATGTCGCGGGCGACGACGAGCGGGCCGGTGAGGGAGAGCCGCGTCTTGACGGGGTACTTCGTCAGCTCGGCCAGGATCTCCGGCATCGGCCGGTTGAGGTCGATGCGGACGACGTCGTCGGACAGGTGCTCGTCGGTGGTCTCCGGCAGGAAGCGGGCCGGGTCGGTCTCCAGCTTCTCCAGGAACACGCCCTCGGCCGTGATCTTGGCCAGCGCCTGGCGGTCGGCCGAGCACGACACCGCGATGGCCACCGGACAGGACGCGCCGTGCCGGGGCAGGCGGATCACGCGCACGTCGTGGCAGAAGTACTTGCCGCCGAACTGGGCGCCGATGCCGAGCTTCTGCGTCAGCTCGAAGACCTTGGCCTCCAGCTCCAGGTCGCGGAAGCCGTGCCCGGAGGGCGAGCCCTCGGTGGGGATGGAGTCGAGGTAGCGGGCGCTGGCGTACTTGGCGGTCTTGAGCGCGAACTCGGCGGAGGTGCCGCCCACCACCACGGCCAGGTGGTACGGCGGGCAGGCCGCGGTGCCCAGCGAGCGGATCTTCTCCTCCAGGAAGGCCAGCATGCGCTTCTCGTTGAGCACCGCCTTGGTCTCCTGGTAGAGGAACGACTTGTTGGCCGAGCCGCCGCCCTTGGCCATGAACAGCAGCTTGTACTCGTCGGCGTGGCCGTGGGGGTCCTCGGCGTAGAGCTCGATCTGGGCGGGCAGGTTGCTGCCGGTGTTCTTCTCCTCCCACATGGTCAGCGGGGCCATCTGGGAGTAGCGCAGGTTGAGCTTGGTGTAGGCGTCGTACACGCCCTTGGAGATGTGCTCGGCGTCGCGGCCGTCGGTCAGAACGTGGCGGCCGCGCTTGCCCATGACGATGGCGGTGCCGGTGTCCTGGCACATCGGCAGCACGCCGCCGGCCGAGATCGAGGCGTTCTTCAGCAGGTCGAGGGCGACGAACCGGTCGTTCCCGCTGGACTCGGGGTCATCGACGATCTTGCGCAGCTGCGCCAGGTGCGACGTGCGCAGGAAGTGGGAGATGTCGTGGACCGCGGTCTCGGTGAGCAGCCGCAGGGCCTCGGGGTCGACCTCCAGGAACGTACGCCCGGCCGCTTCGACCTTCCGCACCCCCTCCGACGTGATCAGCCGGTACTCGGTCTCATCGGCGCCCAGGGGAAGCAGATCGGTGTAGTCGAAGTCCATGTCCATAGAGGGTACGCCCCCCGTCAGGTGGTCATCCCGGGGCCGGCACGGGCTCTGGCGAGCGCCGCGCGGTGAGCCCCACCAGGATGCCGACGATCACCAGACCGGCCCCCGCCAGGTCGTAGACGCTCGGCGTCGCGATGCCGAGCGCGAGCCCCGTCACGATCGCGCCGACCGGGATGAGCCCGGCGAACAGCCCGGCCGTCCCGGGGCCGAGCCTGGGCAGCGAGGTGTACCAGAGGAAGAAGGCCACGACCGTGACCACGACCGCCAGGTACACGAAGCCCAGCGTCTCGGCCGCGGTCGGCGTCCTGAACATGGCCGAGCCCTCCTGGACCAGGCCGACCACGGCCAGCATGGGCACGGCCAGCGCCGTCGAGTACGCCGACACCCGGATCGCCCCCAGCTTCGGCAGCAGGGGGATGGCCAGCATGGAGAAGCTCACCTCGCCCGCCAGCGCCCCGAGCGCCCACAGCAGGCCGGTCGGGTTCCCGCTGCCCAGTCCGGTCGCCAGCGTCGCGCCGGCCACCACCACCGACGCCCCCACCAGCAGCCGCGGCGCCGGACGCCCGCCGGCCAGCGCCAGCGCCAGCGGCACGGTGCCGAGGACGGTGCCCACCAGCGCCGGCCCCGAGGCCCGGGTGGACTCGACGACGCAGATGTTGAAGACCACCAGCCCGAGCAGGGTGAGCCCGCCCAGGTACAGGGTCTCCCGCCCGGTCAGCCGGACGAACCGCAGGCCGAGCGCCCTGGTGACGACCAGCAGGATGACCGCCGCGGCGAGGTAGCGCACGGCCTGGCCGCCGTACACGGGATAGGAGCCGATCAGGCCGGACACTCCGGCCAGGGTGCCCACCAGGAACATGGCGGTGGCGGCTCCGGCGATTCCGTTTCTCATGTGCAGGATCGTAGGGAGACAATGGTTCGGGCAAACAGTCCAATGGGCCGCTATATGACAGGACCAATATGGCCGACCTGCACATCCAGATCAATCGGGATGCGGGAGGGATCGCCGGGCAGATCGCGGCCGAGCTGCGCGAGGGCGTGCGCCTCGGGCGGCTCGTGCCCGGCACCCGCCTGCCCGCCACCCGCGACCTCGCCGCCGACCTCCAGGTCTCCAGGGGCGTGGTGGTGGAGGCGTACGAGCAGCTGGTGGCCGAGGGGTTCCTGGTCTCGCGGGTGGGGGCCGGGACGGAGGTGGCCCCGCTGGGCGCCGTCCGGTCCGCCCGTCCGTGGCCGGTGGCCGACGGCGGCGCCTGCGGGCCGTACCAGGGGCACCGGGCCACGTCTCCCGACCTGGGGCACTTTCCCCGGGAGCGGTGGTCGGCGGCCGTCCGGCACGTGCTGGCCACCGTGCCGTCCGACGCGCTCGACTACGGCGACCCCGGCGGCGTCCCGGAGCTGCGCGAGGAGCTGGCCGGTTACCTGCGACGGGTCAGGGCGGCCGACGTCCATCCCGACAACCTGGTCGTCGTGGGCGGCGTGGCGCAGGGGCTGAGCCTGGCGCTGCACGTCCTGGCCCGGCGCGGCGGCCTGCGCCTGATCGTCGAGGACCCCACCAGCCGCCGCCAGGTCCCGCTGCTGGAACGGGCCGGGGCCCGCCTGGTGCCGGTGCCCGTGGGCTGCGAGGGCCTGGTCACCGGCGCCATGGAGGGCGAGGCGGCGCTGGTCACGCCCGCACACCAGTACCCGACGGGCGTCGTGCTCTCCCCGGCCAGGCGGGCCGCGCTCATGGAATGGGCCTGCGCGGGCGACCGCACGATCCTGGAGGACGACTACGACGCCGAGTTCCGCTACGACCGCGACCCGGTCGGCTGCCTCCAGGGGCTGGCCCCCGACCGGGTGATCCTGACCGGCAGCGTCAGCAAGTCGCTCGCGCCCGGCCTCCGGCTCGGCTGGGTCGCCGCCCCCGCCCACCTGGCCGAGGCGATCCGCCGCGCCCGGAGCGAGCTCGACCTGGGCTCCCCGGTCATCGAGCAGTACGCGCTGGCCCACTTCCTGCGCACCGGCGGCTACGACAAACATTTGCGGCGCATGCGCAGGGAGTACCGCCGCCGCCGGGACGCCCTGGTCAGGGCGCTGGCCGAGGAGCTGCCGGAGATCCGCGTCCGGGGCATCCAGGCCGGGCTGCACGTCTACCTCGACCTGCCGGACGGCTGGGACGAGCTGCGGGTCGTCCGCGCGGCCGAGGAGGTCGGCCTGGCCGCCGAGCCGGTCGCGCCGATGCGGTTCTCGCCCGGCCCGCCGGCGGTCGTGGTCGGGTTCGCCCGGCTGCCGGTGCATCAGGCGGCGGAGGCCGTACAAGGCTTAAAAGTCCGTATGTCCGGACATATCAAGGACTGAGGCGGAATGCGGCATTGGAGGCGGCATGCGGGTGGGACTGCTGGGCCTGGGCCGGATCGGCGCGTTCCACGCGGCGAACCTGGCCGCGCACCCCCTGGTCGACGAGCTGATCGTGGCCGACCCGGTCAGGACCTCGCCGTACGGCAGGCCGGGGGACCCGTTCGAGGCCGACGCCGTGGTCATCGCCACGCCGACGAGCACGCATGCCGAGCTGCTGATCAGGGCGTGCGAGCGGGGCGTTCCCGTCCTGTGCGAGAAGCCGGTGGCGGGCACGGTCGCCGAGACGGTCAAGGTGCTGGAGGCGAGCGCGGGCCGGCGGGTGTGCATCGGGTTCCAGCGCAGGTTCGACCCCGGCTACCGGGCCGCCCGCGCCGCGCTGCGGGCCGGCGAGCTGGGGGAGCTGCACCGCGTCCACCTGGTGACGGCCGATCCCGCGCCGCCGCCCGCCGGGTACGTCCCGCTGTCCGGCGGCCTCTTCCGCGACTGCCACGTCCACGACTTCGACGCCCTGCGCTGGGTGACCGGGCGCGAGGTCGTCTCCGTCCACGCCGTCGGCGCGAACCGGGGGGCGGCGTTCTTCAAGGAGGCCGGCGACGTGGACAACAGCGCCGCGCTGCTCACCCTCGACGACGGCACGCTGGCCACCCTCCAGGGCTCCCGCTACAACGGCGCCGGCTACGACGTGCGCATGGAGCTGGCCGGCACCAAGGGCACCCAGGTGGCCGGGCTCGGGCCGCGCGCCCCGCTGCGCAGCGCCGAGGGCCTGCAGCCGCCCGGCCCGTCCTGGCCCGACTTCGCCGCCAGGTTCGGCCCCGCCTACGCGGCCGAGATCGACGCCTTCCTGCGCGGCGGCGAGGGCCTGTGCTCGGTCGAGGACGCCCTGGCCGCCCTGTACGTCGCCGAGGCCGCCGACCTGTCGCTGCGCGAAGCGCGTCCCGTCCAGGTGGCCGAGGTGCGCGGCTGAGGAGGCTCGCGGATCACGCCTGCGCGGCGGCCCGCCGGGGCGCGAAGCCCGGCGCGAGCGCGATGATCACGCCGGCCAGCAGCAGCGGCGCGACGAACGCCACCCGCCAGTCCGTGGCGTCGGCGATGCCGCCGATCAGCGCGGCTCCCACGATGAAGCCCACGTAGTTGAAGAGGTTCACCCGGGCGATGGCCACCCCGGTGCCCGCCGGGTCCAGCTTGCCCGCCGCCGAGAACGACTGCGGCGCGACCACCGACAACCCCAGCCCGGTCAGCCCGAACGCGACGATCGCCAGCGGCTGGTTCGGGGCCACCACGACGCCGAGGAAGCCCAGCGTGGCCAGCGCGCCGCCGAGCCGGACGATGGCGGCCGGGCCGTAGCGGCGGACCGCGACGTCGCCGGCGAGCCGCACGGCCAGCGTCGCGCCCTGGTAGACGCTGTAGGCCAGCTTCGCCACGCTGTCCTGGGCCAGCAGGGCCTTGCCCATGAAGACGGTCGCGAAGTTCGACACCGCCGCGTCGCCGATGTACAGGAAGCCCATCGCCAGGCAGAGCGGGATGATCGGCCGCCAGGGGAACTTGCCGGTCGCGGCCTCGACGACGTTCTCGACCTTCTCCTCGGCGATCGTGCACAGCTTCGGCCCGGCGTAGATCGACCCGGCCACCGCCAGGACCATGGGGATCGCCATGGTGACCGCCAGCGAGACCCGGCCGGCCGCGAACACCGCCCACAGGGCGCCCGCCAGGCTGAGGACGCTCCACACGCTGTGGAAGCCGTTCAGCACGGCGGTGCCGTACCGGCGTTCGACGGCCACGCCCTGCATGTTCATGCCCGCGTCCACCGCGCCGACCGCCAGGCCGAACAGCAGCAGCGCGGGCACGGCCAGCGGCACCGAGGGCGCGAGGCCGGTGAGCACCACGGCGAGCGCCACCGCGGGCTGCGCGACCCGCAGGAGCAGCTTGCTGCCGTACCGGGCGGCGAACGTGCCCGCGCCGACGCTGCCCACGCCGGCGAAGACGGGCACGATCAGCAGCAGGAGCGTGAGCGCCCCGTCGGTGAGCTCCAGCTCGGTCTGGAGGCTGGCCACCTGGACGAGCAGGGTGGCGAAGGAGAGGCCCTGCACGCCGTACACGACGTACGTGGCGGTACGGGCCTGGCGATCACGCGGGGACGGCACGATGGCCTCCTGATCGGGGGGGAATCAAACGTGAGGCGGAGTCAGGTTAGCGGCTGCTCAGGGCCGTACGCCAGGGTCGGATCCGCCGGCGGATAGGGTGCCTGGGTGAGACGGGGCTACGCGACCGGCGAGGCACGCAAGGAGCGCATCCTGGCGGTCGCGCTGCTGGAGTTCGCCGAGCACGGCTACCGCGGCGCCTCGCTGGCCCGCATCGCCGACCGGGTCGAGCTCTCCCAGGCCGGGCTGCTCCACCACTTCAGGAGCAAAGAGCGTCTGCTCGTCGCGGTGCTCGACTACCGCGACGAGCTCGACCGGCGCAGGTTCGGGCCAGGGCGCGACGGCCACGACGGCGGCCACGACGGCGGCGCCGCCGCGCTGCGCGCCCTGGCCGACGTCGTCGACCACAACGCGCGGGTGCCGGGCCTCGTCCAGCTCTTCTCGGTGATCAGCGGCGAGGCGGTGACCCCCGGCCACCCCGGCCACGAGTGGGCCAGGCGGCGCTACCGGCGGCTGCGCGCCGACGTGGCCGCCGCGCTGCGCGCCGGCGTCGAGCGCGGCGAGTTCCGGGCCGGCCTCGACGCCGAGGCCCACGCCGACCGCCTGATCGCGATGATGGACGGCCTGCAGACCCAGTGGCTGATCGACCCCGGCCAGGTGGACATGGCGGCCGTCTTCCGCGGTTACGTGGAGGACCTCATCGCCGCTCTACGGCCCGCCTGACCGCCCGCACGGGCTCGGCCTCCGCCAGCCGTCCGGCCGCCCACACCCCGAGGGCCAGCAACGCGGCCACCTCGGTCACCGCCAGCCCCCGTTCGACCAGGCCGAGGGGCATGACCCGGTACCACGGCAGCCCGTGGCGGGCGCCGATCAGCACCGCCGCGCCGATGCCCACGACCCACAGCGCCGAGCACACCCCCAGCCCGAACGCCACCATCGCCGACCTGCGGCGTTCCCGCTGCCGCCAGGGCCGGGCGATGACCAGCGCGGCGAGCGGCAGGCTGAGGAAGGCCACGAAACTGCCGACCCGGTGGATGCTGCCGCTGGTGCTCGGCCCGACCGCCCAGTCGTGCTTCTGGAAGGACGCCGTCAGCAGCAGCCCCACGCTCCAGGCCATGAGCGCGACCGTGCCGACCGCCCCGGCCAGCCGCTTGCGCGCCAGCGAGACGCCGATGGCCGCCGACCCGGCCGCGAGCAGCCCCACGGCGAGCCCGAAGATCCACCCGTCGGGGCCGAGGCCGTGCTCGCTGATCGTGCGCCTGAACGGGTTCGTCTCGTCGAGGCTGGTCAGATCCAGGCCCGCGATCACGGCGATGCCCACCCCCGCCGCACCGAGCCCCCATCGCGCCGGTTGGTGCACGCCCGCCTCCCGGGATCAGCGGTCAGAAGCCTGTCGCGTGGATCAACGGCGGGAAACGCCGGACGATTCCGGCGTACGGCCATCGGCACGCCGATCGGACGATTCCGGCGCACGGTCACCGGCACGCCGAGGGGAACGGAGAGCCAGGTCGGGAGATCGGCGCGTTGCTCGGGCGGATTCGCCGATGTGCGCCCTGTTGGTCCGTTCTTGGGCGAGCGAATACCCGGGCCGCCGGATATCGTCAGAAGTGTGAACGAACGCGCGGGATCGTGGTTGCCGAAGCTGCAGGAAGTCGGAGAGCGGCTTGCTGAGGAGTTCGTGACGTCCCGGCGCGCACCGGCCGCGCCCGGCCTGCCGCAGCCGCACGAGCTGCGCGCCTCCGACGCCGACCGAGAACGCATCGCGCAGGTGCTCCAGGACGCCCACGCCGACGGCCGGCTCGACCTCGTCGAGCTGGAGGAGCGGCTCGGCGTCGTCTACTCCGCGCGCACGCTCGGCGACCTCGCCGGGCTCACCGCCGACCTGCTCCCGGCCGAGGAGCAGCCGCTGAACCTCGACGGCCGGCCGGTGTCGGCCATCTTCAAGAAGGAGCAGCGCGGCGGGCGCTGGGTGGTGCCCGCCGAGCTCGACGTCACGGCCATGTTCGGCACGACCAAGCTGGACTTCCGCGACGCGATCCTGCAGAACAGCCGGATCGTCATCAACGCCACCCTGGTCTTCGGCGGCCTGGAGATCCACGTGCCGGAGGACCTTGAGGTGATCAGGGTCGCCAAGGGGGAGACCGTCCGCCTGACCAGGCAGCCGGTCGAGCCCGGCGGGCCCGTGGTCGAGGTGCGCACCACGAACTTCGCCGGCGACATCAAGATCAAGGAACCGCCCAGGCGCAGACGCCGCCGCTGAGCCGGGTCAGCCGGCCGTGTCGAAGTTGATCGCGCTGTAGGCGCGCAGCTTCCAGAGCTGGTGCTCGCTCTCGATCTTCCTGATGGTCCCCGACCGGCCGCGCATCACCAGCGAGCTGGTCACCGCCGCGCCCGACCTGAACCGCACGCCCTGCATCAGCTCGCCCTGGGTGATGCCGGTCGCGGCGAAGAACACGTCGTCCGACCTGACCAGGTCGTTCGTGGTGAGCACCTGGCTGAGGTCGTGCCCGGCGTCGACGGCCTTGGCGCGCTCGGCGTCGTCGCGCGGCCACAGCCGGCCCTGGATCACACCACCAAGGCACTTCAGCGCGCACGCGGCCACGATGCCCTCGGGCGTGCCGCCGATGCCCAGCATCAGGTCGATGCCGGTGCCCGCGCGGGCCGCCATGATCGCGCCGGCCACGTCGCCGTCGACGATGAACTTGATCCGCGCGCCCGTCTCCCTGATCTCCTTGACCAGCTTCTCGTGCCGCGGCCGGTCCAGCACGACCACCGTGACGTCGGACGGCGAGCAGTGCTTGGCCCGGGCCACGGCGTTGATGTTGTCGGCCACCGACGCCTCGATGTTCACCACGTCGGCCGCCTCCGGCCCGGTGACCAGCTTCTCCATGTAGAACACCGCGGACGGGTCGTACATCGAGCCGCGCTCGCTCACCGCGATCACCGACACCGCGTCCGGCATGCCGAGCGCCGTCAGCCTGGTCCCGTCGATCGGGTCCACCGCCACGTCGCAGTCGGGGCCGCTGCCGTCGCCGACGCGCTCGCCGTTGTACAACATCGGGGCGTGGTCCTTCTCGCCCTCCCCGATGACCACCACGCCGTTCATCGACACCGTGTTGATCAGCTGGCGCATGGCGTTGACCGCCGCGCCGTCGGCGCCGTTCTTGTCGCCGCGGCCCACCCAGCGGGCCGCGGCCATGGCGGCCGCCTCCGTCACGCGTACCAGCTCCATCGCCAGGTTGCGGTCGGGGGCGTGCTCGCCCGTCGCGAGCGCTGCCGGTACCGACGTCTGATCGGACATGATGAGCCTCCTCGTTGAGAACTCTCTCGATCGTAGTTGCCGGTCTATTCCCGGTCAGAGGGGGATAATCTGCCCAGTCCGGCTCAGCTCTCTGCACAAGGGCCGCCACGCGATGGTCAGGGACCGGCGAAAAGGGATATCTATATGGGTGCCCCGCATGACGGAGACCGGATTTTGCGCCATATCGCGTGCGCGTAGGAGATCTCGCCTCCACCATGGACATGCGCCCCCGCCGTGGAGGAGATCGAATGAGCGAAGTGGAACACGCGGTGACCCAGCCTCGCACGTCCGAGCGGGGGGCTGCGACGCGGAGCTCGCTGCTGGCCGCCGCGCGGGAGGTCTTCGTCTCCAAGGGGTTCGCCGAGGCCGGCGTGACGGACGTCGTCGCCAGGGCCGACGCCAGCGTGGGCAGCCTCTACCACCATTTCTCCGGCAAGGCCGACCTCTACCTCACGTTGTGGGAGGAATGGCAGGCCCGCCAGGCCCAGCGCACCAAGCAGGCCGCCCGTACGGCCCGCGCCGCCGCCGAGGGCGACCCCATGCGGGTGTTCATCGACGCCGCCCGCGCCTACCTCGAAGGCTGCCTGGAGGAACGCGAGCTGGCCGCCCTGTTCCTGCGCGGCGACGGCCCGCCCGGCTTCGAGGTGGTCATGCGCGACCGGCTGCGCACGTGGGCCCAGCGCAACGCCGCCCTGTTCGAGGACGAGCCCGCGCTCGTCGTCGTGGTCACCGGAGCCCTGGCCGCGGCCGTCAGCGAGATCGTCTTCTCCGGCGACCGCGCGATGGTCGACGACGTGCTGGCGATCATCGGCCAGATCAGGCCCGCCGCTTCGGCGACCGCGCCCTCCAGCGGGTAACCTCGCCAAGTGTGCGACGGTTCAGCCAAAGTTTCTACGGCTACGCGGTAGCCCTCTTCGTGTGCCTGGCGGGCGTGGGGCTCTTCATGCTCGTCGCCCCGCAGAGCCGCGAGGAGCACATCCCGCGGCTCGACTACTCCATCACCGTCGCCAACTTCGGGCACGACGTGCCCTACCAGGTGTGGTCCCCGCAGAAGGACCCGGCGGGCTGGGTGCCCAACAGCAACAGGATCGCCAAGGGCGAGAACGGCGCTCAGGTGCTCTACCTGGGCTACGCCACCGCCGAGCGGCAGCACGCCATGTTCGCCCAGAGCGACGAGAAGCCGGCCGCCGAGTTCGCCAACCGCATGACCGGCATCGCCAGGCCGTCCGGCAGCCAGCAGGTGGGCGGCGTGACGTGGGAGAGGCGTTTCCGCGAGGACAAGAACCAGCGCTCGCTCGTGCGGGTGCTCCCCGACGTCACCCTCGTCATCACCGGCACGGCCGACTGGCCCGAGCTGACCGAGCTGGCCGGGCTCCTGCAGCAGCGCGCCAAGGGATGACCCTGGCCGGGCGCGGCGGCGTCTAGGGTGGTGGCCGTGGCAGACGAGAAGACACCTTCGTACGAGCAGGCCCGCGAGGAGCTGACCGAGGTGGTGCGCCGCCTGGAGACGGGCGGGCTCACCCTGGAGCAGTCGATCGAGCTCTGGGAGCGCGGCGAGCGGCTCGCGGCCGTCTGCGAGGAGTGGCTGCAGGGCGCCCGGGTCAAGCTCGCCGCCGCCATGGCGAGGCGCTCGGAGCCGGGCGCCGACGACGCCCCCTTCTGATCCGTCAGGAGGCGGTGCGGTTGAGCGCCACCACGGGGATGCGGCGGCTGGTCTTGGCCTCGTACTCCGCGAAGCCGGGGGCGATCTCGACCATGCGGGCGTAGAGCCGGTCGCGCTCGTCGCCCTCGATGAACTCCGCCTTCACCTCGAACGTCTCGGTGCCGATCTCGGCGGTCGCCGCGGGGTTGGCGCGCAGGTTGTGGTACCAGGCCGGGTGGTTGTCGGCGCCCGCGTTGGAGGCGATGATCACGTAGCGGTCGCCGTCGGCCAGGTACATCACCGGCGTGGTCGTCGGCTTGCCGCTCTTGGCGCCCGTCGTGGTGAGCAGCACCAGCGACGCGCCCTCGAACATGCCGCCCACCCGGCCCTCGTTGGCCCGGAATTCGTCAATGACCTGCTGGTTGAACGAGTTGGTCATCCTCAGCTCCTCATAATCGGAGAGTTCTCCGATTCGGAGAATACCGGAGAGCTCTCCGTTCACAAGGGAGTTATGCTCCAGGCGTGTGCGCACGTCCCCTGCTGCCCGTCGTCGGGCAGCCCCAGCCCGAGCGGGCCGACGCCGCGCGCAACCGCCGGAAGATCATCGAGGTGGCCGCCGCGATGATCGCCGAGCGCGGCGCCGACGAGCTCTCGCTCGACGAGGTGGCCAAGGCCGCCTGCGTCGGGGTGGGCACCGTCTACCGGCGCTTCGGCGACCGCGTGGGGCTCGTCCTCGCGCTGATCGACGAGCGGGAGCGGCGCTTCCAGGCGGCGTTCCTGAACGGCCCGCCGCCGCTCGGGCCCGGCGCGCCGCCCACCGAGCGGGTCACGGCGTTCCTGCACGCGCTGGTCGATCGCATCGTCGAGCAGCAGGACCTGTTCCTGCTGCTGGAGAACGGGCCGGGCAAGGTGCGCTACAGCGGGCCGTACAAGGTGCATCAGGTGCATCTGGCGAGCCTGCTCGCCGCGGCCCGGCCGGGGGCCCACGCCGCCTATCTGGCCGACGCGCTGCTCGCGCCGGTCACCGCCTGGCTGATCAAGTTCCAGCGGGAGGAGCGCGGCATGACGGTGGAGGACGTCAAGGCCGGCCTCGCCGACCTGGCCGCCGCCGTCGTGCGGGGCCCTAGTCCTCCGTACGGACCGTGAGCCGGTCGTCGCTCAGCCTGATCGTCAGCGGGGAGCCCGGCGGCACGTCCTTGGCCAGGCGCACGACCTCGCCCGACGGATGTTGCACGATCGCGTAGCCGCGCTCCAGCGTGGCCGCGGGCGACAGCGCGACCAGGCGGGCCCGCAGGTGCGTGAGGTCGTCGGCGGCCCGGTCAAGCGAGCCGGTCAGCGACCGCCTGGCCCGCTCCCGCAGCGCGTCGACCTGCTCGGCACGGCGTTCGAGCTCGCGCACCGGATCGGCCAGCGACGGCCGCGAGCGCACCGACGTCAGCCAGGACATCTCGCGGTCGAGCCAGCCGTTGAGCACCCGCCGCCCGCGGTCGCGCAGCTGGCGGACCAGCGCGAGCTGCTCGCCCACGTCGGGGACGACCTTCTTGGCGGCGTCGGTGGGCGTGGAGGCGCGTACGTCGGCCACCAGGTCGAGCAGCGGGCTGTCCTGCTCGTGACCGATCGCGCTGACCACGGGGGTGCGGCAGGCGGCCACCGCGCGCACGAGCGTCTCGTCGGAGAAGGGCAGCAGGTCCTCCAGCGAACCACCGCCGCGGGCCACCACGATCACCTCGACCTCGGGGTCGGCGTCGAGCTTGCGCAGCGCCTCGGTGACCTCCCCGACCGCGTACGGCCCCTGGACGGCCACCTCCTCCACCTTGAACCGCACAGCCGGCCAACGGCGGCGGGCGTTCTCCAGCACGTCGCGCTCGGCGGCCGAGTCGCGCCCGCAGACGAGCCCGATCGTGCCCGGCAGGAACGGCAGCCGCCGCTTCCTGTCGGCGTTGAACAGCCCCTCGGTGGCCAGCAGCCGGCGCAGCCGCTCCAGCCTGGCCAGCAGCTCGCCCACGCCGACCGGCCGGATCTCCATCGCCGTGAAGGCGAACGAGCCCTTGTTTACCCAGAAGTCCGGCTTGACGTGCACCACGACCCGCGCGCCGTCGGAGGGACGCGGCTCGGCGGCCTCGTAGACGCCGCGCGGAGCCGTGACCCGGGCCGAGACGTTGGCCACCGGGTCACGCAGGGTCAGGAACACCGTGCCGCCGCGCGCGCTCAGATCGGTGATCTGGCCCTCGACCCACACCGTGCCGAGCCTGCCGATCCAGCCGCCCACCATCTGCAGGACCGTGCGGATCGGCAGCGGAGACTCGGGTGTGGTCTTCGAGGTCATGGCGGAAGACTACGGGTTCGCTACGACTACTCCCCGGTCTGCAGCTTGGCCAGCCGGTTCTCGAACATGCGGACGACCTCGTCGCGGGCCTGGGTGGCGCGCTCGTAGGCGAGGTAGTCGCCGATCTGCTGGGCGGACTTGCCGCGCATCCTGGCCCGCAGCGAGGCCACGGTCAGCTCGGAGTAGCCGGGCAGCGGCTCGGCCAGGTCGTCGGGGACGACCTTGGGCTCCGCCACGGGGGCGGCCGGCTCGGTGACGGCCTCCGCGGCGGCCTTGAGCACGCCGTCCTGGGGCGCGGCGGCGGGCGTGGGCTCCTCGGTGACCTCGGTGACGGCGGCGGGCTCGGCGGCGGCCTTGGCGGCCTTCGTCGCCTTCGCGGGCTTGGCCGGCTTGGCGGTGGTGGTGGTCGCGGCGGCCTTCGTGCTCTTGGCGGTCTTCGTGGCCTTGGCGGTCCTGGCGGGCTTCGCGGCGGGCTCGGCCGCGGGCGCGACCTCAGCCGCGACATCCGGCTCGACCTCTGCGGCCTTGACCTCTGCGGCCTTGGTCTCGACGGCCTTGGTCTCGGCGGTCGGCTCGACCTCGGCGGCGGGCTCGGCCTCCGTCGGCGCCTCGGCCTTGACCTCGGCCTTCGCGGGCGCCTCCGCCTTGACCTCGGCCTTGGCCGGCGCGTCGGCCTTCGCCGGGGCCTCCGTCTCGGCCGCGGCTTCCGGCTCGGGCTCGGTCTCCGGCTTGGTGGCGGTCTTGCCCGCGGGGGCGAAGATGACCGGGTCCGGCTTGCTCTTGGCCGACCCGTTGGGCGCGGCCTCCGGACGCGGCGTGAAGATGACCGGCTCCTTGCGCGCCGGCTTCTCCTCCTCGGCCGGGGGAGCGGCGACCTGCGCGGCGGCGGAGGGACGGGACTCCTGCTCCTCCTCCTGCTCCTCCTTCGTGCCGAGCCCCTTGATGGAGTTCTTCACCCGGTCCACCACCAGCAGCGCCTGCCCGGCCGCGCTGAGCGTGGTCTGGACGACGAGCAGCGGCAGATCCTTGGCCTTCTCCTTGAGTTCGTCCTTGTTGGTAACGGTTCTGGCGATGTTGCGTATCACGTCGCTGAGGGACATGACGTCTCCCTGGGAGGTCTGTATTGGACGGCCAGTCTGGCAAACGGCGGGCGACCACGCACGCGCAGCCCTGATGGCCGCTCCACGTAGCATAAGAAGTATGGAGCCCCAGACCCCCACTTCCCGCCGAGTACTCGTAGCCAAGCCGCGCGGCTACTGTGCCGGAGTCGATCGAGCCGTGGTAGCGGTCGAGAAGGCTTTGGAGCAGTACGGCGCGCCGGTCTACGTCCGCAAGCAGATCGTGCACAACACCCACGTCGTCAAGACGCTGGAGGCCAGGGGCGCCATCTTCGTCGAGGAGACCGAGGAGGTGCCCGAGGGCGAGATCGTGGTGTTCTCGGCCCACGGCGTCTCGCCGGCCGTGCACGAGGAGGCCAGGCAGCGGGGCCTGCGCACCATCGACGCCACCTGCCCGCTGGTCACCAAGGTGCACAACGAGGCCAAGCGGTTCGCCGCCCAGGACTACGACATCCTGCTCATCGGGCACGAAGGCCACGAGGAGGTCGAGGGCACCTCGGGCGAGGCCCCCGACCACATCCAGCTCGTCGACGGCCTCGACTCGGTCGAGAAGGTCCAGGTGAAGGACCCCGACAAGCTCGTGTGGCTGTCGCAGACCACCCTGTCGGTCGACGAGACCACCGAGACGGTCGCCCGCCTCAAGGAGCGCTTCCCCACCCTGATCGACCCGCCGAGCGACGACATCTGCTACGCCACCCAGAACCGGCAGGTCGCGGTGAAGGAGATCGCCGCTGAGGCCCAGCTCGTGATCGTGGTCGGGTCGGAGAACTCGTCCAACTCCAAGCGCCTGGTCGAGGTGGCCAAGGACTACGGCGCCGAGGCCGCGTACCTGGTGGACAACGCCGGCTTCATCCAGGACGAGTGGCTCGACGGCGTCACCACGGTCGGCGTGACCAGCGGCGCGTCGGTGCCGGAGGAGCTGGTCGACGAGGTGCTCGCGCGGCTGGCCGGGCACGGCTTCGGCGACGTGCGCGAGGTCGAGTCGGTGCCGGAGAGCATGCGCTTCGCGCTCCCGCACGAGCTGCGCAAGGACCTTCGCGCCGGCTAGTCGTCGCCGCGCGGGGTGCCGTAGACCTTGGGCTCGAAGTAGCCCTCCGGCTCGGGCACGAACGGCTGGCGCGGGCGCGGCATCTCCGCGCCCGCCTTCAGCTCCTCGCGCAGCTCCCGCACGTTGTCGCGCAGGCCGCGCCGCCAGGCGACGGCCAGCACGACCGCCGAGCCGGCGAACAGCCAGGGAGCGCCGCGGGTCAGCGAGCCGTACAGGCCGAGGGCCAGCGACTGCATGATCGACACCGAGCCGAACGCCCGCCCGAGCTCGACGAAGAGCGTCGCGCAGAAGAACACCAGCGGCGGCGTGACCACCAGCGACAGCAGCTCGCGCTTGTTGACCAGGAGCACGCCGAGCAGGCTCGACACCACGAACGCGGCCCCCACCAGGTAGGACAGGCCGAGCACCGCGGTCAGGACATAGCCCGCCAGGGTGGCGACCAAGGTGAGCGCGATGGCGCCGCGAGCGGTCAGCCTGACGCCAGAACGCCTGCCCTTCTCTGCCACTGTCCCACCCCCGTTTACGGCGACCCGCCTGCCAACTTACCGTTCGAGTGCGAAATCAGAGACGTGGTTTCGAGCAGTTCGGGCGAGGCCAGGGGTCTCGGCAGCCCTTCGAGCATGTCCGGGGCGTCCAGGTCGCCGTCCACGACGCCCAGATCGTTGAGTTTGCGTGCGGTGACCAGGACGCGGCTTTCGAGCGAACCGACCGACTTGTTGTACGCCTCCACCGCCCGCGTCAGCGCCTTGCCCAGCGACTCCACGTTCCTGCCGAGGGACGACAGCCGCTCGTACAGCTCCTTGCCCAGCTCGAACACCGCCCGCGCGTTCTCGCTCAGCGCGGCCTGCTGCCAGGCGTAGTGGGCGGTGCGCAGCATCGTGATCAGCGTCGTCGGGGTGGCGATGTGCACCCGCCGCGCCATGGCGTACTCCAGCAGCGCGGGGTCGCGTTCGAGCGCGGGCGCGAGGAACGCCTCGCCCGGGATGAACAGCACCACGAACTCCGGCGAGGGGTTGAACCCCTGCCAGTACGCCTTGGCCGCCAGCCGGTCGACGTGCTCGCGCACGTGCCTGGCGTGCGCGTCGAGCCGGACGGTGGCCAGCGACTCGTCGCCCGCCTCGGCCGCCTCCAGGTAGGCCGCGAGCGAGACCTTGGAGTCGACCACGATGTTCTTGCCGCCGGCCAGCCTGATCACCATGTCGGGACGCATCGCGCCCTCGACGACCTGCTCCTCGAAGTCGCAGTGGCGCTGCATCCCGGCGATCTCGGCCACCCGGCGCAGCTGCAGCTCGCCCCACCGCCCGCGCGCCTCGGGCCGCTGCAGGGCCCTGACCAGCGCGGTCGTCTGCGAGCGCAGCTGCTCGTTGCTCTGTTGCACGAACTCCATCTGCTTGGCCAGCTCCGCCCGAGCCGCCCGCTGCCCGGCCTCGGTGTCGCGAAGCTGCGACTCGACCCGCGCGAGCGCGTCCTTCAGCGGCTCGACCAGGTGCTCGACGGCCTGCCTGCGCTGGTCGAGATCGCCGGCGGCCTCGGCGCGGCTGGCCGACAGCCGGGTCTCGGCCAGTTCGAGGAAACGCACGTTGTTGACGTCGAGGGCGCGCGTGGACAGGGCCTGGAACCGTTCGGCGAGCTGTTCCTCGACGTAGACCAGCTTCTCGGCGGCCGACCTGGCCCGCGCGTCGGCCTCGGCCACCCGCACCGCCGCGCGGGTCCTGGCGACCAGGAAGCCGACGAGGAGTCCGAGGGCGAGTCCGATGAGCAGCGAGACGACATCCACTCCAACGATGATTGCAGCACATCGCGTCTGGATCTTCCCGACACGCTTGCGGAATCCGCTTGTGCGCCGACTGATCCGTCACGCACAGTATTGGGATGGCTACCGGTACGAGGCTCGCCGTCGCCGTGTCCGCGGTGTCGGTCGCCCTGATCGCCCTGGCCGGAGCCGTGATCACCGGTCCCGGGGCCGAGGGGCCGGCGGCCACCCGCCCGACCCTGCGCTGGACGCCCGGCGCCTGCGTCACCGACCGCTACGCGCTGATCCCCTGCAACGGCGGCGACTTCGAGGTGCTGGCCATCGCCCACGACCCGCCGCGGCCCGCCGACTGCCCCGACGACACCGACGACGTGCTGCGCATCGGCCTGGGCCGCACGGCCTGCGTGCGGTCCTTCCTGGCCCCGCACGCCGGCGTGCCCGGCGGTGGCGGCGGCCTGCTCAGGCCCGGCGACTGCGTGGCCCTCGACGGGCGGGAACGCCCGTGCGCGGGCGCCGGCTGGTACGGCAGATCCGTCGCGATCGCCTCGACCGCCGACGAATGCCCCTCGTCCACCCTCGACACGCTCGAAAGCGGAGCGAACGTCGTCTGCCTGGGCCCCGGCGGTCAGGTGCTCGCCGAGGGCGCGTGCGTGGCCAGACCGCCCGCCGACGTCGTCGCCAGGTCGGCCGTGACCAGGGCCGCCTGCGACTCGTCGGCGGCCTGGGCCCGCGTCGTCTCCTTCGAGAGCACGCCAGCGGCCTGCCCGGCCGGCGTCCAGCGCTACCTGCGCGCGGCGCCCGGGACCTACCGTCCGGTGACCTGCCTGCACCTGCTCAGCAAGTAAACTCGCTGTCCGTGAGCCTTTCCATCGGCATCGTCGGCCTGCCCAACGTCGGTAAGTCCACGCTTTTCAACGCGCTGACCAAGACCGGCAACGCACTCGCGGCGAACTACCCGTTCGCCACCATCGAGCCCAACGTGGGGATCGTGGGCGTGCCCGACGACCGCCTGCCCAAGCTGGCCGAGATCTTCGGCTCGGCCCGCATCCTGCCCGCCAAGGTGGAGTTCGTCGACATCGCGGGCCTGGTCAAGGGCGCCTCGGAGGGGCAGGGCAGGGGCAACCAGTTCCTCGCCAACATCCGCGACACCGACGCGATCTGCCAGGTCATCCGCGTCTTCGGCGACCCCGACGTCACGCACGTCGACGGCGAGATCTCCCCCAAGCGGGACATCGAGACCATCAACACCGAGTTGATCATGGCCGACCTGCAGACGGTCGAGAAGGCCGTGCCGCGCCTGCAGAAGGAGGCGCGCAACAACAAGGACAAGAAGGCCGCGCTGGAGGCCGCCGAGGCCGCGCTGGCCGTCCTGGAGACCGGCAGGACCATCTTCGAGAGCGGCCTCGACCGGGAGGAGCTGCGCGAGCTCCACCTGCTCACCGCCAAGCCCTTCCTCTACGTCTTCAACCTCGACGCCGACGAGCTGACCGACACCGCGCTCAAGGAGCAGCTGTCGGCCATCGTCGCGCCGGCCGAGGCCGTCTTCCTCGACGCCAAGATCGAGTCCGAGCTGGTCGAGCTCGACGAGGAGGAGGCCCTGGAGCTGCTCCAGTCGGTCGGCCAGGAGGAGTCGGGCCTGCGCCAGCTCGCCCGGGTCGGCTTCGAGACGCTGGGCCTGCAGACCTACCTGACCGCCGGCCCGAAGGAGACCAGGGCCTGGACGATCCGCAAGGGCGCCACGGCGCCCGAGGCGGCCGGCGTGATCCACACCGACTTCCAGCGCGGCTTCATCAAGGCCGAGGTGGTCTCCTTCGACGACCTGGTCGAAGTGGGCTCCATCGCCAGCGCCCGGTCCGCGGGCAAGGCCCGCATCGAGGGCAAGGACTACGTCATGCGCGACGGCGACGTGGTGGAGTTCCGCTTCAACGTCTGATCCGCCGGCCCGCGCTATCCGAGCAGCCCGCCGAGCAGGGCCGCGGGGCCGCCGCTGAGCGGGCCGCCGCCCCCGCTGAGCGGGCCCCCGCCGCCGTTGCCGGCGGGCTTCTTGTCGAAGTGGATCATCTCGTTCGCGTACGTGCCGCCCTGGCACACGGCCTTGCCGCGGCCGACGGGGGAGACCTTGCCGCCCGCCTCGGTGCACTCGCTGTCGGTGACCCAGGAGGGCGCGGCGGCGGCCGGGGAGGGCGCGCAGAGGGCGAACGCGGCGAGCGCGGCGGCGGGCAGGAGGGCGGCGGCGAGGCGACGCATCACATCAGTCCAATCACGGTGGGCTAACTTTCGCTACGCTAGGTTACCGGCGGATCGCCGTCGAAAGCCCATCGTCCGGATGACGAACGCGCAGGCCCCTCCGGGATTATGTGATTCCGGGACAACTGACGCGTCAACCACTTTGGGTCCCTACGCGTCGAATCGTCACGGCGTTCACGCTGACTCGGGAGGCCCTCATGATCCGACGCATCATCCGGAAACGACGTCCGGCGCCCACCCTCGCGGGCATCAGCCTGGAGGAGGAGCTGGCCCTGATCAGGGTCGAGCTCATGTACGGGCTGCGCGTCAACCGTGAGGCGTACCTGCGCAGGAAGGTCGACGAGCGCAACGAGCTGGCCAGCCGCATGCGGGAGCGGGACGCCGCCTCGATGCTCGCCGACCTGCGGGGGTCGCTGGAGCGCGCGGTGTCGCCCACGGTCGTCGACCTGCACAGCCGTCGCCGGGCACGCACGAGCCAGGACCCCGAGCCCGCCTGAGCCGAGACTGTCGTACCCCCAGAAGTGGTGCGTAACACCCTCTGTCCTCCTCTCATGCCAAATGCGCAGGTCGTGAGCATCTATGCCTGTTTTGGACAGGAATCCATGTCTGCCGCGCTAGGCGGAAATGGGCGTCTGGCCTGGTCAAATGGTGATTCCGCCAGTAAGTGACGGGAACCGGCGCTGACGTCTGCCATACGGATCCGGTTTGCCGTCAGGGCGGTCATGCCTGCAGCATGGGCGTGGCTTTCCTGGAAGAATGGCGGGACCGGATAGGGTGACTACTTCACCGCGGATGATGGGGATCGGCAACGGACGACACCGCGCCAACCGGGGGGATCGGCGCGAGCGGAGGCGTGATGGCTCGTAGGTCTACCGTCCAGCACGATCCTCGGATCGCTGGCGAGCCCGAGCTTTCCGCGCGCCCGGACATGGCTGACTTCGACGCGCCGCCCTCGCGCAGGCCGCGTCGGGGCGGCTGGTCCGGTGGCGGCGGACGGTGGCTGGTCTGGGCCGGCCGCATCATTCTCTGGGCGCTTATTGTGGTTATCGTGGTGAATGGGATTCGTGCCCCATTTGAGCGGTATACCCAGCAAGAGCCCACGACGACGAATGGCGCCGCCGTGGCGCACAAGGGATTCCCCGCTGACCAGGGCATGGCTTTCGCCGCCCAGTTCGCAGGGGTCTATCTGAATTTCAGCCCGGAAGACGCGGCCAGCCGCACCAGGAAGCTCGCCGCGTTCCTGGCCGAGGGCATGGACGCGCAGATGTGGTGGGACGGCTTCGGCAAGATGGCCGCCGTCGCGATCCAGCCGTACGACATCGAGGCGACCGACGCCCAGAACGCCGTGGTCAGCGTGGCCTTCCAGTCCGGGCCGCGCCGGCTCATGCTGTCGGTCCCGATCTACTACTCCGGCGACGACAACGGCAGGCGGTTCGTCATCGCGGGCCGTCCGGCGATCCTTCCCGCGCCGGCCCCGGCCGACCTGCCGCAGCTCGCGAAGCCGGAGACCGACGACGCGGCGGCGGCCGAGCTCAAGCCGCAACTGGAGGGCTTCTTCAAGGACTACGCCTCCGGCGACACCGCCGGGCTGCAGCGCTACGTGGCCGCCGGGAAGACCCTGCCGAGCTTCGGCAGCGCCTTCACCTTCGCGGAGCTGAAGGACATCGTGGTGCCTGTGGGGGGTGCCACCCGAGAGATCCAGGCGGTCGTGGTGTGGATCGTGCCCAACGGCGACGCTCCGGCCACGCCGAGCGCCACCGACCCGGCCGCCGTCGGCGGGCGGCTGGAGCAGGCCTACCGCCTCACCGTGGAGAAGCAGGGCGACAAGTGGTACGTCGCCGACATCCGCGGCGCTGGTCGGGCCGTTGGATAGACGCACGACCGCGCTGTTGTTCGGTACCCCCCGGGAGGACAAGAAGTGACGTTGAAGACCGTAGTGCTCACCTTGATCGAAATGTCGCCGTCGCCGTCGCCGACCGGCATTGACACCGGAGGGCTCGCCAACTTCCTGCGTGCCTTCTTTGCCCCGTTGTTCCTGGTAGTCGTCTCCGTGGTCGCGCTCTTCTTCCTCTTCACCCGCGAGATCACGCGTTTCGTCCAGTTCCTCATCCTGGCTGTGGCCATCGGAGTGATCTTCTACGTGCCCAACATCATCGAGGTGACGGCGAAGGCGATCGCGGGCGCTCTCGGCATCAAGTAAAGGGTTGAGACCGCTCCAGGGCGGTCATGTACGAGCGGGTGGAGAGGAGGACTGCGTGGACCTGCCCACGTATACGAACATCTGGCGCATCGAGAAGCGGCTCTACAAGCTCTACGACCTTCGCCTCCCGATGCCGCTCCCCATCGTCTGGATCGGCGTGTTCGTCGGGGTGTTCGTGCCGTGGTCGCTCCTGCTGATCCTGGTGGGCGTGCCGGTGGCCATGCCGTGGCACGTGTTGTTCCTGGTCCCGCCGGGGATCGTGACGTGGTTGTCCACGCGTCCCGTCATCGAGGGCAAGCGGCTCACCGAGCTTCTGGAGTCCCAGCTGCGCTACCTGGGCCAGCCCAAGGCCTGGTACCGGCTCGCGCCCACCTCCGAGCCCGAGGCGGTCACGTTCTCGGGGCGCATCTGGCGTACCACTCCGGTGCGGGTCAAGGCCAAGGCGGCGCGCAAGTCCCGCCAGCCGCAGCGCAAGCGTGAGGGTCAGCGGATCACGGGTCCGCGCCAGGTCCGTCCGGCCGTGGCCGCCGCGGCGGCGGCCGCCCAGCAGGCGCCGGTGGCGGAGGCGCGTACCGGGTGGGGGTCGCGTACCAGGCGGGGCATCGCGCCCGCGCTGGCGCCGCAGGCCCGCCGTCCCGCCCCCGCCTTCGGCCGGGACGTGCCGCTGGTCCTGGTCCCAGGGGATGAGAACGGACCGGCGCTGCCGCCGGTCGAGCACGACGTCGCCGCCGGAGAGCTGGCCAGCCGCGAGCTCACCGGCGGCGCCCTCCCGGCCCGTCCCCGCCGCGCCGCCCCCGACCGCCGCGCCGAACGCGACGCGCCCGGCCACGAGGCCGTGGGTTCCGAAGCCGCCGTACCCGAGGCCGCCGTTCCCGAGGAGCGGGACGCCTCTGAGACGGCGCAGCCGAGCGCGCGCAGGGGCTCCACGAGCAGGGCGTCGGGCGAGCGTACGGAGTCCGGCAGGGCGTCGGATCAGCGTGCGGACTTCGGCAGGGCGTCGGGCGAGCGTACGGACGCCGGTGCGGGTGAGGTACAGAGTGGTCGTGGGGCCGTCGTGCCGATCCGGTCGGCGGAGGGGCTCAGGCCCGTGGCCGGCAAGCCGATCGACACCGAGGCCCTGCGGCGGCTGCGCCGGCTCGCCGCCACCGCCGACGCGCCCGGTGAGGCGGCGGGTCGCGCGGAAGGCGAGCGCGGCGTCGCAGAGCGCCGCGACGACCTCACCGGACGTCGTGAGAGCACGGACGAGCGTCGCCAGGGCGTCGCCGGCCGTCCCGAAGGCGTGGGCCGCGAGGACGAGAACACGATCGCCCGCGACCAGCACAGGAAGGGACAGCCGCCGCGGGTCGCGCCCGGGACGGTGATCCTGGGCGCCCAGCGTTCCTGGCCCCCGGTCGACCCGGACGCCAAGCCCCTCTCCGGCCCACCCCTCCGCCTCGAAGACCAGATCCCCACCCCCCACCCTCCCGCCGACAACCCACCGGCAGCCGAAGCCGGGCATGTGGATGAACCCGACCTCGTGGGCGAAGCCGGGCATGTGGGCGAGGGCGCGCACGTGGGAGAAAGCGCGCCCCTGGCGGAAAGCGCGCACGTGGGAGAAAGCGCGCATTCGGGTGAGGGGGCGCGGACCAGCGCAGATGTCCCGACGGCCGAGGACGAGTCGGCAAGCGAAGGCGTTTTCGTCGAGGAGACCACTCCCGCCGCCGGCACAGACGCTCCGAGCCCCGACGCACCCCACGCCGAACGGTCCTTCGAGACCGCGCACGAGACCGCGCACGAGGCTGCCACCGAAGCCTCCGCCGAAGCCGCACCCCCGGCCGAAGTCCCCGCCCGAGGCGACGCCTCGGCCCGCAGCGAAGCGCTCTCCGGCAGCGAAGTGCCCGTTCACAGCGAAGCCTCGGCCCGCAGGGAAGCCTCCCCCCGCAGCGAAACGCCCGCTGGCGGCAAAGCCTCCGCCCGTAGCGAAGCCCGCGCCGACCGCGAAGCCGCTGCCCGCGCGGAAGCCTCCACCCGCAGCGAAGCCTCCGTTGGTGGCGAGGATGTTGCCGAGCGGCCGGTCTCCGGCGAAGGGCACGTGTCCTCCGGGCCGGTTGTCACCGGCGAGGAGGATGTCCCCGCTGGGCAGGGCACTCCCGACCGGAGGGCCGGTGCCGGGAGGCGGGCCGTTTCCGAGGGTGAGCATGCCGTCACCGAGCAGGGGGCTGCCGTAGGGGTGTCCGCCGACGCGGGCGCGGTCGTCGAAGGGGCTGGGGTCGGACGTACGGAGGTGCCGGCCGATCGGTCCGAGGGCGATGGGGGCGTACCGGACGAGCAGGCCAAGCCTTCCGAGGCGTACGGCGAGCCCGGGCGGGACGTGGCGGCGCGACGGCGGCCCGCCGGCGGCTCGCCAGGTGACAGGGCCGGCGGCTCGCCAGGTGACAGGGCCGGCGGCCGGCCAGGCGACAGGGCGGGCGGACGGCCAGGGGACAGGGCGGGCGGGCTCGTGGCGCCCGTGCCGGTTCCCAGGCCCGGTGAAGGCGGCAGGCCCGCCGAGGGACGGGTGCGCAGGGTCGAGTCCGTGGTGGGCCGGGACTCCGGCGGATGGCGCCGGATCGCCCAGGTCGTGGTGGGCGGAGGCGGCGTACGCACCGACGGGTCCGAGATCGACGAGGCCAGGGCCAGGGCCGTGTTCGGCGGCAGCAGGCGGATCGTGGTGCTCGGTTGCACCGGCGGCGCGGGCCAGTCCACGACGGCGCTCATGCTCGGCCACACCTTCGCCACCTACCGCGACGACCGGATCGTGGCCGTCGACGCCAACACCGGCGGCACCACGCTGACCAGCAGGATCGAGCCCGAGACGCCGGAGACCCTCACGTCGCTGCTGTCCGGCCTCGACCAGGTCAGCGGCTACCTGACGATGCGGGGCTTCACCACCCGCACCGCCTCCGGCCTTGAGGTGATCTCGGCCGACACCGACGCGGGCGCCGAGCAGCGGCTCGCCGACCGCAGCTTCTTCTCCGACCACCGACTGGGCGAGTCGATGCGCCTGCTCGACCGCCACTACAAGCTGTCGGTCATCGACCCGGCCGCCGCGCTCGCCGCCCGCATCCTGCCGTACGCCGACCAGCTCGTGCTGGTGGTCCCGGCGAGCGAGGAGGCGGCCGAGGCGGTGGCGATGACGTACGAATGGCTCGACGGGCACGGCTGCGGCGAGCTGCGCAGGCGGGCGGTGATGGTCGTCAACGGCGTGAGCAGGCGGTCGATGGCCGACGTCGAGCAGGCGGAGGCGGTGGCCAGAGGCAGATGCCGGGCCATCGTCAGAGTCCCGTGGGAGGACGGCCTGGCGCCCGGCGGCGCGGAGATCGTCGACCCCGGTCAGTTGCGCGCGGCCGGACGGCGGGCCTACCTCGCCCTCGCCGGCGTCGTGGTTGCAGGCTTCGCGGTACAGGCACACGGACAGGCCGTCCGACCGAGCGAAGAGGAGTTGGCGAGTGACCCCCCGGGCACGAGAATCGGTGAGCGTTAAGTGAACATGCGAGCAGGTCTGGCCCGTTCATGCGCCGAGGGGGCGGCATGAGCAGGGCGTCCCGAGCGCACCAGCGTCTCGCGGTCCGCTACTTCGACGACCGCATCCTGCTCACGGACACCTGCGCGTGGGCGTACTTCCGGCTTCCGACGGTCAGCTACGAGTTCGTCACGCCGGAGGAGCGCGAAGCGCTGGCCACCAACGTCACGATCGCGCTGGCCGCGATCAGGATGCCCGACGCCGAGGTCCACCTGCGGGTCGCGCACCGCACCTACCCGGCGGCCGAGTGGGCGATGGCGCTCAACGCCACCTCCGACGAGGGGCCGGGCTGGCGCGACTACCTGGAGGAGATGTACCGGCACGTCTGGGCGAAGGACTTCTGGTCGAAGGAGGTCTACCTGGGCGTCCGCCTAGGGCCGCGCGGCAAGCAGCTCGGCAGCGGCGTGCTCGCCCAGCTCCTCGGCTTCTACCAGAAGACCGAGAAGGCGCTCGGCATGGAGGACGACCACGTCCCGGACAGCGAGATCGGCCGCTGGACGGAGTCGGCCGAACGGCTGGGCCGGGCTCTGGCCTCCAGCGCCCTGTACGCCAGGCACGCCACGTCCGTCGAGGTGGCCTGGCTGTTCCAGCACGCCGCCGCGGGAGCGGTCGGCGACCCGCCGCCTTCGGCCAGCCCGAAGCGGCGCTGGGGCAAGGGCGAGATCGAGTCGCTGGTCGAGGGCGAGATCCACAACGGCAGGTCGCTGCTGCGGATCGTGCAGCCGCAGGGCGACTCGTACGTGGCCCACCTGTCCTTCGCCCGCTTCCCCGACCTCATGCCGTTCCCCGACGGCGAGCCGTGGATGCACTTCGCCGACCAGCTGCCCTTCCCGGTGGAGATCTCGTCCAGGATGCGGCTGATCCCGCCGGTCAAGGCGTCGAAGGACGTCGCGCGCAAGCTGGCCCACGCCCGCGACATGGACCACCACATCCGCGAGGCGGGCGCCGAGGCGCCGATCGCGCTGGCCGAGCAGATCGACGCGGCCCGCATGCTCGAACACGGCATCACCAAGGAACGACTGCCCTTCGTGTACGGCTGGCACCGTCTGATCATCTCGGCCCCCACGGAGGACATCTGCGTGCAGCGGGTCGAGGCGGTCGTCGAGCACTACCGCGACATGGGCATCGACGTGGTGAACTCGACCGGCGACCAGTTCTCGCTGTTCTGCGAGACGCTGCCGGGCGAGAAGGTGCGCGTCAACGCCTACGCCCAGCGTCAGCCGCTGCGGACGATCGCGGGCGGCATGGCCACGGCCACCGTCGACCTCGGCGACCGGCTCGACGACGGCAGCGAGGGCTGGCTCGGGCCGTACATCGGGGAGACCGTCGGCAGGGCGCGCAGCATCGTGCACTTCGACCCGCTGCTGGCCGCGAGCCGCAACCGGCCGACCGCCATCGCGATCACCGGCGAGCCGGGCGGCGGCAAGACCACGCTCGCGCTGCTGATGATCTACCAGATGGCGCTGCGCGGGGTCACGGTCGCGGTGATCGACCCGAAGGGCGACGCCGAGTCGCTGGTCCAGCTCCTGGAGAAGCGCGGGCGCAAGGCCAGGGTGATCCCGCTGGGCTCGGCCGCGCCGGGGCTGCTCGACCCGTTCTCGTTCGGCGACGACATCGCGGCGAAGAAGACCATGGCGACCGAGACGCTGCGGCTGCTGCTGCCCCGCATGTCGGAGGAGCGCGAGTCGGCCATGATCCAGGCCGTGGCCGCGGTGTCCAACGGCCCCGACCCGTCGCTGGGCAAGGTGGTCGACTACCTGGAGCAGGCCGACGACCCGGCCTCCAAGAACCTGGGCGCGGTGCTGCGTTCCATGTCGGAGATGCACCTGGCCAGGCTCTGCTTCGACCCCTCGGGCGGCGACCAGATCGACAGCGAGGGCTGGACCACCGTGTTCACCCTGGGCGGCCTGACGCTGCCCGACGTCGCCACGACCAGGGACGACTACTCCTACGAGCAGCGGCTGTCGGTGGCCCTGCTCTACCTGGTCTCGCAGTTCGCCCGCAGGCTGATGAACGGCCTCGACCGGCGGGCCCCCAAGGCGATCTTCCTGGACGAGGCGTGGGCGATCACCTCCACGCCGGAGGGCGCCAAGCTGGTCCCCGAGGTCAGCCGCATGGGCCGGTCCAGGAACACCGCGCTCGTCCTGGTCTCCCAGAACGCCGGGGACCTGCTGAACGAGCAGGTGACCAACTGTCTGTCCTCGGTGTTCGCGTTCCGTTCCACCGAAAGGGTGGAGGTGGACCACGTCATGTCGCTGCTCGGCGTGGAGCCGTCGGAGGAGCACAAGGCCGTGCTGCGCTCGCTGGGCAACGGCGAATGCGTATTCCGTGATCTGGATGGCAGAGCCGGGCGCATCGGAGTAGACCTGATCTCCGAAGAACTGCTCCGCTGGCTCGACACGAACCCGACACACGACAAACCAGACGGTGGCGGGCATGATGATCTTCGAGGGGGCGTGGGCAGGGCGCAGGAGGTACGGTCATGAAGATCCGACTATCCCGACGACTGGCGCTGGTGCTCGCGCTCGTGAGTGCCGTCCTCGTGGTTCCGCTGGTGGTGGGCGGTCTCTCCACGCCCGTCGCCGCGGCGCCCTGTGACCTGTCGGGGCCGCTCAACCCCGAGATGATCGGCGGCGGCACCGACGGCATGATCCAGCCGCCGCCTCCCGCGGGCGGCGTCCAGGCCCCGACGACGAACTACGGCCAGTTCGGCATGGCCGGCCAGTTCTGGCAGACCCACGGGCTCGGCTGCTCCGACTACGTCGCCGTGCTCGGCAACATGTGGGCCAACGGCGTCTTCACCGCGGCCAAGGCCATCGACCGGCTGACGATCACGACGTACCAGGCGGCCGCGACGGAAGGACCGCTCCAGTCGATCAAGGACGTCGTCGACGACATCGTCCAGAACCTGTCCGAGGCCATGTACTGGCCGTTCCTGCGGCCGATCGTGATCCTCGGCGCGATCTGGCTCGCCTGGTACGGCCTGATCCGCAAGCGGGCCACCACCACCGCCGAAGGCGTGATCTGGATGGTCCTCGCGGTCACCGTGGCCGTGTGGTTCTTCAGCAGGCCCGGCGACTTCACCGGGCTCGGCAAGGTCGTGACCGACAAGACGGGCGAAGTGGTCAACTCCGCCTTCTCCGGCCTGCCGGGCGCCGGCGGCGCGTCCTGCCTGCCGCCACCCGGCCAGACGAACCCGCAGGTCAAACCGGGCGGTTACGGCCAGGTCGGCACGGCCGGCGTCGACCAGAACGCCGACGCCCTGTGGTCCACGCTGGTCTGCAAGCCGTGGCTGGTGGGCATGTTCGGCACCGCCGACCCGCAGCAGCCGATCGTGCGCGACTTCGGGCGCAAGATGCTGGAGACCCAGTCGATCGCCCCCGCCGTGGCCGGCCAGCCCGCCCCCGACATCGCCGCCCACCAGGCCGAGTACGCCAAGGTCGCCGAGCTGCTCAAGAACGACTCCCGCTACACCGTCTTCTCCGGCCGCGACTGGTCGAGCAGGCTCGGCGTGGCCGTCGGCGCGCTCATCGCGGCGGTGGTGGCCGGGTTGCTGATCTTCCTGGTGGCGGTCTCGCTGCTGGTGCTCAAGGTGGGCTTCCTGCTGCTGCTGATACTCGGGCCGGTGTTCCTGCTGGTCGGCGTGCATCCGGGCAGCGGGCGCATCATCGCCATGCGGTGGGTGGAGATGCTCGTCGGCACGCTGCTCAGGCAGGCGGTGCTGACGCTCGTGCTCAGCGTCCTGGTCTACGGGTACGCGCTGATCATCTCCACGGCCATGCCCTGGGGGCTCCAGGTGCTGTTCATGGCCCTGCTGACGATCGCGGTGTTCTTCTACCGGCGTCCGTTCCAGCACCTGTTCGCGTCCTTGAGCGGCCACACGGTCACCACCCGCATGCTCGGCGACGCCGCGAGCTCGCCCGTCCTGGAGCGGGCCGCGAACGTGTTGCCGCCGGTCGCCGGCGCCAAGCTCGGCCGGTGGGGCCTGCGCAAGGCCGAGCCGCTCATCAGGGCGGCGGCGGCCGGCAGCGGCGCGGGCGCGGCGGCCGGCGCCGCGGTCGCCCAGGCCCGGATGCGCGGCGAGGAGGGCGAGGGCGTCTCGGCCGGCACCCGGATGCCGGTGGCGGCCGCGCCGCTCGACACCGACCAGCACGGCGGCAAGGCGGGGGCCCGGCCCCCGCTCGAACCCCGCAGGGGCACCGCGCCCCCGCTCAACCTCGGCGGCCAGGCCGGCCGGACGCGCCCCGCGACGGCCGGCGGCGCCCGCGGCGGCTCCGGTGGCGCGGCGGCGGGCGGCACCGCGTCCGGGGGCATGGCCGCCGGAGCCACGACCTCCGGCGGCGGTTCCGGCGGCGGTTCCAGCAGTGGCGGCGGTGGCTGGTTCGGCGGGCGGTCGGGCGGCGGATGGGCCTCGCGCGGTGGTGGTTCCGGCGGCTCGCGCAACGGGTCGTCGGGCGGCTCGCGGGGCTCCCGGTTCGGCGGGTCCGGCGGGTCGGGTGGCTCGCCGTCCGCGGGGTCGCGTGGCTCCGGCGGCGGGCTGTTCGGCGGCGGCGGATCCAGGAACGGTGGGTCCGGGAACGGTGGGTCCGGGAACGGTGGCGGGTCCAGGTCCGGAGGGGCCGCGTCCCGGCCGTCCGGCGCGTCGTCGGGGTCGAGGATCTTCGGCTCGGACGAGCCGTCGTCCCGCTCGTCCGAGGCGCCGCCGTTGTGGCTGCGCGGCAGCGGCAACGGCGGTTCGGGTGACGATCCGTCGGTGCCCTTCTGGCTCAAGCCCAACCGCGGCAAGGACTGACCATGGCTCAGTCCGGTGACAAGCGCGGGCTGGCCTTCGCCGCCATCGTCGTGGTCATCGCCGCGGTCGGCGTCTACCTCACGATGTGGCCGAGCTCGGACGATCCGCCCGAGCAGGCCCCGGCCACGGGCACGACGTCCGCGTCCGCGCCCACGGCGGCGAGCAAGCCGCTGGCCACGGCCAGCGCCGCGCCGTTCGACGTCTACTCGTACCTGCCGATGAAGAAGGAGCAGCTGGCCGCCGCGGCGGACCTCGCCGAGCGCTTCACCGCCGTCTACGGCACCTTCAGGTACGACGAGGACCCGGCGGCGTACGCCACGAGGGTCAAGACGTTCACCACCGCCGAGCTGGGCAACATCCTCGCCCGGACGCTCACCTCGGCGGGCACCGTCCAGCAGAACCGCGACGACCAGATCGTCTCCCAGGCCACGGCCAGGCTGAAGGAGATCAGGCAGATCGAGAAGACCTCCATCGTGTTCGTCGTGACCGAGACCAGGCAGGTCACCGCGAAGAGCGGCAACCGGCAGGACGTCGAGGACCTGGCGGTCACGGTGAGCCAGCTCGGCGCCGACTGGCGGATCTTCGACGTGCTGCCCGCCACCGAGGGCCAGGACGGGGACAGCTAGCGGTGAAGTCCTCCCGAACCCGCCTGGCGCTGCTGCTCGGTCTCGCCGGGATCCTGCTGCTGGCCGCGATCATCATCTCGCCGATGCTGCTCGTCACGATGCCGTCCTTCCTGAACGGCGGCGGCGAGGGCTCGGTCGACTGCGAGGGCGGCACCCAGGTGCAGGAAGTGTCCGACTCGGGCGCCGCCGACATCCCGGGCGAATACCTCGACCTGTACAAGAAGTGGGGCAAGAAGATCGGCGTCCAGTGGACCATCCTGGCCGCCGTGGGCAAGCGCGAGACCGACCACGGCCGTTCCGACCTGCCCGGCGTCAAGAGCGGCACCAACTACGCGGGCGCGGCCGGGCCGATGCAGTTCCTGATCTCGACCTGGGGCGGCAAGGCGCAGATCCCGATCTCCTCGACGTTCAACGGCTACGCCTCCGACGGCGACGGCGACGGCGTGGGCGACGTCTACAACCCCGCCGACGCCATCCTCGGGGCCGCCAAGATGCTCAAGCGCAACGGCGCTCCCGAGAACGTCCGGCGGGCCCTGTTCACCTACAACCGCGCCTGGTGGTACGTCGACCAGGTCGAGGAGATCGCCAGGAAGTACGCCAAGTCGGGTGAGGTGGAGGTGCCGCCGCAGGCCGCCGAGGAGTGCGACGACCCCCTGGTGGCGGCCGCGCCCAGCGACGTCGTGGCCAAGATCCTGCAGTTCGCGCTGGCGCAGCGCGGAAAGCCGTACCTGTGGGGCGGCACCGGGCCGGACGCGTTCGACTGCTCGGGCATCATCTACGCGGCCTACCGGGCCGCCGGGCTGAGCATCCCGCGCACCACGTTCACGCAGTGGCCGTTCGGGGTGAAGGTGTCAGCGGGTGAGGAGGAGCCCGGTGACCTGGTGTTCTTCAACGCCGGGCCGGGCACGTCGGCAGATAATCCCGGTCATGTCGGGCTGGTCGTGTCGAAGGGCAAGATGCTGGAGGCCCGGTGCACGCTCTGCGGGCCGATCAAGGTCACGAGCTACCAGGCGCGCGACAACAAGGTGGGCTTCACCCGTCCCCTGCAGAACCCCGATGTGCTCGACCAGCTCAAGAAGCTGCAGAATCCCGCACTATGAGGATGACGAACGCATGAGCACGATCGTGGTCGCGGCGGTGATCGTCGCCCCCGGCGGCAGGGTGCTGGCCGCGCAGCGCGCCGCGCCCGCCGCGCTGGCCGGGGGCTGGGAGTTCCCCGGCGGCAAGGTTGACCCGGGGGAGAGCGAGGTGGCCGCGCTGGTCCGGGAGTGCCGCGAGGAGCTCGGCGTGGAGATCGCGGTGGGCGCGCGCGTGGGCGAGGACTGGGCGCTGTCGGACGGGTACGTCCTGCGCGTCTGGCTGGCCACGCTCACCTCCGGCACGCCCGAGGCCCGTGAGCACCTGGCTCTTCGCTGGCTGGGGCCGGGGGAGTACTACGACGTGGAGTGGCTGGGCGCCGACCTGCCGATCATGAAGACCGTGGAGAGTCTGCTTCAGCAGGATTAGACCGTCTCTCTCTGTGACATAACGATTACTACACGTGATTTGTCGCAGTGGGGGAGTGGAGTGATGCGGCGTGGCTGGATCCTTTCTGGAGCGCTGATCCTGGTGGCGTTGCCCTCCGTCCCCGTGGCGGCGGCGGGGGTGACGCTCGTGCTCGAACGCGTGAGCGGCCCCGAGGGTGTGGGTCAGTGGATCAGGACGGGTGACGTCCAGCGTTTCAGGGTCCGGCTCAACGGGATGGGCAAGGGGGCCAGAGTCGCGGTGGCGACCAGTCCGGCGGCGGCGTTGTCGGGGTTGGCGTGCCCGTCGCCCTCCGGTGCTTCCCGGCTGACGGCCGGTGGGGTTGAGGGGTCTGAGGGTTCCGAGGCTTTTGGTGGGGTTCCGGCGTCTGGAGGGGATCCCGTGTCGGGGCCGTGGAGTGCCGGAGGCGCGACGGATCCGGATGCCGGGGCGTTCCAGGAGGAACCGGAGGGCTCGGACGGCCCGGATGGCCCGGAGGCGTGGCGGCCGGCGCCGGGCCGGCGCCTGACCCGCGCGGAGGCCGGTCGCGGCACGCCGCGGGCCGAGGCCGGTCGGAACGCGCCGCAGATGGGTGCGGACCAGGAGGCGGCACAGGTCGGCCCGGGCGCGCCGGGCGCGCAGGACGCCCCGCCGGTCAGGGCCGGTCAGTGGATGCCGCCGGGTGGCGCGGCTCAAGGGATGCCGCGCGCCGAGGCCGGTCACAGGATGCCGCACGCCGAGGACGGTCAGAGGACGCCGCGCGCGGAGGCAGGACAGGGCGCGCCGTGGGCCGAAGCCGGTCAGGGCGCGCCGTGGGCTGCGGGCGGGCGAGGAGTGTCGCGGGCCGAGGACGGTCAGGGCGTGTCTCGGGCTGAGGACGGTCGCGGGATGTCCCGGGCTGAGAGTCGTCGGGGCGTGCCTCGCGTTGACGGTGGTCGGGGGATGTCCCGAGCTGAGGGCGGTTGGGGTGTGCCGCGGGCCGAGGGTGGTCAGGGGATGTCTCAGGCCGAGGGTGGTCGAGGGATGTTTCCGGCTGAGGGTGGGCCGGGTGGGGGGCAGGTCGGTGGGGGGCGGCAGGCGGCCGGGGTGCTGGCCGCGCGGGCGCTGGCCGGCGTGGAGGGCTCGGCTTCCGATGGCGGTACGCTGCCCGGCGCGCGGGTCTGCGCCCTTGGGCCGATCTTCGGGGAGCGGGCGCTGGACGTGACCTTCCAGGCGCCCGAGGGGGCCAAGGAGGTGGTGCTCGCGGCGGTGGCCAGGATGCGGACGCCCTCCGGTGGGCTGACCACCATCAACAGGACCACGTCCATGCAGGTCGCCGAGGAGATGCCGCGCGAGACCGCCACGATCAGCGGCCAGGCGGTGCCCGTTCCGGCCACGGTCCCCCACAAGCGGAGACGGCCGGGCCGACAGGTGGCAGGCGGACAGGGGCAGCAGGCGGGGACGGGCGGAGGCGTCGCCGGGCTGGCGCCGGGGGCGGGCGGAAAAACGCGAGGCGGCCTCCCCGGCCTGACCGGTACGACGGCGGGAAGAGGTGTCCTCGCCGGAGGGGCCGGTACGACGGCGGGAAGGGGCGGCCTCCCTGGAGGGGCCGCGGGCCTGCCGATCACCGGTGGAGTCCGAGGGGCGCTCCCGCGCGTCGGCGGCGGGGGCGTGGCGCGGGCGCCGCGTCAGGGAGGCACGGGCGGAACCCTGGGGGCGTTCCCGCGTGCGGGAGGCGTGGGCCAGGGCCTCGCCCCTGGAACGACCGGCCGGGCGCCCGCCGGCGCCCGGGGGACGGCACGAAACGGCCTCCCCGGCGGCCTGACGGCGGGCAGCCTGCCTGGCGGCGCGGCGGGCGGCTTGTCGAGCGGACTGACGGGGCGTCTGCCTGGCGGTGCCGCTGGCGGCTTGCCGGGTGGACTGGCGGGGAGTCTGGCGGGCGGTGCGACAGGGGGTGTGCCGGGCGGCGTGAGCGGGAGTCTGCCTGGTGGCGTGGCGGGAAGCGTGCCCGGTGGTGCCGTCCAGAAGGGACTGCCTGGTGGTGTGGCGCACGGAGGGCTGCCTGGTGGTGCGGCGCACGGAGGGCTGTCCGGTGCGGCAGGGCTGGCGCAGGGCGGGGTGCCGGGGATGACCCATCAGAGCCTGCCCGGCGGTATGCCGCCAGGGAGTGTGGCCGGAGGGGTGGCGCCGGGGAGCGTTGCCGGGGGTGTGGGGCCGGGAGGCGTGGCCGGGGGCATGGTGCCCGGGGGTGTCGCCGGGGGCATGGCCCCGGGAGGTGTCGCTGGGGGTGTGGCGCCGGGGGGCGTCGGTGGCGGGGTGCAGGGGGGAGTGGTTCCCGGCGGCGGGGCGGTGAGTCTGGCGCCGGAGTCGGGGGCCGGGGCGCCGTGGCCGGTGCAGGTGGTGGAGGCGCGGAAACCGGTTCGTCCGGTCGCGTACACCAGCCCGCTGGAGGGGTCGCGCGGCTTCTCGCTGGTCATCGGGGCGATCGGCGTTCTGCTGGGGGCCTTGTGGCTGGTTACGCGAGCAAAACGCCGCCATAAGCCGCGAAACGTATGGTAATTCCGTCTTTACTGTTGCTTTGACCCGACTAGTATTCCCTTGACCATGGTTCCGGGACTATGCGGAGGGCTCCGGTGGCACGCACGCGAGCGACGGCCGTGTCCGCGATCGTCCTAGCGCTCGGGCTCACGGGCGTCGGCGTGGCCCCCTTCGTCGGTCAGAGCGCGAGCGCCTCGGTCAGCCGCGCGGCGTTCGACCCGGCGGTGGAGCCGTGCGACGCGGGCCAGACCTGTGATCCGCAGACCACGGTCACGGTCACGACGACGTTGGGCACGCCCACGCCGGAGGAGGCTCCGGAGACGACGATCACGCACACCGTCACCGCGAGCCCGACGAAGACCACGAAGGCCCCGAAGCCGCCCAAGACCACCACGGCCCCCACGCCCCCGCCCGTCCAGGAGACGACGCAGCAGCCGCTGGCGCCCCTGCCCACCGCGCAGACCACGGCCGGTCCGCTGCCCACGGAGCAGACGACGGAGCCATCCGTCGAGATGCCGTCCGTCGCGCCGACGGACTCGGCCACCACGACCGCCCCGCTGACCGCCGACACCGCCCCGACCACGGACTCGGTCCAGCTTGAGGTGCGCGCGGCCGCGCCGGAGTTCGACCAGAAGTCGCTGACGCAGAAGCTCAGCATCCCGGCGCTGGTGCTGGTCCTGCTCGCGCTGTTCGCGGTGCTCATCTTCGAGGGACGGCTGCGCCGCATGGCCCACGCGGCGGCCGTGCGCAAGGCGGGCCCCCCGATGGCCTCCCCGATGGGCCGCCCGGACGCGCCCCCGCCCGGCTACCCCGCCGGACCCGGTTACGCCACGGCGTCCTTCCCCGCCCCCGGCTACCCGGGAGGCACGGCGTACGCGCCGATCATCAGCTTCGTCCCGATCCAGACCTACCCGGCCGGTCAGCCCGGCTACGGCCCGGCCCACCACGACCCGGCCTACCACGACCCGTACGGGCCCCAGGGCGGCTACCCGCCCGAGCCGGCGCCGACCGTGCCCGCCAACATGCCCGCCACCATGCCCGCCACCATGCCGGCGACCGCGCCCGAGCCCGTCGTGCTGCACCCGGACGAGTTCGACTCCTACAACGAGCCGCCGCAGCCCGCCCAGGACTACCGTGACCCGTTCGAGCCGCTGATCCCGGCCGAGCAGCCGCCCGCCGAGATCCCGCCGGGCGGCGGGAAGCCGTACGAGGACGAGCGCGAGTTCCCGCTCGCCCCGGCGGCGGCGGCCGAGAGCGGCGACTCCGAGCCCTGGCAGCAGGGCCCGTCCCTGTTCGAGCCGAAGCAGCCGGTGCAGCCCCGCCCGCCGGTGCGACCGCAGGCCGAGCCGCCGGAGCCGCCGGAGGGCTACCGGCCGCCGCCGTACCTGCCGCCGGAGGGGGACGCCGCGACGGTCGTCCAGCCGTTGCCGCCGCAGCCCCCCGAGGGCGCCACCAAGGAGATGCAGGACCCCAAGCACCGGAAGAAGCGCTGGGGCCGCAAGTAGCACAAAGCGGAAGCGGGGGCCGGATCCGTCCGGCCCCCGCTTCCGCTTTTCCGCCTACTTGGCGCGCTTGAAGATCTTGTTGCCCAGCCAGACCAGCGGGTCGTACTTGCGGTCGGCCACGCGCTCCTTCATCGGGATCAGCGCGTTGTCGGTGATCTTGATGTGCTCGGGGCAGACCTCGGTGCAGCACTTGGTGATGTTGCAGTAGCCGAGCCCGTGCTCCTCCTGGGCGGACTCCTGCCGGTCGGCCACGTCGTACGGGTGCATGTCCAGCTCGGCGATCCGCATGAGGAAACGCGGACCGGCGAAGGCCGGCTTGTTCTCCTCGTGGTCGCGGATCACGTGGCAGACGTTGTTGCACATGAAGCACTCGATGCACTTGCGGAACTCCTGCGAGCGCTCGACGTCGACCTGCTGCATGCGGTACTCGCCGGGCCGGACGCCCGCCGGCGGGGTGAACGAGGGGATCTCGCGGGCCTTCTGGTAGTTGAAGGACACGTCGGTGACCAGGTCTTTGATGACGGGGAAGGTCCGCATCGGGGTGACCGTGATGGTCTCGTCCTCGGAGAAGGTGGACATCCGGGTCATGCAGCCCAGGCGCGGCTTGCCGTTGATCTCCATGCTGCAGGAGCCGCACTTGCCGGCCTTGCAGTTCCAGCGCACCGCCAGGTCGGGGGCCTGCGTCGCCTGCAGCCGGTGGATGATGTCGAGGACGACCTCGCCCTCGTTCACCTCGACCGTGAAGTCCTCGAGCTTGCCCTCGCCGCCCTCACCACGCCAGACCTTGAACTTCGCCTTGTAACTCATTTGGCAATCCCGTCGAACTCGGCCATCTCTTCGTCGGTGAGGTACTTCTTCAGCTCGTCCCGGTCGAACAGGGTGATCAGGTCCTCGCGCATGGACGGCTGGACCTTCTCCACGACCTGGACGTCGTTGCCGTCCGCGGTGGAGCAGACGAGCAGCTTGCGGCGCCATTCCGGGTTCATCCCGGGGAAGTCGTCGCGGGTGTGGCCGCCGCGGCTCTCCTCGCGCAGGAGGGCGGCGCGGGCCACGCACTCGGAGACCAGGACCATGTTCCGCAGGTCGATGGCCAGGTGCCAGCCCGGGTTGTAGATCCGCGAGCCGGCCGCGCCGACCTGGCGCACCCGCTCCTTGAGCTTCTCCACGACCTCCATGGCCTCGGAGACCTCCTCGGCCTTGCGGATGATGCCGACCAGCTCGTTCATCGTCCGCTGGAGCTCGTGGTGCACCTCGTACGGGTTCTCGCCGTCGCGCTGGAGGGGCGCCAGGGCCTCCTCGCGGGCCGCGTCCACGAGCTCCTGGACGACCTTGGGACGGGCCTTGAGCCCGTCGACGTAGGCCGCCGCGCCCGCGCCCGCGCGCCGCCCGAACACCAGCAGGTCGGACAGCGAGTTGCCGCCCAGCCGGTTGGACCCGTGCATGCCGCCGGACACCTCGCCCGCCGCGAACAGGCCGGGCACGGCCGCCGCGCCGGTGTCGGCGTCGACCTCGACGCCGCCCATGATGTAGTGGCAGGTCGGGCCCACCTGCATGGGCTCGGCGGTGATGTCGACGTCGGCCAGCTCCTTGAACTGGTGGTGCATCGACGGCAGCCGCTTCTTGATCTCCTCGGCCGGCAGGCGGGTGGAGACGTCGAGGAAGACGCCGCCCTGGGGCGATCCGCGGCCCGCCTTGACCTCGGCGTTGATCGCGCGGGCCACCTCGTCACGCGGCAGGAGCTCCGGCGGGCGCCGGTTGTTGGCCTGGTCGGTGTACCAGCGGTCGCCCTCCTCCTCGGTGGTGGCGTACTTGTCCTTGAACACCTCGGGGATGTAGTCGAACATGAAGCGCTTGCCCTCGGAGTTGCGCAGCACGCCGCCGTCGCCCCGGACGGACTCGGTGACGAGGATGCCGCGCACGGACGGCGGCCAGACCATCCCGGTGGGGTGGAACTGGATGAACTCCATGTTGATCAGGTTGGCGCCGGCGAGCAGGGCCAGGGCGTGGCCGTCGCCGGTGTACTCCCAGGAGTTGGAGGTGACGACGTACGACTTGCCGATGCCGCCGGTGGCCAGGACCACGGCGGGGGCGTCGAACAGCAGGAAGTTGCCGGTCTCGCGCCAGTAGCCGAACGCGCCGGAGATGCGGTCGCCGTCCTTCAGCAGGCGGGTGACCGTGCACTCGGCGAAGACCTTGATGTAGGCCTCGTGGTCGCCGTGCGTCTCGAAGTCCTCCTGCTGCAGCGCGACGACCCGCTGCTGGAGGGTGCGGATCAGCTCCAGGCCGGTACGGTCGCCCACGTGTGCGAGCCGCGGGTACTCGTGACCGCCGAAGTTCCGCTGGCTGATCTTGCCGTCCTTGGTGCGGTCGAACAGCGCGCCCCACGCCTCCAGCTCCCAGACGCGGTCGGGGGCCTCCTTGGCGTGCAGCTCGGCCATGCGCCAGTTGTTGAGGAACTTGCCGCCCCGCATGGTGTCACGGAAGTGCACCATCCAGTTGTCGTCGGAGTTGACGTTCCCCATCGCGGCGGCCGCGCCGCCCTCGGCCATGACGGTGTGGGCCTTGCCGAACAGCGACTTGCAGACGATCGCCGTGCGCTTGCCCTGCTGACGGGCCTCGATGGCGGCCCGCAGCCCGGCGCCGCCCGCACCGATGACGACGACGTCGTATTCGTGACGCTCGATTTCCACTGGAAGAAGTCCTTTATGCGAACGGGAAGGCGATGACGCCCTTGGCGACCATGCGGACGTAGAAGTCGGCGATCATGACCGAGAACATCGAGGCCCAGGCGAGCTGCTGGTGCTTGGCGTTGAGCTTGGAGACGAACGTCCAGGCCTTGTAGCGCAGCGGGTGACGGGAGAAGTGGTTGAGCCTGCCCGCGGTGATGTGCCTGCAGGAGTGGCACGACAACGTGTACGTGTTGATCAGCACGGCGTTGACGACCAGGATCCAGGTGCCGAGGCCCTGCGGCTTGTGCACCAGCGCCAGGACGGCGTCGTAGGCCAGCACGAGGCCGATCACGATGGCCGCGTAGAAGAAGTACCGGTGGATGTTCTGCAGGATCAGCGGGAACCGGGTCTCACCGGTGTACTTGCCGTGCGGCTCCTGGACGGCGCACGCGGCCGGCGACAGCCAGAACGACCGGTAGTACGACTTGCGGTAGTAGTAACACGTGAGCCGGAAGCCGCCCGGCAGGCCGAGGATGAGCAGCCCCGGCGGCAGGGTGAACCAGTCGCCGATCGGCGCCCACCCGAACAGCCGCGCGCCCTCGGGGCACGCCGTGGTCAGACAGGGCGAGGCGAACGGGGCGATGTACGGATCGACGAAATAACTGCCGTCGATGATCGCCCACACGCCGTAGACGAGGAACGAGCTGAGCCCGAGGAAGGTCAGCAGCGGGACCAGCCACCACCTGTCGGTGCGCAGCGTGCGCACCCTCACCTGGGCACGTTGCCTTCTGAGCGGGGCTTCGGGCGTCGTCTGGGTCATCGCGGACCTCTCCACCTCCCGCGGACCCTGCACACAGGGGGGTCCGGGTCGTTTCACTGGGCGCGCGTACGGCGGGTGCGGTACCGCTCTGGGCGCGCATTGGTGGGGGATACGTTACGACGACCGCATACGATTTTGTGAGCGGGGTCACTCACTTTTTCGATGACCTACTGTGATTCCTGTCACGTATACGCGTCAGGGCCGCGGGCCGGGGGCCGGCAGCTTCACGACGGTCACGAAAAAATCATCTATTTGCCGGACAACACGGATAAATTGCTCGAAATCCACCGGCTTCGCGACATAGGCGTTGGCGTGCAGCCGGTAGCTGTGCAGGATGTCCTCCTCCGCCTCCGAGGTCGTCAGGATCACCACGGGGATCGTCCGCAGGGCGGCGTCGGCCTTGACCTCGCTCAGCACCTCCAGGCCGTTCATCCGGGGCAGGTTGAGGTCGAGCAGGATCAGGTCGGGCCGCGGCGCGCCGGCGTAGGCGCCCTCCCGCCGCAGGTACGCCATCGCCTGCTCGCCGTCGTTGACCACGTTGAGCCGGTTGCGCACCTTGTTGAGGTCGAACGCCTCCCTGGTGAGCAGGATGTCCCCCTGGTCGTCCTCCACGAGAAGCACGTCGATCGGGCGCCAGTCCGTCATGCGTCGCCTCCGGCCGCCGGCAGCGTCCAGCGGAACGTCGTGCCCTGATCGGCCGGTTCGGCGTCGAGCCAGAGCTGCCCGCCGTGGTACTCGACGATCTTCCGGCAGAGCGCCAGGCCGATGCCGGTGCCGGGGTACACGTCCCGGGGGTGGAGCCGCTGGAAGATCAGGAAGATGCGGTCGGCGTACTTGGGGTCGACGCCGATGCCGTTGTCGGAGCAGCTGAACTCCCACATGTCGCCCTTCCGCTCGGCCGTCAGGCGCACGCGCGGCGGGTCCTCGGAGCGGAACTTGATCGCGTTCTCGACGAGGTTCTGGAAGAGCTGCGTGAGCTGCATCCGGTTGCCCTCGACCACGGGCAGGTCGTCGCGGGTGACGGTGGCGCCGGTGTCCTCGATCGTGGCCGACAGGTTCTCCAGGGCCCGGTCCAGGGCCCCGCCCGAGTCGGTCGGCAGCCGCTCGCCGCTCACCCGGCCCACCCGGGAGAAGTCGAGCAGGTCGTTGATCAGGAGCTGCATGCGCTTGGCGCCGTCGACCGCGTAGTGGATGTACTGGCGGGCGCGGTCGTCGAGCTGCGGGCCGTACCGCTGCTCCAGCATCTGGGTGAAGCTGGCGACCTTGCGCAGCGGCTCCTGCAGGTCGTGGCTGGCGACGTAGGCGAACTGCTCCAGCTCGCCGTTGGACCGGCGCAGCTCGTCGGCCTGGTCGGCGGCCCCGCGCCAGGCCGAGACGATGCGGCGGCGCATGGAGTCGACGTGGCTGGACAGCTCGCTCAGCTCGGCCGGCCGGTCGACGCCGAGCCGGTGGTCGAAGTCGCCGGCGGCCACCGTGCGGACCTGCTCGGTGAGCTGGTCGATGGGCTTGAGCACGGCGTACCTGATCACGAACGCCAGGCCCGCCCCACCCGCCAGCAGCACCGCGAACAGCACGATCAGCGCCACGTTGAGCCGGTCGAGCTGGGCGGCGATCTCCGGCCTCGGCCCCAGGGCCCGCGTATGCGTGATCATCGACATGGTGACCACCACGCCGGTCGCGAACGCGAACCCCGCCAGCACGCCGATGGCCAGGAACCAGCGGGCCACCGGCAGCCTGCCGAGCCTGGTCGGCGCCTTCGGCGGCGGCAGCGGGTGGATGCTCATGCCTTCCTCCTCGACACCAGGACCACCGCGAGATCGTCGCTGAGCGTGCCCGCGTGCCTGATCAGCCGGTCGAGGTCGATCACGCCGTGCTCGCGCACCAGGCCGACCAGGCCCTCGACGCCGAGCAGCTCCTTCTGCCCGCCGACGGCCGCCTCGATCAGGCCGTCGGTGTAGAGCATGATCGACCAGTCCGCGCCCAGGGGCACGTCGATGACCGTCCATTCGGCGTCGGGGAAGATGCCGAGCGGCGGCCCCGACGGCGTGCCGGCCAGCACCGCGGGCACGCCGTCGCGGACCAGCACCGGCGGCGGGTGCCCGACCACGCGCATCCGGGCCTGGCGCAGGTCGGGCGTGAAGGTGGCCATGCAGAGCGTGGTGAAGATCTCGGGCGCCTTGCGCTCGGCGCGCAGGAGGGCGTCCATCGTGCGCAGCAGCGTGTCGTCGGTCTGCCCGGCCAGCACCAGCGTGCGCCAGGCGATGCGCAGCGCCACGCCGAGCGCGGCCTCGTCGGGCCCGTGGCCGCAGACGTCGCCCACCACGACGTGCACCGCGCCGTCGGCGGTCTGGACCATGTCGAGGAAGTCGCCGCCCAGCAGGGTTCCCTGGTTGCCCGGCAGGTAGCGGATCTGGTGCGTGATCGCCTCGGTGCGCAGCAGGGGCACGGGCAGCAGGCCGCTCTCCAGGCGGGCGTTCTCCTTGGCGGTCAGCTCGGCCTCGAACAGCCTGAGCTGGGCCAGGTCGGCGCGCTTGCGCTCCATGGCGTACCTGATCGACCTGGCCAGCAGGCGGGCGTCGATGTCCTGCTTGACCAGGTAGTCCTGGGCGCCCGCCTGCACGGCGGCCACGCCGACGTGCACGTCCCTGAGGCCGGTGAGGACCAGGACGGCCGCGTGCGGTGCCAGCGCCAGCACCTCCTCCAGCGCCTCCAGCCTGCTGGCGTCGGGCAGGGTGAGGTCGACGAGAACGCACTGGATCGTCGGGTCGAGCTTGGCCTTGGCCTCCTGGAGGCTGCGCGCCCAGAAGATCGTCGGTGGCGCCTCGGCCTGGTTGAGCAGTTCTTCGACGAGGAAGGCGTCGCCGTCGTCGTCCTCGATGAGGAGCAGTGTCAGCGGCTCGTTGAGGTTGCCGTCACACAATGCCTTCCCGGGGGAGTCGGGCTGTTGCTGCTCATTCTGCGATGAGCTCGACCCCTTGCGGAAGCGTGCCTTCCTGTCCGGCCTCGACCACGAAGGCGAGCAGGGTCTCCCGGAACGCCTGCGCGGCCCTGGTGGGCTCGACGTCCTTGCGGTGGGCCAGGGCGATCGTCCGGCTCAGGCCGGGCGGGGCCAGCGGCGTGCCGGACAGTCCCGGCCGCCCGTCAAGCACCATCGACGGCACCACGGCCACGCCGAGCCCCGCCTCCACGAAGCGCAGCACCGCGTCCATCTCGCCGCCCTGCACCGAGAACCGGGGCTCGAACCCGGCCTGGCGGCAGGCCGTGAGGGTGGCCTCGCGCAGGTCGTAACCGCGCCGGAACATCACCATCTGCCGGCCGCGCAGGTCCTCGATCCGCAGGTACGGCCCCCGCGCCCGCTCGTGCGAGGGCGCGACCACCACCAGGTTCTCCCGCAGGATCTCCTCGGTCACCAGGGAGGGGTCGTCGCTCTGCAGCGGCATGATGATCAGCGACAGGTCGAGCTGCCCCCTGGCCAGCGCCCTGACCAGGTCACGCGAGCCGCCCTCCTCCACCAGCAGCTCCACCCCCGGGTAGGCCCGGTGGAAGCGCGCCAGCGCGTCGGCCAGCAGGCCCGCGCACAACGACGGCGTGGCCCCCAGCCGCACCCGGCCCCGGCGCAGCCCGGCCAGCTCGGCCACCTCCTGCCGGGCGGTGTCGGCGTCGGCCAGCATCCGGCGGGCCAGCGGCAGCAGCGCCTCGCCCGCGGCCGTCAGCGTGACGTTGCCGCGCGCGCGGGAGAACAGCGGGGCGCCGAGGTCGTTCTCCAGAGCCTTGATCTGCTTGCTGAGCGAGGGCTGGGCGACCCGCATGCGCTCGGCCGCCTGGGTGAAGTGCCTGGTCTCCGCGACCGCGACGAAGTAGGCGAGCTGCTGCAACTGCATGTGATTTTCCTCGCACCGGCCGAGCATTTTTCCTTATGCCGACCGTATAAACCAAGCATCATAGCCGGAAGCTATGGAAACCAGATCCGCGATGACTTGGACGGATCATTGCTGGATACCTAGCGTTCAAACGTGACTGCCACGATAGAGCGCGGCGCCGCCACCGCGCCTGTTAACGCCCCCAAGGGTGCCTCGCCCGCACCGACGTCCAAGAAGCCGAGCCGGTTCCTGAGCTCGTCGAACGGCAAGAAAGTCGTCATGGCCGTCACGGGCGCCGTGATGGTGTCCTTCCTCGTCCTGCACATGCTGGGCAACCTGAAGATCTTCCTCGGCAAGGACTCGTTCAACGAGTACGCCGTCGCCCTGCGCACGCTTCTTGAGCCCATCGCGCCGTACCGGACGGTGCTGACGATCCTGGAGATCGGGCTCGTCGTCTCGGTCGTGCTGCACATGTGGGCCGCGATCTCGCTGGCGCGCAAGGCGGCCAAGGCCCGTCCGGTGAAGTACGTGGCCAAGAAGTCCCAGGCCAACGGCTACGCCACGCACATCATGCGGTTCGGCGGCCTGACGATCCTGCTGTTCGTGATCTGGCACCTGCTCGACCTGACCTTCGGCGTCGTCAACCCCAAGGGCTTCGACTCCGAGCCCGCCGACCGCATGGTCGCCGGCTTCGACCCGTCCCGCTGGTGGGTGACCCTCATCTACCTCGTGGCCGTCGTCATGGTCGGCCTGCACCTGCGGCACGGCATCTGGAGCGCCTTCCAGACGCTGGGCTGGGCCAACCGCAGCCGCTACCGCGGCCTGCGCCTGACGGCCGCCCTCGTCTCGGCGGTCCTGGTCGTCGGCTTCCTGGCCCCGCCCCTCGCCATCACGTTCGGAGTTGTGAAGTGAAGTACACCGAAGGCTCGGAGATCCGGGACACCAAGGCGCCCGCCGGTCCCATCGAGGAGCGGTGGGAGAAGCGGAAGTTCAGCGCCAAGCTGGTCAACCCGGCCAACAAGCGCAAGCTCAACGTGATCGTCGTCGGCACCGGACTGGCGGGCGGCTCGGCCGCGGCGACCCTGGGCGAGCTGGGCTACAACGTCAAGTCGTTCTGCTACCAGGACACGCCCCGGCGCGCCCACTCCATCGCCGCCCAGGGCGGCATCAACGCCGCCAAGAACTACCGCGGCGACGGCGACTCGATCTACCGGCTCTTCTACGACACGGTCAAGGGCGGCGACTTCCGCGCCCGCGAGTCGAACGTCTACCGCCTGGCCCAGGTGTCGGTGAACATCATCGACCAGGCCGTGGCCCAGGGCGTGCCGTTCGCCCGCGAGTACGGCGGCCTGCTGGACACCCGCTCGTTCGGCGGCGCCCAGGTCTCCCGCACGTTCTACGCCCGCGGCCAGACGGGCCAGCAGCTCCTGCTGGGCGCCTACCAGGCGCTGGAGCGGCAGATCGCGGCCGGGACCGTGGAGATGCACACCCGCCACGAGATGCTCGACCTGATCGTCTCCGACGGCCGGGCGCGCGGCGTCATCGTGCGCGACATGGTGACCGGCGAGATCGAGCGGCACCTGGCCGACGCCGTGGTGCTGGCCACCGGCGGTTACGGCAACGTGTTCTTCCTGTCCACGAACGCCAAGGGCTGCAACACGACGGCCATCTGGCGGGCGCACGAGCGCGGGGCGTACTTCGCCAACCCGTGCTACACGCAGATCCACCCGACCTGCATCCCGGTCTCCGGCGAATACCAGTCGAAGCTGACGCTGATGTCGGAGTCGCTGCGCAACGACGGCCGCGTGTGGGTGCCGCTGCGCAAGGACGACGACCGGGCCCCCGGCGACATCCCGGAGGAGGAGCGCGACTACTACCTGGAGCGCATCTACCCGGCCTTCGGCAACCTCGTCCCGCGTGACATCGCCTCCCGCGCCGCCAAGAACGTCTGCGACGAGGGCCGCGGCGTCGGCCCCGGCGGGCTGGGCGTCTACCTCGACTTCCGCGACGCCATCGGCCGGCTCGGCCGCGACGCCGTGGAGAAGAAGTACGGCAACCTCTTCGAGATGTACGAGCGCATCACCGGCGAGAACCCGTACGACGTGCCGATGCGCATCTACCCCGCCGTCCACTACACGATGGGCGGCCTGTGGGTGGACTACGACCTGCAGTCCACGATCCCCGGCCTGTTCGTGATCGGCGAGGCCAACTTCTCCGACCACGGCGCGAACCGGCTCGGCGCCTCGGCGCTGATGCAGGGCCTGGCCGACGGGTACTTCGTGCTGCCCACCACGATCGGCGACTACCTGGCCAACGGCCCGTACGGCGAGGTGGACGAGGAGGCCGTGGCCGAGGCGGAGATCAAGGTCCGGACCCGGATCGACCGCCTGATGTCGGTGAACGGCACCCGCACCCCCGACTCCTTCCACCGCGAGCTGGGCAAGCTCATGTGGGACTACTGCGGCATGGAGCGCACCGAGGAGTCGCTGCGCAAGGCCCTGGAGCGCATCCCCGAGCTGCGCGAGGAGTTCTGGAAGAACGTCAAGGTGTCCGGCACCGCCGAGGAGCTGAACCAGGTCCTGGAGAAGGCCGGCCGCGTCGCCGACTTCTTCGACCTGGCCGAGCTCATGTGCCTGGACGCCCTCGTCCGCACCGAGTCCTGCGGCGGCCACTTCCGCGCCGAGTCGCAGGACCCCGACGGCGAGGCCCTGCGCGACGACGAGCACTTCGCGCACGTCTCGGCCTGGGAGCGCACGCCCTCCGGCGAGACGGTGCTGCACAAGGAACCGCTCGAGTACGAGTACGTCAAGATGACCCAGCGGAGCTACAAGTGAACCTGACCCTCAAGGTCTGGCGTCAGAGCGCCCCCTCGGACGCCGGGCGCATGGTGACGTACCGGGTGGAGGACGTGTCCCCGGACATGTCGTTCCTGGAGATGCTGGACGTGCTGAACGAACGGCTGATCCTGGAGGGCGACGACCCGATCGCCTTCGACCACGACTGCCGCGAGGGCATCTGCGGCATGTGCGGCATGGTCATCAACGGCGTGGCGCACGGCGAGCAGCGCGCCACGACGACCTGCCAGCTGCACATGCGCCACTTCGAGGACGGCGCCGAGATCACCATCGAGCCGTGGCGCGCCGCGCCCTTCCCGGTGGTCAAGGACCTGGTCGTGGACCGCAGCGCGTTCGACCGCATCATCCAGGCGGGCGGCTTCGTCTCGGTCCCGGCCGGCTCGGCCCCGGACGCGCACAGCGTTCCGGTGCGCAAGGAGGACGCCGACGCCGCGTTCGACGCCGCGACCTGCATCGGCTGCGGCGCCTGCGTGGCCGCCTGCCCGAACGGCTCGGCCTCCCTGTTCACCGCCGCCAAGATCACCCACCTCAGCCTGCTGCCCCAGGGCCAGCCCGAGCGCCTGACCCGCGCGAAGGCCATGGTGGACCAGATGGACGCCGAGGGCTTCGGCGGCTGCACGAACACCGGCGAGTGCACGGCGGTCTGCCCCAAGGGCATCCCGCTGGACACCATTGCCCAGATGAACAGCGACTACCTCAAGGCCAACGCCAAGTAGGCCAGGTCGAGCAGGCCCCGTCCCGGAACGCCACCGGGGGCGGGGCTTCTGCTTTTCCGGCGAGCTGTAACAACAGGGACGTTCCCACCACTTCCCGGTGTCAGAAGAACGCATCAGGGACGAAGGGGCTGCGCGGTGACGGATGATTCCCGCCGTTTCACCGGCATGTACGACGAATGCCGACAACGGGTGTGGGCCTACGCGGTCAGTCGTGCGGGCCGGCAGGTGGCCGACGAGGTGGTGAGCGAGACGTTCGCCATCGCGTGGCGGCGGCTGGACGACGTGCCGGAGCCGCCGCTGCCGTGGCTGCTCGGCGTGGCGCGCAACCTCCTGCGCGACGACGCCCGCTCGCAGGCGCGCAGGGACGCGCTGGCCGCCGAGCTGAGCTCGTGGACCGAGGACGGCCGCCCGGACGTGGCCGAGCAGGTGACCGAGCGCATGGGCGTGCTGCGCGCGCTGGCCGAGCTGCACGAGGACGACCGGGAGGTGCTCATGCTGGTCGCCTGGCACGGGCTGTCGCCCAGGGAGGGCGCCCGGGTCGTCGGCTGCTCGTCGGCGGCCTTCCGCGTCCGGCTGCACCGGGCCCGCAAGCGGCTCACGCGAGCCATGGAGTCCGCCGAACCGTCCCGTCCCTACGTGCGCAACCTCAGCGAGGAGTGGTCATGAACCCGATGGACGAACTCCGGGCCGCGCGGCCCGCGCACCTCGGCGACCGGCCGGTGGACGAGCACACCAGGGCTGCCGAGCTCGCGCACGCCATGTCCGGGCCGCGCGGGTCCCGGCGCCGGCGCACGGCCGTACGGCCGGTGTGGGGGCTCGCGGCCCTGGCGGCGGGGGCGACCGCGGTGGCCGTCGTGGTGGCGGGGAACGCGGCTCCGGCGCCCAGGAAGCAGGCTCCGCAGGCCGGGCAGAGCGCGTCGGCGACGCCGCGCAAGGTCACGCTGTCGGCCAGGGAGGTGCTGCTGGCCGCCGCGGAGAAGGCCGACCGGCAGCCCGACCGTACCGGCGACTGGTGGTACACCGTGACGGTGAGCAGGCACGCCTACCCCGCCGTCAAGGGCGGGTACCTGGTGCTGGACCGGCAGCGCAACGAGGAGTGGACGCCGCGCGCGACCGGCGGCGAGCAGTGGAGCCGCACCCGCCGGCTCGGCGCGCTGCCCGCGAGCGAGGCCGACCGGCTGGCCTGGGAGCAGGCGGGCTCGCCCGCCGGGATCGAGGTGGTCGTGCCGATGAAGAAGGTGGCCCCGCTGACCCTGCGGACCTCCCCGGACAAGGCCACGACCTCGCACAGCCCCCTGGTCGACGGCGACAAGGTGTTCTGGCTCGGCCGCAACGTCACGATGAAGGACCTGCGCGGCCTGCCGGACGAGCCGGCGAAGCTGAAGAAGTGGCTGCTCGACTCCTACGACGGGCATTCCACCGAGTCGTCCAGCGTGGAGATGTCCGCCGACACCTGGCTGTTCACGGTCAGCGTCGGGCTGATCGTCTCCATGCCGGTGACGCCGCAGGTGCGCGGCGCCGCCTTCCGCATGCTGGCCGGGCTCGACTCCGTCAAGGTCATCGAGAACGTCACCGACGCCGAGGGGCGCACCGGCACGGCCGCGGCCATCCAGCAGAGCGACGAGCGCACCGGCGTGCGGGAGAGCCGCCTGCTCTTCGACGAGGCCACCGGGCGGGCGCTGGGCACCGAGAGCGTCGTGGTCGAGCCGCGCGGCCTGTGGAAGAGCTTCGAGCCGGGCACGGTGTCCAGCTCCGAGGCCGTCCTGGAGGCCGGCTGGACGGACGCCGGCCCCCAGCGCTGAGCCCTGCGGCGGTCCGCGCCGTCAGTCGCGCAGCAGGTGCAGGCGGAAGCGCGTCCCGGCCGGCTCGGAACGCACCTGGAGCAGGTCGCAGAGCTGGCGCACCACCCACAGGCCGTGCCCGCGCAGGGCGGTCGGGGCGGGCGGCAGGTAACCGGGCAGGACGGCCGTCAGCTTGCCCGGGTCGGTCACGTCGCACACGACGGCGCTCCCGTCGGTCCAGATCGCGAGGTCGCCGTGCCCGCCGCCGTGCTCGACGGCGTTGGCGGCGACCTCGTTGACGGTCAGCAGCAGGCGGTCGGTCAGGGCGCGGGACAGGCCGAGCCGTTCGGCGGTCGCCCGCACGTGCCGGCGCACGCGGTGCAGGTCGCCGTCGAAGCGCAGGCCGGCGGCCCCGGGCGGCGGAGGCGGCAGCGGGTCGTGGTCGGAGGCGTGGCTGAAGGACTCGGGCTCGACGTAATCGGTGCTGGCACGGGGGCCGTCACCGGTCAGCAGCCCCGGATGGGTCCGGCGGGCGCCGCCGACGACCCGGTCCGGCACCGCGCGCGCGTCGAAGGCGCAGACCATCCAGGCCGCGCGGGCGGCGAACGCGGCGTTGAGCACCGACTCGTACCGGGTCCACTCGGCCTCCTCGACCGGGGTGCGGCCGTGCCAGACGGGCTCGCCGATCACCCTGACGCGGGGATGGGCGTCGAGGTAGCGGCCGTAGGCGGCCAGGGTGCGGCCCGGAGCGTCGTACCAGCCGCCGGCCTCGGCGAACTCGACCTCGCCCGCGTCGCCGCCGAGGGCCCGCGAGAGCAGGCCGATGTTGGCGGCCGTGGTCACCACGAGCACCCTGTCCCGCGCGGCCAGCCCGTCGCGGCAGAAGGGCACGGCCGCGGCCAGGAAGCCGGCGTCGGTGGAGTAGACGAGCGCCTGGTGGACCAGCGGATGCTCGTCCGGCTGGCCGGCGACGGCGATCATGTGCGCCCCGTTTTCTCCGCGACGGCGAGCTGCTGCCCGGCCACGATCGGTTGGAGGGGTCGGGCCGTTCTCAACGGTATATCTCCCGGGTGCGCGCATACAGGGTGTATGTCGGCACACCACGGTCACCATAGCCAATGGAGCGCGGACCCGGACCGGGCTTGCCAAGATCTTCGGGGGCGGGGGCCGGACTAAATCGGTTGCAGGGGGTATGTCGTGTCTGGCCAGATAGATCGTGTTCATGAAGGCGGCCGGGAGGAGGCGACATGGCGTACAACGAGGTGAGCGGGACCAGGCATCCGCTGCGGATGTGGGCGGAGCCGGAGACGGTGGAGCCGCAGGCGATGCAGCAGTTGCGGAACGTGGCCAACCTGCCCTGGGTCCATGGCGTCGCCGTCATGCCCGACGTGCACCACGGCAAGGGGGCGACGGTCGGGTCAGTCATCGCGATGAAGGACGCGGTGTCGCCGGCGGCCGTCGGGGTGGACATCGGCTGCGGGATGACGGCCGTGAAGACGTCGTACCAGGCGTCGCAGCTTCCCGACAACCTGGCCTACCTGCGGGGGAAGCTGGAGCAGGCGGTCCCCGTCGGCTTCCAGCACCACAAGCGGCCCGTCGATCCCGGCAAGGTGCACGGGATGCGGACGGCCGGGTGGGCGGAGTTCTGGCGCGAGTTCGACGACCTGGCCCCGGCCGTCCACGCCCGCCGCGAGCGGGCCGAGGCGCAGATGGGCACGCTCGGCGGCGGCAACCACTTCCTGGAGGTGTGCGCCGACGACGAGGGCTGGGTGTGGGTGGTCCTGCACTCGGGGTCGCGCAACATCGGCAAGGAACTGGCCGAGCACCACATCGGGGTGGCCCGCCGCCTCTCCCACAACCAGGGCCTGGTGGACCGGGACCTGGCGGTGTTCCTCGGCCACACCCCGGAGATGGACGCCTACCGCCGCGACCTGTACTGGGCCCAGGACTACGCGCGCCGCAACCGGGCGCTGATGATGGGCCTGGTCTGCGACGTCCTGCGCCGCCACCTGCCGGGCATCGGCTTCGACCAGCCCATCTCCTGCCACCACAACTACGTGGCCGAGGAGCGCTACGACGGGGTGGACGTGCTCGTCACCCGTAAGGGGGCGATCCGGGCGGGCAGCGGGGACCTGGGGATCATCCCGGGCTCGATGGCCACCGGCACGTACATCGTGAAGGGGCTGGGGAACCCGCGGGCGTTCAACTCGGCCTCGCACGGGGCCGGCCGGAAGATGAGCAGGACCAAGGCCAAGAAGACGTTCACGGTCAAGGACCTGGAGGAGCAGACGTTCGGGGTCGAGTGCCGCAAGGATCCCGGGGTGATCGACGAGATCCCGGGGGCGTACAAGGACCTGGAGTCGGTGATGGCCGCGCAGCGGGACCTGGTGGAGGTCGTGGCGCACCTGCGGCAGCTCATCTCCATCAAGGGCTGAGGCCCGCACGGCCCTGAGACGGGCCGTGCGGGTGCGCGGTCACGCGGGACGGCTCAGGGGTGCGGGGCCGTCCCGGCGCGCTCCGCGGCGCTGCGCAGGACGCAGAACTCGTTGCCCTCGGGGTCGGCGAGCACCGCCCAGCCGGTGCCGTCCGGCTCGCGCAGGTCGGCGATCAGGGTGGCGCCCCGGCGCACCAGGCGCTCGACCTCCTCGTCGCGCGTGGAGTCGGGACGCAGGCACAGATGCAGCCGGTTCTTGGCCGCCTTCGGCTCCGGCACCTTGTTGAAGTGCAGGATCGGGCCCTCCTTCAGCATCACCCGCGTCTCCTCGTCACCCGGGCGGTCCTCCGGGTGGACGGGACAGCCGGTCACCTCGCTCCAGAACCGGGCGAGCTCGTACGGATCCGCGCAGTCGATCGCGACATTCTGCAATACCGACACCATGCTGGGATCCTGCCCCAAAGCAGGGCGCATGTCGCAGGAGACTTGCCCGGCGCCACCAGAAGGGCGGACCCGATGGAGATCGGCGAGTTGCTGGGATCGGGCCGCACGGCCGACGTGTACGCGATCGGGGAGGACCGGGTGCTGCGGCGCAACCGGTTCCCGGCGGACACGCGCCGGGAGGCGGAGGTCATGGCGCACGTGGCGGCCCGCGGCTATCCCGTCCCGCGGGTGCATCCGGGCGGTCACGGGCCGGCCGACCTGGTGATGGAGCGGCTGGCCGGGCCGACGATGTTGCACGCGATGCTCGACGGCCGGATGGAGCCGCGGGAGGCGGGCACGATCCTCGCGCGCCTGCTGCGCGGGCTGCACGAGATCCCGGCGCGGACGGCGGCCGATCCCGGGCACCGGGTGCTCCACCTCGACCTGCATCCCGACAACGTCATGCTGACCCCTCGGGGGCCGGTGGTGATCGACTGGTCCAACGCCGAGGACGGGCCGCCCGCGCTCGACCGCGCGATGTCCGCGGTGATCCTGGCCGAGGTCGCGGTCCAGCCGGCGACCGGGATGGCGGACGCGGCACGGGCCGTCCTGGACGGGTTGCTGGCCGGGCTCGGCGACGCCGTCCCGGGGGCGGAGCACCTGGCGGCGGCCAGGGCCAGGCGGGCGGCCAACCCGACGCTCAGCGCGGCGGAGATCGCCGGTCTCGGCGCCGCTGTGGCGGAGATCACGCGGCTCGCCGCGGCGCTGGGATGACCCCGTCGCACCTGCGCGGTCGGCCCCGGGACGAGCCGGAAGGCCGTGGATTACGGGGGAACCGAAATCGCATTTGTGTGTTGTTCGCCTGCTGTTCGCTTTCTTGATCACTCGCTGCGCGAAGCTGACGGGCGTTCAAGAGCGACAGTAAGGATGAACATGCGCACGATCACCAAGACGCTCTTCGCCGCGGGCGTGCTCGCCTGCGGTCTGGCCGCCGTCCTGCCCGCACAGGCCGCCGTCGCCGCCGTGGACCCGGCCGGCGTGTGCGGGTCCGGGTTCCGCGTCATCGACTCGCACCCGTTCAAGTCCGGCAGCACGGCGCTGGGCACGATCTACCTGTCCTACAACTCCGGCACCGGCAAGAACTGCGTGGTGACGGTCAACAAGACGCCGTACACGCGGTGGATGCGGGCGACGCTGAGCGTGCAGGGCGGCGCGACCAAGACCGACGCCGGTGAGTTCAAGTCGTACGCCGGGCCGGTGATCCTGTCGGCCGTGGACACCTGCGTCAAGTGGGGCGGCGCCTGGGACGAGTCGCCGTACGTGTGGACCAGCGGCTGGAGCCACTGCGGCTGATCCCCGTCAGGACGTCCGGGCCTCGCTCCCGGGGCTCGGGCACCGCGGGACGCGTCAGGCGCTCCAGGCGGCGGTGCGGTCGAGGCGCTCGCGCCACAACTTCTCGCCGCCCCCGCCCGGCTCCCACCGGCCGCAGAACTCCAGCAGGTCGCGGCAGCGCGCCACCATCGACGCCTGCCGCTCGGCCCAGGACGGCACCGGCCCGCCGTAGGCGTCGAAGAAGCGCGGCAGCAGGGAGACGTGCTCGGGGTGGTGGCTGCGGACGATCCACTCGCACCAGGCGAGGTCCTCCACCGGGCGGCCCGGATGGGCCCACTCCCAGTCGAGGATCGCGGTGGTCTCGAACGTGGCGGGGTCGAACAGCAGGTTCTGGGGCCCGTAGTCGCCGTGCACGATGCCGAGGCGGTGGATGCGGGCCAGGACGCGGCCGCACTCGGCCAGCACCTCGGCGGCGCGGCCCTCGTCCAGCAGGTCCTGGCCGTGGGCGCCGGCCACGAAGCGGGTGGTCAGGCTCGTGGCGGTGATCTGGTGCACGCGCGGAACCGGGAGCCGGCCGCGCAGCCGGCGCAGGTATCTGCTCTCCGTGCCCAGCCTGAAGGCGGCCTCCGGGCCCTGGTAACACTTGACGACCAGAGCGCCGTCGCCGACCGTGCTGTTGGTGTACCCGTGCTCCACAGCCAACGATTCTGACGCACCGGCCCCCGTTCCGGGCGGCGCGGCGCGCTATCGGGACCGGGCCCGATACACGATGTAAGGGCGGAACAAATAGGTGATCGGCGCCGAAAGGGCGTGCACGAGGCGGCTGAACGGGAAAAGCACGAACAACGCCATCCCGATCACGGTGTGCACCTTGTAAAGGATGCTCGCGTGCCCCATCGCGGTGGCGTCCGGGTTGAGCACGAAGACGCCGCGGAACCAGGGGGCGACCGTCGTCCGGTAGCTCACCTCGCTCGGCACGAACCCCGCCACCGTCGTCACCACGCCCGCGACGATCGACGCGGCGAGCACCACGTACATGGTCTTGTCGTTCTTCGTCGTGGACAGGAAGACGGGCCCGTTCGTGCGGCGGCGGTAGATCAGCAGGGCCAGCGCCACCAGTGTGGCCAGCCCGGCCAGGCCGCCCCAGATCAGGGCGTTGGCGTGGTACGCCTCGTTCGACACGCCGATCGCGTCCGTCCAGGAGAGCGGGACGAGCAGGCCGGTCACGTGCCCGATGATCACGAAGATCAGGCCGTAGTGGAACACCGGGCTGGCCACGCGCAGCAGCGGGCTCTCGTAGAGCTGCGACGACCGGGTGGTCCAGCCGAACTTGTCGTACCGGTACCGCCAGATCAGGCCGCCGATGAAGATCACCAGGGTGACGTACGGCGCGACCACCCACAACATGCTCTCGCCCCAGCTCACCGGTACCCTCCCACGGTCTCGGCGGGCGGCCCCCCGGCGGCCAGGCGGTGCGCCGCGGCGCGTTCGGCGGCCGTGGGCGGCGGCAGGGCCGCGCACACCACCCCGACCACCTCCGCGTACGGCGAGCCCAGCTCGGTCAGGGCGGACAGCAGCAGATCGAGCCCGACGCGGTGCTCCCGCAGCAGCGCCACGCCGGACGGGTCGAGCGCCGCGAACTCCAGCACGACCGGCAGGAAGTCGGGCAGCTCGTCGTCCATCAGCTCCCAGCCGGCCACGCGGTAGCGCTGCTTGAGCGCGGCCAGGGACGCCCCGCGGCGGCGGGTGTCGCCGTCGGTGTAGTAGGTCAGGTAGAGGCAGCAGCGCCGGTGCAGGTCGAACGTGTCGACGTAGTGCGCGGCCAGGTCGCCCGCGTCCATGTCCGCGATCCGCGCCAGGAACGCCGCGAAGTGCGGCTCGGCGGCCTCCCTGATCAGCGGCAGGCGGCGGTGGAAACGTTCGTCGGGGTAGGCGAGCAGGTGCGCGGCGGCCTGCCAGATCACGGCCTTGTTCATGATTTTCCCTTTTTCGGCGGGAAGAGTCCTGCTGGGATGCCCCGGCCGTCCCAGTTAAGGAGGTTCACCCGGTCGTGGGTGATCTCGTCGCTGGTCTGGCGGTCCTTGAGGCCGTGGAAGGACTCGACGGAGACCGGCAGCGGCTTGCCCGACGCCTCCCCGAAGGGGGCCTGCATGCCGGGGCCGCCGTAGTAGTCGAGGCTGCAGCCGGCCTCCTCGACCACGCCGGGCACGTTGCCGTACGCGGTCGGGATCACGTACCGCTCCTCGTACTTGGCCAGGGCCAGCAGGCGGTACATGGACCTGATGTCGTCCTCGGTCAGGCCGGTGTCCGGCAGGACCGGCTCCTGCCCCAGGTTGACCCCCCGCATGTACGAGCGCATCGCGGCCAGACGGCGCAGCGCGGCCGTCACCGGGACGGGATCGCCCGCGGTGAACAGCTCGGCCAGGTACTCCACGGGGATGCGCAGCGACTCGATGGCGGCGAACAGGTTGTCCGCGTCCTCGCCGTCGTGCCCGGTGTTCGCCAGGGCGTCCACGACGGGGGAGAGCGGCGGGACGTACCAGACCATCGGCAACGTCCGGTACTCCGGATGCAGGGGGAGCGCTATGCGATATTTCATGATCAGGTCGTAGACCGGGGACCTGCGGGCCGCCTCGATCCAGTCGACGGGCAGCCCCGACGCGGCCACGGCCGGGTCGTCGGGGTCGACGAAGACGCCGAGCTGGGCCTCGTACAGGTCCCGCTCGTCCGCCACCGAGGCGGCCTGGCTCACCCGGTCGGCGTCGTAGAGCAGCACCCCGAGGTAGCGCAGGCGGCCCACGCAGGTCTCCGAGCACACCGTCGGCAGCCCCACCTCGACCCGCGGGTAGCAGAACGTGCACTTCTCGGCCTTGCCGGTCCGGTGGTTGAAGTACACCTTCTTGTACGGGCACCCCGTCACGCACATCCGCCAGCCCCGGCAACTGTCCTGGTCCACCAGGACGATCCCGTCCTCGGCCCGCTTGTACATGGCCCCCGACGGGCACGAGGCCACGCAGGACGGGTTCAGGCAGTGCTCGCAGATGCGCGGCAGGTAGAACATGTACGCCTGCTCGAACTCCAGCCTGACCTGCTCCGACACCTTCCCCAGCACCGGGTCGGGGGACGGGTCGCCGCCCAGGTTGTCGTCCCAGTTCGCGCTCCAGCGGATCTTCATGGGCTCGTTGCTGATCAGCGACCGCGGCGGCGCCACCGGGACGTCGTCGGACAGCGGGGCCCGGGTCAGGTTCTCGTAGTCGTAGGTCCAGGGCTCGTAGTAGTCCTGGATGGAGGGCATGAGCGGGTTGGCGAAGATGCCGGCCAGCTTGCGGAACCGGCCTCCGGCGCGGAGTGTCAGCCGGCCCCTGCGGTCGAGCTTCCAGCCGCCCCGCCAGCGTTCCTGGTCCTCGTACCGGCGGGGGTAGCCCTGGCCGGGGCGGGTCTCGACGTTGTTGAACCAGACGTACTCGACGCCGGGACGGTTGGTCCAGGTCTGTTTGCAGGTCACGGAACAGGTGTGACAGCCGATGCACTTGTCCAGGTTCATCACCATGGCGATCTGAGCCATGATCTTCATCAGTAGCGCACCTCCTGCGACCTGCGGCGAATGGTGGTGACCTCGTCCCGCTGGTTGCCCGTGGGGCCGAGGTAGTTGAAGGCGTACGAGAGCTGGGCGTAGCCGCCGATCATGTGCGTGGGCTTGATCAGCACCCTGGTCAGCGCGTTGTGGATGCCGCCGCGGCGGCCGGTCTCCTCCGACTTCGGCACGTCGATCAGGCGGTCCTGGGCGTGGAACATGTAGACCGTGCCCTGCGGCATGCGGTGGGACACGATGGCCCTGGCCACCACGACGCCGTTGCGGTTGACCGCCTCGATCCAGTCGTTGTCGGCGATGCCGAGCCGGGTGGCGTCCTCGGTGGACATCCAGATGGTCGGGCCGCCGCGCGACAGCGACAACATGAGCAGGTTGTCCTGGTACTCGGAGTGGATCGACCACTTGGAGTGCGGGGTCAGGTAGCGCAGGGTGGCGCTCTCGCCGAAGAGCTCGGCCATGTCCAGCGGCGGGCGGTAGACCGGCAGGGCCTCGCCGTACTCGTGCATCCAGTCGTGGTCGAGGAAGAAGTGCATGCGGCCGGTGAGCGTGTGCCAGGGCTTGCCGTTCTCGACGTTGATCGTGAACGGCGAGTAGCGGCGGTCGTGCGCCTCCTTGCCCGACCACTCCGGGCTGGCCGCGACGTGCGTGGGCCGGGCCTGGGTGTCGGCGAAGACGATGCGGTGGCCCTCGTCCATCAGGTCGTCGAAGCTGCGGCCGGTGCGCCGGGCGAGCTGGCGGAAGCCCTGGGCGGCCAGCCTGCCGTTGCTCACCCCGGACAGCGCGAGGATCGTCTCGCACGCCTTGGCGTCGGTGTCCAGCTCGGGGCGGCCCTTGGCCACGCCGCGCGGCACCAGGCCGCAGCGCTGGCCGAGCCAGGTGACCTCCTCGTCCGGCATGAAGGTCACGCCCTTGACCTGGAGGCCGAGCCGCTCGGTGAGCGGGCCGAGCGCGGCCAGCTTCTCAGCGACCGCGCCGTAGTCGCGCTCGACCACCTTCAGCGTCGGCTCCGGCGCGCCGGGCGCGCGCCCGCCGGGCTGCCCGGTCTCGCCCGGCGTGTCGTGCTGGTACGGGACCACCACGACGTCCTTGCGCACCCCCAGCCGCTCCTTGGCCAGCGCGCTGAAGGCCCTGGCGATGGCGTGGAAGGCGGCGAAGTCCGTCCTGGTCTCCCAGGGCGGCGAGATGGCCGGGTTGAACGCGTGCACGAACGGGTGCATGTCCGTCGAGGACAGGTCGTACTTCTCGTACCACGTGGCGGCGGGCAGCACGATGTCGGAGTAGACCGTCGAGGACGTCATCCGGAAGTCCAGCGTGAGCAGCAGGTCCAGCTTGCCCCTCGGCGCCTCGGGGTCGGGCTGCTCCAGGTTGGACGTGGCGCCGAGCAGGTGGTGCAGGAAGTACTCGTTGCCCTTGGCCGACGAGCCGAGCAGGTTCGACCGCCACAGGGTCAGCACCCGCGGCCAGTTGGCCGGGTCGTCGGGGTCCTCGGCGGCGTGCCGGAGCCTGCCCCGCCGCAGCTCCTCCAGCGTGTACGCCACGGGGTCCTCGTGCTCGCCCAGCTCCAGCGGGTTGCGGTCGAAGGCGGGCGACATGGGCATCCAGCCGTTGCGCACGGCCTCGGCCACCAGGTCGGCCGTGTGCCTGCCGCGGAACGCGCCGGGCCCGAGCGGCGAGGTCAGCGCGCCCGCGTCGAACCGGTCGTAACGCCACTGGTCGGTGTGCAGGTACCAGTACGGCGTGCCGGGCGCCTGCCGCGGCGGGCGCGACCAGTCGAGCGCGCCGGCCAGCAGCGCCCAGCCGCTCTGCGGGCGGCACTTCTCCTGGCCGACGTAATGGGCCCAGCCGCCGCCGTTGCGCCCCTGGCAGCCGGTCAGCAGCAGCAGCGACAGGAAAGCCCGGTAGATGGTGTCGCCGTGGAACCACTGGGTGGCGCCCGCGCCCATGATGATCATGCATCGGCCGCGGGTCGTCTCGGCCGTCCTGGCGAACTCACGGGTGATCTTGACCACCCGCTCGGCCGGGACGCCGGTGACCGGCTCCTGCCAGCCCGGCGTGTACGGCTCGGCCGCGTCGTCGTACCCGCCGGGCCAGATCCCCGGCAGGCCGGGCCTGGGGACGCCGTACTGGGCGAGCAGCAGGTCGAACACCGTGGTCACCAGCCGTCCGCCGACGCGGGCGACCGGCACGCCGCGGCGCAGGGAGCCCTCGCCGTCGAAGCGCGGCAGCAGGAGCTGGGCCGACTCGCCGCCGTACAGGGTGAGCTTCGGGTCGACGTCCAGGTCGAGGTTCCAGCGGCCCTCGCCCGAGTCGGTCCAGCGGAAGCCGACCGAGCCGTTCGGGACCACCGGCTCGCCGGACCCGGCCATGAGCACGGTCTTCCACTCGGCCGCCTCCTCCGCCGAGCCCAGGTCCTTGGCCGTGAGGAACTTGTCCGGCACGTACGCGTCCTCGTGCTCGCGCAGCGTGACCAGGAAGGGCAGGTCGGTGCAGCGCTTGACGTAGTCGGTGAAGTAGGGCACCTCCCGGTCGACGAAGAACTCCTTCAGCAGCACGTGGCCCATGGCCATGGCCAGGGCGCCGTCCGTGCCGGGACGCACGCTCAGGAACTCGTCGGCGAACTTGGCCGCGTCGCTGTAGTCGGGCGAGACCACCACGACCTTCTGGCCCCGGTAGCGCGCCTCGGCCATCCAGTGGGCGTCCGGCGTGCGGGTGACCGGGACGTTGGAGCCCCACATCACCAGGTACGCGGCGTCCCACCAGTCGGCCGACTCCGGGACGTCGGTCTGGTCGCCGAACACCTGCGGCGAGGCCACCGGCAGGTCGGCGTACCAGTCGTAGAAGGAGAGCATCGTGCCGCCGATCAGCGACACGAACCGGGAGCCGACGGCGTGCGAGACCATCGACATCGCCGGGATGGGCGAGAACCCCGCGACCCGGTCGGGCCCGTACGCCTGGATGGTGTGCACGTGCGCCGCGGCGACCATCTCGACGGCCAGGTCCCAGGTCACCCGGACGAGCCCGCCCCGGCCGCGCGCCCCCTGGTAGCGCGCCCGCTTCTCCGGATCGGTGGTGACCTCGGCCCAGGCGGCCACCGGGTCGCCCAGCCGCTCCCGTGCCTCCAGGTAGAGCTGGACCAGCACGCCCCGCGCGTACGGGTAGCGGATCCGGGTCGGCGAGTAGGTGTACCAGGAGAAGGCCGCCCCGCGCGGGCAGCCGCGCGGCTCGTACTCCGGCCGGTCGGGGCCCACGCCCGGGTAGTCGGTCTCCTGCGTCTCCCAGGTGATGATGCCGTCCTTGACGAACACCTTCCACGAGCACGAACCCGTGCAGTTCACGCCGTGCGTCGAGCGCACCACCTTGTCGTGGCTCCACCGGTCGCGGTAGAACGCGTCGCCTTCCGTGCCGCCTTTCAGGTAGAGAGTCCGCAGGTCACCACTGGTGGCCGATCTGCGGAGGAACCGACCGGTCTTCAGCAGGAGATCCTCGGCGCTCATACCCCCACTCCATCACAGAAGGTGACCCTCTGTTACACAGGGTGTATGTCTGCGCTTCGTAAAGGTCAGGTGCGGAACCTGGCGCTGGCCACGGCGGCCTTCGCCGTGACGTTCTGGGCCTGGAACCTCATCGGTCCCCTGTCGGGCAGTTACAGCAGGCAGCTGCACCTGTCCGCGACACAGACCTCGCTGCTGGTCGCGATCCCGGTGCTGGTCGGCTCGCTCGGCCGCATCCCGGTGGGCGTGCTGGCCGACCGGCTCGGCGGGCGGCGCATGTTCGCGGTCATCTGTTTCGTGTCGATCGTGCCCGTCCTGTTCGTGGGCTGGTCCGAGTCGTACGGGTGGCTGCTGTTCTGGGGTTTCCTGCTGGGCGTCCCCGGCACGTCGTTCGCCATCGGCATCCCGTTCGTCAACGCCTGGTACGAGCCCGCCCGCAGAGGGTTCGCCACCGGCGTGTTCGGCGCCGGCATGGGCGGGACCGCGCTGTCGGCGTTCTTCACCCCCCGCCTGGTGGAGGAGTTCGGCCGGTTCGCGACTCACCTGCTCATGGCCGCGGTGCTCGCCCTGATGGGCGTGATCATGATCGGCGGCAGCCGCGACTCGCCCGCCTGGTCGCCCGCCACCGCCCCGGCCCTGCCCAGGATGCGCGAGGCCACGAAGCTCAGGGCCACCTGGCAGTGCGCCTTCCTGTACGCCGTCACCTTCGGCGGCTTCGTGGCGTTCTCGACATACCTGCCTACCCTGCTCCAGAACGTCTACCACTTCGCCCAGACGGGCGCCGGGCTGCGGGCGGCCGGGTTCTCGATCGCCGCCGTCGCCGCCCGGCCGATCGGCGGCACGTTGTCCGACCGGATCGGGCCGGTCAGGGTGCTGCTGATCTCGCTGGCCGGGACGGTCGTGATGGCGGTCGCGCTGTCGTTCCGGCCGCCCGCCGAGGTGCCCGCCGGGGCCTGCTTCGTGCTCATCGCCTTCTTCCTCGGGCTGGGCACGGGCGGCGTCTTCGCCCTGGTGGCCGAGCTCGTCGAGGCGTCGAAGGTGGGGACGGTGACGGGGCTCGTGGGCGCGGCCGGCGGGCTCGGCGGGTACTTCCCGCCGCTGGTGATGGGGGCCGTCTACGGCGCGTCCGGGTCGTACACCGTGGGCTACCTGCTGCTCGCGCTGACCGCCCTGGTCACCTTGCTCTACACCGTGCGCACGTTCCGGCACGTGCCCGATCGTTAGCCAGGCGAAAAACCGTTTGCCGGGCCGGGCGCCGGCTTGTCAACCTTGTCAGACCATGCGCTCCCTTCCTGAGGCTGATCCCGGCCTGCCCGACATCCGCAGCCCGCTCCGCTACCTGTGGTGGAACGCGCGGCGTCAGGCGCGTGCCCTGCTCGCCGGCATCGGCTTCGCCACCCTGTGGTGGCTGGTGCAGGCGCTCGTGCCCGCGGTGCTCGGCAAGGGCATCGACGCGGTCACCGCCAAGGACACCCGGGCGTTGCTGACCTGGGCGTCGATCCTGCTCGGGCTGGGGCTGCTGCAGGCGTTCACCGGGATCATGCGGCACCGGATGGCGGTGTTCAACTGGTTGTCGGCCGCCTACCGCACCGTCCAGCTGACCGCGCGGCAGGCCGCCAGGCTCGGGGCGACGCTGCCCAAGAAGGTCTCGACCGGTGAGGTCGTCAGCGTCGGCAACTCCGACATCGCCCACATCGGCAGTTCTATGGACATCCTGCTGCGCGGCACCGGGTCCGTCGTGGCCATCGTCGCGGTCACCGTGATCCTGCTGACGACCTCGGTCCCGCTCGGGCTGCTCGTGCTGTTCGGCGTGCCGCTCATGGCGCTCGCCGTCTCGCCGCTGCTCAAACCGCTGCACCGGCGGCAGAAGCGGCAGCGCGAGCTGACCGGCGACCTGTCCACCAGGGCCGCCGACATCGTGGCCGGCCTGCGGGTGCTCCGCGGCATCGGCGGCGAGCAGGTGTTCGCCGGTCGCTACGGCGAGGAGTCCCAACGGGTGCGGCACGCCGGGGTGGGCGTGGCGCGGGTCGAGTCGCTGCTCGAAGGCGCCCAGATCCTGCTGCCCGGCCTGCTCATCGCGGTCGTCACCGGCATCGGCGCCACGTTCGCGGTCGGCGGCGAGATCAGCACCGGCGACCTCGTCGCGCTCTACGGCTACGCCGCCTTCCTCATCGGCCCGCTGCGCACCTTGACCGAGGCGGCTGACAAGCTCACCAAGGGCCACGTCGCGGCCCGCCGCGTCATCCGCATCCTGGCCATCGAGCCCGAGGTCGCCGGCGGCACCGAGACCAGCGGCGGCGGCGTGCTGCGCGACTGCTACAGCGGCGTCACCCTCCAGCCCGGCATGCTCACCGCCGTCGCGGCCGACGCGCCCGAGGAGGCCGCCGCCATCGCCGACCGCCTCGGCCGGTACGCGCCCGGCGACGTCACCTTCGGCGCCGTCGAGCTGGCCTCGCTGCCCATGGCCGAGATCCGCGCGCGCATCCTGGTCGCCGGCAACGACGCCCGCCTGTTCACCGGCAGGCTCAGGAACGAGCTCGACGTCCGCGACGCGGCCACCGACGAAGACGTGCGCGCCGCCCTGCACGCCGCCTGCGCCGAGGACATCGTCGAGGCGCTGCCCGACGGCCTCGACGCCCAGGTGTCCGAGGCCGGGCGCGAGTTCTCCGGCGGCCAGCAGCAGCGGCTGCGCCTGGCCCGGGCCCTGATCGCCGACCCCGAGGTGCTCATCCTGGTCGAGCCCACCAGCGCCGTCGACGCCCACAGCGAGGCCCGCATCGCCGAGCGGCTGGCCAAGGCGCGCGCGGGCCGCACCACCATGATCTGCACGACCAGCCCGCTGGTGCTCGACCGGGCCGACCACGTGGTCTACGTGGCCGGCGGCCGGGTGCTGGCCGAGGGGACACACCGGCACCTGCTGGACGCGTCCCCCGAGTACGCCGCGACCGTGACCCGAGGGGAGGGCTGACCGTGGCCCGCGAGATCCTGCCGGTCGCCGACCGGAAACAGGTGCGCGCCTACGCGCGCAGGCTGACGCTGAAGTACCCGCGGCAGCTCACCGTCGCCCTGGCCCTGCACGGCCTGGCCGCCGTCGCCGGGCTCGTCGTGCCGTGGCAGCTCGGCAGCCTGGTCCAGACCGTCCAGGACGGCGGCGAGGTCGACGGGCTGCTCGTGGCCGTCGTCATCGGCGCGTTCCTGTTCCTCCAGGGCCTGCTGGTCCGCTTCGCCGTGCTCGCCTCGGCCAGGCTGGGCGAGAAGGTGCTGGCCGAGCTGCGGGAGGAGTTCGTCGACCGGGTGCTCGGCCTGCCGCTGTCCACGGTCGAGCGGGCGGGCGCCGGCGACCTGATCACCCGTACCTCCCGCGACGTCGACTCGTTGTCCAGGACCGTCCGGCACGCCGTGCCGGAGACGCTCATCGCGCTGGTCACGTTCGTGATCACCATGGGCGCGCTGGTGCTGGTCAGCCCGCAGCTCATGCTGCCGATGCTGGTCGCCGGCCCGCTGATCTGGTTCGCCACCCGCTGGTACCTCAAGCGGGCGCGCGACGGCTACCTGCGCGAGAACGCCGCGTACGCCGACATGACCGAGGGCCTGGCCGAGACGGTCGAGGGCGCGCGGGCCGTGGAGGCGCTCGGCCTGCAGGAACGCCGGCGCGAGCGCACCGACGGCGACATCAGCCGCTCCTACGCCGCCGAGCGCTACACCCTGGGCCTGCGGACGCTCTGGTTCCCCGCGGTCGAGCTCGGCTACGTGATCCCGGTGGTCTCCACGCTCCTGGTCGGCGGCCTGTTCTACACCAACGACTGGGTGACCGTCCAGCAGGTCACCGCCGCCCTGGTCTATGCCCAGCAGCTCATCGACCCGCTCGACCGGTTCCTCATGTGGATCGACGAGCTCCAGGTGGGCGGCGCGGCCATGGCCCGGCTGCTCGGCGTGGCCAACGTGCCCGACGACCGCGAGCCCTCCGCGGCCCGCCCGGCCGGCGAGCTGCTGCGGGCCGACGACGTCAGGTACGCCTACCGCGAGGGCCGCGACGTGCTGCACGGCGTGTCGCTGACCGTCGAGCCGGGCGAGCGGCTGGCCATGGTCGGCCCGTCGGGGGCCGGCAAGTCCACGCTCGGGCGGCTGCTGGCCGGCATCCACGGGCCGCGCACCGGCGAGGTCAGCGTGGGCGGCGTGCCGCTGGTCGACCTGCCGCTCGACGACCTGCGCGGGCACGTCGCTCTGGTCACCCAGGAGCACCACGTCTTCAAGGGCACCGTCCGCGACAACCTGCTGATCGCCCGCCCCGGCGCGGACGACGCGGCGGTGCGCGCGGCGCTGGCCGCCGTCGACGCGCTCGACTGGGTGCGGGCGCTGCCCGAGGGGCTGGAGACCGAGGTCGGCTCCGGCGGCGCCGCCGTGCCGCCCGCGCAGGCCCAGCAGCTCGCGCTGGCCCGGCTGGTCCTGGCCGACCCGCACACGCTGGTGCTCGACGAGGCCACCTCGCTGATCGACCCGCGGGCCGCGCGCCACCTGGAACGCTCGCTGGCCGCCGTCCTGGAGGGCCGTACGGTGATCGCCATCGCCCACCGGCTCTACACCGCGCACGACGCCGACCGGGTGGCCGTCGTGGAGGACGGCCGGATCACCGAGCTGGGCCCGCACGAGGAGCTGGTCGCCGAGGGCGGCTCGTACGCGGCCCTGTGGGCGAGCTGGCACGGCACCCCCGCCGCCACTCCCTAGGCCACGGGCTCCCAGACCGGCCCTTCGGCCGTGTCCCGCGCGCGGCCGAAGACCACGTCGGCGAAGTGGATGCCGAAGCCGATCGTGTCCGGCCGCAGCAGCTCCTCGACCAGCCGCCGCCGGTGCACGGTCGACTCCACGCGGTCCAGGTCGGAGCCGGCCGGCCACTCGGGACGGCGCACCTGCACGGGGGAGTGCAGGGCGTCGCCGAAGGCCAGCAGCCGCTGTCCGCCCGAGGTGATCGTGTAGGCGGTGTGCCCGGCGGTGTGGCCGGGCGCGAACGTGGCCCGCACGCCGGGGAAGATCTCCTCGCCGTCGCCGAACGTCCTGACCCGGGGGGCCATGGTCGTCAGGGCCTCCGCCGGCGTGCCGAAGTCGAGCGTCCGGTGGCGCTCGGTCCATTCGGGCTCGGCGAACAGGTACTCGGCGGACGGGAACGCGGGCCCGCCGGCGGCCGGGTGCCAGGCCCAGCCGATGTGGTCGATGTGCAGGTGGGTGAAGGCCACCGCCTCGACGTCCTCGGGACGGCGGCCCACCCGGGCGAGGTTGTCCAGCAGGTCGCCGCCGCGCAGCTCGCCGATCAGCGGGTCGGCCGGGTCGTCCGGCTGGTGCACCGGGCCCACGCCCGCGTCGATCAGCAGGGCCCGCTCGCCCGCCTCCACCAGCAGGCCGCCGATGCCGGCCACGAGGTTGCCGGTCTCGTCCAGGTGGTCGGCGTTCTCGGCCCAGTCGCGCTCGGTCGTGCCCGGCAGCCAGCCGTACGGCTTGAGCCGCACGCTCCCGTCGGGCACGAACGTGACCTTGAGATCGCCGACCCGCAACGACCGGAGGATGGACGGGCGGCGCAGACGAAGGCTCTCAGAAGTGCTCATGGCGGAAACTTATAGCCAGAACCTTTCAAGTTGCAAACATCCAAGCTTGAGGTAGTTTTGCGGTATGACAACGTCCGAAGCCGAAGCGCGGGCCGCGGCCGAGCGGAACCTCTGCGGCCTGGTGGGCGCGCTCGCCAGGCAGATCGAGGGGCACGTCAGGGAACGCGCGGCAGCGCTCGACCTCACCACCGCCCAGGCGGTGGCGCTGCGCGAGCTGACCGGCCCGATGACCATGGGCGACCTGGCGGGGCGCATGGGGTGCGAGCCCTCCAACGCCACGTTCGTCATCGACCGGCTGGAGCAGCAGGGGGTGGTGGAGCGCCGCCCCCATCCCAGCGACCGCCGGGCCAAGCTGCTGGTGCTCACCCAGGAGGGCGCCGGCCTGCGGGAGCGCCTGCTGGGCCTGCTGACCGAGGGCTCGCCGCTGGCCGCGCTCACGCCCGACGAGCAGTCCGTGCTCCAGGAACTGCTGGAGCGGGCGGCGCCGCGGTAGCGCCTGCCGGGGTTGCGATGATCGTCCGGCGGTGTCAGCATCGTCGGAGTGAGCACCTGGCAGCGCGCCTGGGAAGGCGTGCTCGGACTCCTCGCCCTGCTGGGCCTGGCACTCGTCCTGATCACTACGGTCAGTGACCGCCTGCTCGACATCCTCGCCCACGCCGGGCAGCTCGGCCTGATCGTCATGGGGTTCGGCCTGTCGCTGCGCACCGGCACGCCCAATCTCGCCGTGGGCGCGGTCGCCGCCGCGAGCGCCGCCTTCGTGGCGTCCACGGCGGGCGCCGGGGTGCCGCTGCCGCTGGCGATGCTGCTCGCGCTCGTGCTCGCCGGGCTCCTGGGGGCCGCCATGAGCGCGTTCACGATGCTGCTGACGGCCCCGGCCTGGGCCGTCACGCTCGGGGTCGCCGTCGTGTGCGAGGCCGTGGCCGTCGCGCTGCTCGGCGACGGGACGATCCCGCTGGAGACCGCCGCGCTCTATCCCGGCCCGCTCGGGTTCGCCGTGTTCGCGGTCGTCTCGATCGCCGGCGGCCTGCTGTGGAACCGGCAGGAGGTGCGCAAGGAACTCGGCGCCGGATGGCCCGGCGCGGTGCTCGGCCTCGCCGGGTCGAGCATGCTCGCCGCCGCGGGCGGCATCGCGCTGCTCCTGCGCCTCGGCGCGGCGCCCCCGGGCGACCAGGGGCTCTACAGCACCGTGTTCGCGCTCGCCGCCGTCCTGCTGGGCGGCACCAGCCCGTACGGCGAGCGCGCCGGCGTGGCGGGCACCGTGCTCGGCGTGCTGATCCTGGCCGTGGCGCAGGGCCTGCTCGCCTACCTCGGCGCCCCCCTGTGGGTGTTCCTGCTGGTCATGGGGCTGGTCGTGCTGATCGGCCTGGGGGCGTCGAGGCTGCTCGACGCCCTGCGCACCGCCTAGCCCAGCGCCTTCTTCAGGAAGTCGACCTGGAGCAGGAGCAGGTTCTCCGCCACGACCTCCTGGGGCGTCATGTGCGTCACGCCCGACAGCGGCAGCACGCTGTGCTGGCGGCCGGCCGCCAGCAGCGCCGAGGACAGGCGCAGCGTGTGGGCGGCCACCACGTTGTCGTCGGCCAGGCCGTGGACGAGGAGCAGCGGGCGTTCGAGCTTGGGCGCGTCGGCGAACAGCGAGGAGTTGTCGTAGACCTCGGGCTGCTCGTCCGGGTGGCCCAGGTAGCGCTCGGTGTAGCAGGTGTCGTACAGCCGCCAGTCGGTCACCGGCGCGCCGGCCACCGCCGCGTGGAAGACGTCGGGACGCCGCAGCACGGCGAGCGCGGCCAGGAAGCCGCCGAACGACCAGCCGCGGATGGCCACCCTCGACAGGTCGAGGTCGTCGGGGTACTGCTCGGCCACGCCCTGCAGGGCGTCGATCTGGTCCTCCAGCGCCGGGGTCGCCAGGTCGCCCAGCACCGCCCGCTCGAACGCCGGACCGCGGCCCGGTGTGCCGCGGCCGTCGGCCACGATCACGGCGAAGCCCTGCTCGGCGAACCACTGGCTCTCCAGGAACGCGCCGCGCCGGTTGAGCACCCGCTGCGCGTGCGGGCCGCCGTACGGGTCCATCAGGACCGGCAGCCGGCCCGAGCCCTGCTCGTACCAGGACGGCAGCACCACGGCCGTGGCCAGCTCCCGCCGGCCCGAACGCCCCAGCGACACCCGCAGATCGAGCCCCGGACGCTCGGCGTACGACGGGATCGGGACCGCCATGCCGTCGCGCCGCACCACCGTGGTCGAGACGCCCTCGGCGTCGAGGCTCTGCTCCGACAACACGCCGACGCCGCCGGACATCCGCCCCGAGAACACCCCGGACCGGGTCGAGACCGGCAGCAGCGAGTGGCCGTCCCAGGTCCACAGGTGGATGTCGGTCGGGTCGCCGCCGCTGGCGCTGAACAACACGCTGTCGTGGTCGACGTCGAGCACCGACCGGACCTGGAGGGTGGGCGGCGTGACCGCGCGGTCGCCGACGAACAGCCGGTGGCCGCCCTCCGACGTGGCCACCCAGACCAGCGAGCCGTCGTCGAGGTGCGCCGGCACGCCGGTCACGATGTCCACCCAGGCCGGGTCGGTGTCCTCGCGGACCAGCGTGGACACGCCGGTCGCCGGATCGACGGAGAACAGCCGCAGCGTCTTCTGGTCGCGCGTCATCGTCACGATCGACAGCGCGTGGTCGTCCCAGGCGGCCGTCGTGAGGTACTCCTCCTCGAACGGCACCGCCACCCGCGAGCCGTCGAGCCCGAGCACGAACAGCTCGGTGCGGGCGTTGGGCGTGCCGGCCGCCGGGTAACGCTGGGCGATGGCCGGGCGGGACGGGTTGGCCGGGTCGGCGATGTACCAGGTGTCGACCGGCTCCTCGTCGGCCCGCTCGACCAGCAGCGCGTCGCCCGACGGCGACCACCAGTAGCCGCGCATCCGGTCCATCTCCTCGGCGGCGATGAACTCGGCCAGGCCGTAGGTGACGGTCGGCGACTCCGGCGTGGCGAGCACCTCGCCGCGCCCCGAGTCGAGGTCCTGGACGTGCAGGGCGCCGCCGGTGACGTAGGCGACCTGCCGCCCGTCGGGGGACAGCCGGGGGTCGATGACCGCGCCCGGCGTCTCCAGCCTGCGGGTCTCGCCGCTCGCCAGCTCGACGACGTAGAGCGCGCCGGACAGGGCGAAGGCCGCCCTGGTCAGCGCGGCGTCGGCGCCGTAGGCCACCACGCCGCCGGCCGCCTCACGGCTGCGCTCGCGCCGCGCGCGCTCCTCCGGCGGCAGGTTCTCGTCGTCGGCGTGGAGGGTGCGGGGATCGACCACCAGGCGTTCGACGTGGGTTTCGGTGTCGAGCTCCCACAGGCAGGTGACCGGGTCGGTGCCGGACCTCGTCCGCAGGAAGACCACTCGTCCGCCGTCGGGGGAGATCGTGAAGCCCCTGGGCACTCCCAGGGTGAACCGGCGGGTCCGTGCCGACAGTCGCGGGAAGCTCTCACTCATGGGCTCAATCCTGCCAGTATCCAGCCATTGTTACGCTCATGACTATGACTGATCGCCGCCTCCTGCTCGTGCACGCCCATCCGGATGACGAGTCGATCGGCACCGGCGCGACCATGGCCAAATACGTCGCGGAAGGCGCCCACGTCACGCTGGTGACCTGCACGCTGGGGGAGGAGGGGGAGGTCATCCCCGCCGACCTCGCCCACCTGGCGGCCGACCGCGACGACCTGCTCGGGCCGTACCGGATCGGGGAGCTGGCGGCGGCCTGCCAGGCGCTCGGCGTCGAGGACCACCGCTTCCTCGGCTCGCCCGGACGCTGGCGAGACTCCGGCATGATGGGCGTGGCCACCAACGACCGCCCCAACGCCTTCTGGCAGGCCGACCTCGACGAGGCGGCCGGCGAGCTGGTGAAGGTCATCCGCGAGGTGCGCCCGCAGGTGCTGGTCACCTACGACGCCAACGGCTTCTACGGCCATCCCGACCACATCCAGGCCCACCGGGTGGCCCGCCGCGCCTTCGAGCTGGCCGCCAAGCCCGACTACGTCCCGGGCGGCCGGCCCGCCCCGCGCCAGGACGAGCCGTGGCAGATCGCGAAGTTCTACCACACGGCCGTGCCCAGGTCCGTCATGCGGCGCACGGCCGAGGCGCTGCCCGGCTCCGGCACCGGCTTCCTCGTGGAGGACGTCGACGACATCCCCTTCGGCAGCCCCGACGAGGACATCACCACCGAGATCGACGCCCGCCCCTGGGTCGGCAACAAGCGGGAGGCCATGCGCGCCCACGCCACCCAGATCACCGTCGACGGCCCCTGGTACGCGCTGTCCAACAACATCGGGCAGGAGGTGCTCGGCGTGGAGCACTTCGTCCTGGCCATCGGCGTGCCCGGCCGGCCGGTGCCCGGGCCGCCGGTCGACGCCGGTGGGCTCGGCGAGCCGCACAACCGCGAGAACGATCTCTTCGCGGGCATCCACTAACCTCGTTCCCCATGGAGCATCGCAGCCAGGCGGAGTCGGCGCTGGGCGGGGCGGCGTACGGCATGCTGTTCGTGCTGGGTGTCGTGCTCGGCGTCGTCGGCGGGTTCACGCACGCGCTCGACCAGCTGGGCGCCGTTCCGTGGGTGGCGATCGGGTGGGTGCTCGCGCTGTTCCTCCTCCCGCTGGGGGCGGCCAGGCTCATGCGGACGAAGCTCGCCGCGTTCGCGGTCGGGCTCGGCTGGCTGCTGGTGACGATGCCGTTCACGCTCGAACTCAGTGCCGGAGATCTGGTGATCTCTCAGGGTGCGGCGGGGTACGTCTACCTGTATGGCGGATTGCTGGCTCTCGTGGTGGCGTTCCTGTGCTCGCCCTCATCCGGTGGGGGTTCGTGGTTGTTGCGGGGATACCCACCTCCAAAGAATCCGACGTAGAGGCATAAAGTAACGTCGTGCATTCCATAGAGCGGCATGTGGACCCGGGAAACTACCGTAAGGTCGTCGGCCGCTTCGCCACGGGAGTCGCGATCGTCACGACCCGGCTCGGCGGTGTGGACCACGCGATGACCGTCAACTCCTTCACGTCGGTGTCGCTCGACCCCCTGCTCGTGCTCTTCTGCGCCGAGAAGGTGGCCCGTTTCCACGACGCCGTGATCGAGGCCGGGGTGTGGGGCGTGTCGGTGCTGCACGCCTCGATGGAGGACGCCTCCCGCTTCTTCGCCCACCGCGGCCGTCCGCTGAACGGGCAACTGGCCCGGTGGGAGCACCATCGCGGGGAGTCGGGGGTGGCCCTGTTCACCGGCGCCCTGGCCACGGTCGAGGTCGCCACGACGGCGGTGTACGACGGCGGCGACCACTCCATCGTGCTCGGCCAGGTGACGGCCCTCGGCACCCCCGCGGACGGCTCGCCGCTGCTCTACCACGACGGCCGCTACAAGAACCTCTGACTCCGCGGCTACGCCTGCCCCGTGCGGCGGTCGTGCCGGTCGAGGGCGGCGACCAGGAGCGCCCGCGCCGACGAGCACATGGTGTCGGCCGCCTGCTGCCGGGTGTATCCGGCGATGTCGGTGAGCCAGACCAGCGACTCGATGCCGGTCGCGGCGCGGATGGCCACCGCCAGGTGGTGCAGGTCCAGGCCGGGGTGGGTGTCGCGGAGCGGGGCGAGGGCGTCCTCGATCCAGCCGACGGCCCGGCCGCCGCGCAGGTGCGGCTGTTCGGCGCCCGGTCGCAGGGACAGGCGCAGCGAGGTGCGCAGCTGTGGTTCCCAGTCGAGGGTGAGCCGGGTGAAGGCGGTCATCACCAGGTCCAGGCGCGCCGCGGGGTCGGCGGGCGGGTCCGGGGGGAGCAGGGAGGTCTGCTCGATCTGCGGGTGCGCGGCGGTCAGCAGGGCGTTCTGGTTGGGGAAGTAGCGGTAGGCGGTGGTGCGCGAGATGCCGGCCGCGGCGGCGGCGTCCTCGACCGTGGGGTCCGTGCCGTCGGCCAGCAGGCGGCGGGCGGCCTCGACCAGGGCGGCGCGGGTGCGGGCCTTCTGCCGGTGACGGCCGGTCTGCTCATATGGTACCGACATGCCCATCATGGTACCGTCGTCCCATGTAGCTGACTCGCCTTGTGAGGTGGTCCATGAGCGCCGATCCCGTGGTCACGAACCCCGGTCTGTACACGGTGATCTTCGAGAACGAACGGGTCAGGGTGCTGCGCTACCGCGACCGGCCCGGCGACTCGACCAGCCCGCACGGCCATCCCGACAGCGTGATGGTCACGCTGTCGTCCTTCAGCCGCCGTCTCACCTCGGGCGCGCGAGAGGTCGAGCTTGACCTGGTGGCGGGGCAGGCGCGATGGGTCGGCGCGCAGGAGCACGCGGGGCGGAACATCGGCGACACCGAGTCGCACGCGATCTTCGTCGAGCTGAAGGAAGAGCCGGGCGGCGTTGCGTCCGAAGCGCCGCTCGGTCCCGCTGTGTGAGGTGACCGGCCGGGTTCAGAACTCGCGGAAGCCCGGGCCCAGGGCGCGTACCGACCAGCCTTCGAGGCTCTGCCACTTGGCCCAGTCGCCGTTGGGCTCGTGCTGCCAGGAGTGCACGGGGCTGCGGCCGTTCGAGGCGATCACGATCGTCTCCAGCCTGCCGTCGTGGTTCTGCCCGACGGTGGGGAAGGTGCCCAGCGGGCGGTGCCAGCCCTCCGTCCGCGAGCGGTTCCCACTGCGACCAGCCGCCCTCGTGCCGCTGCCGGCTGTGCCACAGGCGGGTGTCCTGGCCACGGGCGAAGACCTCCAACCGGCCGTCGGCGTTGCGGCCGGCCGCCGGGTGGTCGACGAGCATGAGGCCGTGCACCGAGGCCCAGTCCGACCAGCCGTTGTCGGGGGCGGTCTGCCAGATGTGCCAGAGCGCGCCGTCGGCGGTGACGGCGAAGACCTCCAGCCGGCCCTCGTCGTTGCGGGCCAGGACGGGGCTGGTGGTCAGCGTCCCGCCGAGCGAGGCCCAGTCGGACCAGGGCCCGTCCGGCCACTTTTGCCAGACGTGGATCAGGGCGTCGTCGGTGCCGCGGGCGAAGACCTCCAGGCGCCCGTCCTAGCTGCGGACCACGGTCATGGCGCGCTCCTCAGGAGGTCTCGGCCGGACGGGTGCCGCTGCTGCGACGCTCCTCGTCCGCGTCGGCCGCGGTGGGGGCGGGCCGCTCGCGCGGGGGCAGCGGCTGCGTGGTGTAGAAGCGGATCTCGTGGCCGTCCGGGTCGTGCAGGCCGGGCAGGATCCAGCCGATGGTCGCCTCGTGCACGCCGGCGTGGCTGTCGCCCAGCGTGGTCAGGTGGGCGGCCAGCTCCTCGATGGCCTGCCTGTCCGGGACGCCGATGGCGAAGTAGTCGAAGCCCGCGGCGGCCTTGGCCCGCTCCGGGTCCAGCCGCAGCGCCAGTACGGGACCGCCGGCCGGATGGGCGAGCGCGTAACCCATCGGCACGCCCTGCTCGACGAACTCGATGTCGATCTCGTACCCGAACCGGGAGCGGTACCAGGCCAGGGAACGCTCCAGGTCGGTGACCGGGAGCTTGAGGTGGTGCACGCCGTCCAGGCGCGGGAGGTGCGACACGGCAATCCCCTCCTTGCAGTTGCACTGCATCGATGCAGTTATACTGCATTTTATGTCGGAGCCCGTCAAGCGTGATCTGCGCGCCGCCCGCATCGCCGCCACCGAGGAGAAGATCCTGGCCGCCGCCACCGAGCTGTTCCTCCGCAACGGCTACGCGGCCACCACCCTGACCGCCGTCGCCCAGTCCGCCCAGGTCGGGGACCGTACCGTCTACCTGCGCTTCGGCACCAAGGCCGCGCTGCTCAAACGCTGCGTCGACGTCGCCTTCGCCGGTGACGGGGCCGCCGTCGACGTCACCGGCCGCGACTGGTACGTCCGCGCCGGCACCGCCCCCACCGCCGAGGAGCGCATCGCCGCCCTGGCCGGGGGCAGCCGCCAGATGGCCGAACGCGCCGGCGACCTGCTGGCCGTCGCCCTGCAGGCCGCTCCCACCGAGCCCGACCTGGCCGCCGCCACCCGGGCCGGACGCGAGGCCACCCGCGCGAACATGCGCGCTTTCTGGGACAAGATGGCCGCCGACGGGCTTCTGGCAGGCGGGCACGATCTCGACTGGCTGACCGACACCACCGCCGTCCTGGTGCACACGGAGACGTACCTGCTGGGGCGGGGGATGCTGAGCTGGGACGCCGACGCCTACGAACGCTGGCTGACCGACACCCTCACCCGCCTGCTGACCCCGACCCCACCACCCCACCCCACAAACGCCCCGCACTGACCCACCCGGGGCGTACCCGGTCACGACCCGGAGGGATGGGAGCGGTGACGCGGCGTCTCGACGGGGTTGGCGGCCTGGTTCAGCGGTGGTGCGGCGTCCCGGATGTGAGAGGGCGGTCGCGGTGGGTTGTGGGGCGGGCGGACATGATTCAGGCCAGGCGCTGGGCCTGGCCTGAATCATGCGTTGTGTCGGTCGGGGGTTACTGAGTGGGGGACTCCGGCGGGGTGGGGGTGTCGGTGGGGGTGCCGGTGTCCGTGGACGTCGGGGTCGGGGTTGGGGTCGGGGTCTCGGAGGGGAGATCCGTGGGCGGCGCGCACGTCGGGATGTCCGTGGGGACGTCGGTCGGGGCGCCGGTGGGGGTGTCGGTCGGGATGTCCGTCGCGGTCGGCGTCGGCGTCGGCGTCGGGGTGGGGGTCGGGGTGTCGCTCGCCGGTGGGGCGGGGGCCTGGGCCGGGGCGTCCGGGACTTCCGGGACGTCCGGGGATTCCGAGACCGAGGGCGACGGCGTGGCGGTCGGCGGTTCGGACGGCGGAAGCGGGGTCGTCGGCGGGGCGGGCTGACAGGTGTACGTCACCGTCTCCGTCGGCCCCGGCACGGTCACCGTCGGGCCGGGCACGGTCACGGTCGGGCCGGGCTGGGTCACCGTGGCGGTCACCGTGGCCTGCTCGGTCACCGTGGACGTCACGGTCGCCGTCGCGCTCGGCGCGGCCGTGGCGGTGGGCGTGGCGGTCGGCGAGACCGTCACGGTGCGGGTCGGCCAGGGGAGCGGCTTGACCTTGACGGCCGGCTTGCCCCGCGCCTTGTACGTGCCCTTGCCCAGCTTCTTCGTGGTCTGCCCGGCCCCGGTGGTGACGGGGAACTGGGCGGTGGCGCTCCTGCAGGACTTGCTCCTGCACACCTTCTGCTTCACGGTGAAGCGGGCCGCTCCGTCGTACTTGACGGACACATTCAAGTACGAGACGCCCTTCTTCTTGACCACCTTCGTCGTGGCGGTGTAATCCCCGACCGTGGGCGTCGCCGTGGGCGTCGCCGTCGGGGTCGCGGCGACGGGTAACGCCACCTGCGCGCCGGAAGGAGAATCGGTGGAACGTAGGGGATCGGTGGCTGATGTCTGGGTGATCGCGACTCCGCCGGCTCCGGCCAGTGCAACAGCGCCGAGCAGCGCGCCCAGGATGGAGAATCTCATAATCCTGCTCTTGTGGGAGATTTCAGGACGCAGATCATTATTCCGACTTGTCAAGATTGGTCAAGACTGAGACGCATGAACAGGCGCTATCGGTTCCGGCGGGCGGTGAACTATGTGAACCTCGCCACCCCGCTCGGCCTCCTCATCTCGATCGTCGGCGGCGCGGCCCGCCGGCCCGGCCCCGACGGGCTCATCCTCGCCTTCGGCTACCGCTACCGCTTTCCCATCGCAGGCGCGTTCACGGTGGGGAACGTCGTCCTGACCAGGCAGGACGACCTCGACGACCGGCTCATCCGGCACGAGGCACGGCACGCCACCCAGTGGGCCTGCTGCGCCGGACTGCCGATGCTCCCGCTCTACCTGCTGGCCATGCTCGTGTCGGTGGTCGTGTGCGGGCATCAGGCGTCGTACAACGTGTTCGAGCGGCTGGCCGACCTGGACGACGGTGGTTACCCGCGCGCGCCCGTGTGGTGGCGGCGGCGACGGCATAACGGCTGACCCATTACCCCGGCCTCAATGCTTCGCCCGGCCGAGGCGGGGGCTGAACCGGCCCAGCGCGATCGCCGCTATGGCCAGGGCCGAGATCGCCCCGGCCGACAACACCGACGCCGTGGACGGCCCCACGACCGCCACCCCCGCCACGGCCAGGCCGGACACCAGCGCGGCCACCGCGACGTACGCCCAGGTGGCCAGGCGTACGGCTCGCAGCCGCGCGCCCTCGGACGGGAGCGTGCGGGACAGCAGCCAGGACAGGGCCGGCAGGAGGAGCACCCCGTGCATGAGCACGGCGTGGGCCGGTTTGAGCGCGGTGGCCACCGTGTAGGCGAGCTGCTGGTTGCCCGTCATCACCGCCACGACACCACGGGCGATCATCACGCCGCCGAAGACCATGGACGCCAGCAGCGTGGCGAAGCCGGCCCGTACGGCCAGACTGGTGTTCGGGGCGACCTCCGGCGCCGGGCGGAAGGCGGCGATCGTCATGGTGATCGCGAGGACGATGAGCGTGATGCCGAACGCGGCCAGCGTGCGGGCGATGGCCGTGTCGAGGGGGGTCTCCATGTTGAAGTGGGACGGCACCCCGCGCCACGCCTGAAGGGTGATCAGCGCCACCTCGACCGTGGAGGCCACCGCGAACGCCCCGAGGACGAACGCGCGGGCACGCAGCCGTAACCACTGGGACACCCAGGTCAGGGTCAGCACGCTCAACCCGAACGACACCCCGAACGTGAACGGCTTGCGCCACGACACGGCCCCCTCCCACGGGCCGCCGGCCACGACGAGCACGCCCAGGTGCGCCAGGCCCACGAGCAGGAGGAAGATCCCGACGGAGTACCAGAGGCGATCGGAGTACCGGAGGCGAGTCATGCGGCCATGCTGACAGCGGCCGGGGGCCCGGCGCGTCGGACCACGGTCTGGCCTTCGACTACAACCACGGTCGTACGCCGGGCGGGTCCGCCCTACCCTCGACCAGACCGTCCTCCAGGGAGGACGCGCCCTCAGAGAGGAATGACGCATCCTCAGAGCGGCCCAGGGGGCAGGGGGCGGCGGGTCAGGAATGAGAGGGAAGGGGGCGGCAGGCGGCGGGAAGGTCAGGGCGTCAGGGTGAGGGTGTGGATGGCGGCGTTCTTCACCGACTCGGGCTTGGAGTACATCGGGAGCAGATCGCCCCGCGCCCACGCCTCGGCCTGGTCCCAGTAGTTGTCGTGGAAGGCGTGCCCCGAGGCGCCCGTCAGGTTGATCCAGCGGGATTTGTCCAGGTCCGCCAGGTCGACGACCATGCGCATCGACGGCACCGCCGTGACCCCGTACCCCTTCTGCACGTTCCACCCGGTCGCGTTCACCGCGTCCTTGTTGCCGGGCACGGCGAACGGGCCGCGGTTGAACAGCGCCTCCACCGGCGCGAGGCCCGACGTGCCGAGCGTGCCGTTGACCAGTTCGAGCTGGTGCAGGTCGCCCCACTTCCAGGACCTGACGTCGGTGCCGAACAGCTCCGACAGCTCGTGGTAGGCCGAGGCCATCGCCTGCCGCAGCATGTCGTCGCGGGTCTCGGTGAGGTTCTTGGTGGTCACGTCGTCCCAGAAGGGGTCGTCGGGGGCGGTGAGCAGGTTGGCGACCACGTCGTACCAGCGGTCGCCGCCGCCGGGCCACACCTGCTCGGGCAGGTCGTCGTCGAACGTGAGCATGAGCAGGTGCCGCCACACCGCGTTGTAGTAGGCGGCGGGGGCGGAGCCGAGCCCCTGGGAGTGGTCCCACGTGCGCAGCAGCTCGCGGGCCTGGCGGGCGGGCCCGGCCAGGTCCACCCGCAGCAGCGCGGGCACCAGCGTTTCGGCGAACTCGTTGGAGGTGTCCTGCTGGATGTCCGACATCGTCCCGGCGTCGATCTTGCCCTTGGCGATCGCGGACTCGATGAGCTCGCGGATGCGCTGGGAGCGGTAGCCGTAGGACCAGTCCTTGGTCAGCAGCGGCTGGTAGCGGCGGGGGTCGATGACGGCGTTGTTCGCCGTGACGACGAACCCCTCGGCCGGGTCCTCCACCGTGGGCAGCTGGTCGTAGGGGATGGGCGCGGCCTTCCAGTCGTACTCGCCGGTCCAGCCGGGCACCGGCCAGGCGCCGTCGCCCTTCTCCCGTACGGGGATGCGCCCGGGCGCCTGGTAGCCGATCTTGCCGCTGGTGTCGGCGTAGATCAGGTTCTGGGACGGCACCTCGAACAGCGCCGCCGCCGAGCGGAACTCGGGCCAGTCGCCCGCCTTGTTGAGCGCGAAGATGGCGTCCACGGTCCTGCCGGGGGTGAGGGCGGTCCATTGCAGGGCCACGGCGTTCGCCTCGCCGCTCGGCCGGGCGTCCGCCATCACCTCGTTGATCAGCGGGCCGTGCCGGGTGCTCTTCACGGTGATCGTGACGGGGGCGCCGCCGGCGACCTTGATCTGCTCCTGCCGCGTCTCCAGCTTGACCTGCTCGCCCTTGTACAGGTACGTGTCGCCGTCCACCTTCTCCAGGAAGAGGTCGGCCACGTCCGGCCCGAGGTTCGTGAACCCCCACGCGATCTTGTCGTTGTGCCCGATGATCACGCCGGGCACGCCGGAGAAGGTGAACCCCGTGACGTCGTAAGGGCACTGCTCGGACAGCTTCCTGCAGTGCAGCCCGGCCTGGTACCAGACGGACGGCATCTGCGGGGACAGGTGCGGGTCGTTGGCCAGCAGCGGCTTGCCGCTGGTGGTGTGCGCGCCGGAGACCACCCACGAGTTGGAGCCGATGCCCTCGCGCTCCTCGCTGCTCATCGTGCTCGGCACGGCGTCGAGCGTCGCGGCGGCCTGGGAGAGCGCCCGCACACCGCCGATCCGCGGCTCGGCCTGCTGGTCGTAGCGGCCCTGGGAGAGCGCGCCCTCGCCGACGATCGGGGAGTGGCGGTCGTACGGGTAGCCGGGGTAGAGCTGCTCGACGCGCTCCTTGGGCAGCTTGGTCAGCGCCAGGGCGCGGTCGATCTCGTCCTCCATGTTGGAGCGCAGGTCCCACGCCATGGCCTTCAGCCAGGCGACGGAGTCGACCGCGGTCCACCGCTCCGGCCGGTACTCGCCGTTCTGCAGCTTGAGCACCGAGTATTCGAGGCTGCGGTCGGAGGCGTTGGGGTTGGCGTCCAGCCAGGCGTTCACGCCCTTGGCGTACGCGGCCAGGAAGTCCTGGGTCTGCCGGTCGAGGGCGGGCAGCTCCTGCTCGGCCACCCGGCGCCAGCCCATGGTCCGCAGCGCCTTGTCGTTGCCGAGCGTGGCCTTGCCGAACAGCTCGGAGAGCCGTCCGGCGGTGGTGTGGCGGCGGAAGTCCATCTCGAAGAACCGGTCCTGGGCGTGGACGAAGCCCTGCGCCATGAACAGGTCGGCCGCAGTGTCGGCATAGATATGCGGAATCCCCGATTTATCGCGATAAATCTCGACCTTCCCGGCCAGACCGGGCAGTCGCAGCGTCCCGTCCACCTGCGGGAACGACTTCCGCACCGTGTACACCAGGACCCCGGCCAGCACGAGCGCCAGCACGAGAAGCACGGTCAACACCCGGGCGAACCACCGGAAAGGCCACGGCATCCACGCAAAGGGTCTCACCGATACCTCCATCTTGCCGAACTGGAACAAGTCTGGCAGTACCGGCTCACTGCTCCAGCCGTTTCAGACGGCCGGAGCGGCCTCGCGCGGAGGGCTTCCGATCAGAGGGCCCAGCTCTGTCCCTCCGGGGTGTCGGTGACGCGAACCCCCAGGTCGGCCAGCTCGTCCCGGAGCCGGTCGGCCGCCGCCCAGTCGTTGGCCGCCACCGCCCGCTCCCGCTGCGCCAGCAGCTCGCCGGCCCCGGCGGGCGGCACCCGCGGCTTGCCGATCTCCGTGGACAGGTCGAGCGCCAGCACCTGGTCCAGGTGCAGGAACGTCTCGAACTTCGACCCGGGCGCCACCGACTCGTCCAGCTCCAGCTCCCGCAGGACGGCCAGCGCCGCCGGGGTGTCCAGGTCGTCGTCGAGGGCCGCCCCGACGCGCTCGGCGTACGACGCGGCCATGGGCGCGCTGGGCGACTCCGACCACTCGGCCACCCGCGCCCGCCACCGCCGCACCGTGCGGTCGGCGGCCCGCAGGACGTCCCAGGAGAGGTCGAGCCGCTCCCGGTAGCGGTGCCCGAGGAAGGCCAGGCGCGCCGCCAGCGGGTCGAGCCCGGCCGCCACCACGTCGGACAGCAGCACCGCGTCGCCCGCCGACTCAGCCATCTCGCGCCCGTCGAACAGCGGGCGCTCGCCGTGCACCCAGTGGCGCACCACCTCGTGGCCGGTCGCCGCGTCCGACTGGGCGCGCTCGGCCTCGTGGTGCGGGAAGCACCGGGCGGCGTCGCCGACGTGCAGGTCGATCCGTTCGCCGAGGAAACGCAGCGACAGCGCCGAGCACGCCACGTGCGGGCCGGGCAGGCCCCGGCCCCAGGGCGCGTCCCGGCCCTGGTCGCCGTCGGCGGGCCGCCACAGGGCCCAGTCGGCGTGGAAACGCCGGTGCGGGTCGGCGGCGACCGGGTCGGCGGGCTTGAGGTCGTCCAGGCCGGTGCCGGAGATCTCGCCGTACGCCGGGAACGTCCGTACGTCGAAGTACACCGAGCCGTCCGGCGCCGGGTAGGCGTGCCCGCGCTCGACGAGCCCGGCGATCAGCTCGATCATCAGGTCGACCGTCTCCCCGGCGCGCGGCGCGTGCTCGGGCGGCCGCAGGTTGAGCGCGGCCGCGTCGTCGACGAACGCGTCCTCGTGGGCGCGGACCGTCCCCCCGGCCTCACCGCCGGGACGCCCGAGGTCGGCGACGTGCCGGCAGGCCACGACCCGGGTACGCCGCCCCTCCAGGACCCTCCTGACCAGGTCGGACAGCACGTACGTGCGCAGGTCGCCCAGATGGACGCGGCGGTGCAGCGCCGGCCCGCACGTGTACACGCGCACCGCCCGCCCGCCCGAGATCTCCTCGACCTGCCTGGCCCGGGTGTCGTGGATCCGCAACATCACCCGAGCCTAGCCCTCACCCGCCGAGGAAGCCGAGGATGTCCCTGTCCCCGCGCTCGCGCAGCCGGGCCAGCACCTCCTCGCGGGTGGCCGTGTCGGGCAGCCCGATGCGGGCCCCGATCAGCCGCAGCCCCTCCATCTCGGAGTGCACCGGTGCGGTGTAGCCGATGAGGTAGAGCGCCCGGTTCAGCGGCGGCATCGCCACGGCGGCCGCGGGCAGGTAGCGGGTCAGCAGCTCGCCGCCGTCGGAGACGGTCAGGAACACGTGGTCGCCCTCGCTGGCCTTGAAGTCGGCCAGCACGTTGCGGATCGACCCCATGGTCGGCTGGTTGTGCCAGCTGATCACCACGTCGCCCGAGGGCGTCGAGGCGGTCAGCGACCCGCCGGGAGCCATGCCCAGGTAGGCGGCGAACCCGGTCGGCAGGGGCGAGCCCGACCCGCGCAGGTGCTCGGCGTTGACGTCCACGCGGTGCCACCACCGTCCGTCGCGGGAGCGGAAGCTGCGCCGCGTCTCCGAGACGTCCTTGCGCGGCTGGTACGGCTCCGACTCCCCGGTCGGCGACGTTCCGGCCACCCTGATCCAGCCCCGCTGCGTGCGCTCGAACCCGGGGCCGCCCGAGTAGGCGCGCACCGAGCTCTCGCTCACGTCGTAGCGGGAGGTCAGGTTCGTCACGATCGTGCTCACCGAGGCCTCGCCGCCGGCCCGCTCGATCTCCCTGGAGATCATCTCCCTGATGCCCAGGTACTCGTCGCCGCCCCACCTGGTCAGCCCGTACTTGTTCCGGTCCACCCGGCGGAAGCGCTCGTCGGCGGTGAGCTGGTTGCGGATGCCGACCAGGCTGTAGTCCTCGCCGATGCGTTCCTGGATCTCCTCGGGCGACAGCGGCGTGCCCGCCACCGCCAGCACCGCCTCGGCCTTCTCGTTGATGCTGCGCGGCCAGGGCACCACGTGCCGGCCGAGCACCCGAAGCTGCGGCACGGCGAGGATCCACCGCTCGGCGACGTCCTCGCGGACGCCGAGCTGGGCCACCATGGACACCGCCTCGTCGAGCGGCCGCGGCCCGTCGGTGAACAACTGCCGCGTCTTCTCCCGCAGCTCGTCGGCCCCGCCGGAGACCAGCCACCCGTCGGCCTGCTCGTAGCCGGTCAGCAGCGTGCGGACGAACCGCCACGCGGGGATGCCCAGCGTGCGCAGGTCGCCGCGGTGCCATGGCACGGCGGCCGCGAGGTCGTCGGCCGGGACCGCCGACCCCAGCCTGCCCCTCAGCCACGTCACGTGCGCCACCAGCCCCGCCGCCTCCGGCGAGCCCAGCCAGGCCTCCACGTGGTCGCGCAGGTCCCGCTCGATCTGCCTGATCCGCTCGCGGGTGACCGAGAAACGCTGCGCCAGCTCGTCGAGCGTGGCGCGCTGCGCCGCGTAGAGCCGGTCGCGGGCGATGGCGCGCTGCCGGTCGTCGAGCGCGGCGAACACCGCGTCGATCAGCTCGGGAAGGGGTTTGTCGGGCCGGGCCGGGACGGGCAGGGCGGCGGGCGCGGGTTCGAGCAGCCGCTCGAACACACCGGTGAACAGCTTCTGCACCACGTCCTTGCCCAGCGACTCCGGCGTGCGCTCGGCCTCGGCGGGGTCGGAGAAACGCAGCAGCGGCAGGATGTCGCCGAGCAGCAGGTGCCCCCAGCAGGCCACGGCCAGATCGGCCAGGTGACCCGCCACGGTCTGCGTCCCGACGATCGCGCACGCGCGGTCGAGGGGGATCGCCTGCCACCAGGCCTCGGGCAGCTGGGGCTCCTCCACGATCGGCGCGATCTGACCAGGGGAGGTCCAGCGCAGGGGTGGCGCGAGGTCGCTCAGGCTGAGGTTCATTGAGGTCCAACCGGCAAAGGGAAGATATCCGCAGTTCAGACTATGTGATCAGGGGGACAGAAATGGGCTCCCCCTTCCGGAATGCGAGATATAGAGCATCGTTCGGGCCCGTGTGCAGGCGACGAACAGTATGCTCCGCTCGCGTTGCAGCGCCCGAGCCCGCGCGGCCGGCTCCGCGGGCAGCGGTCCGGGCACCACGCCCTCCGCCACGCCGACGAGCGCCACCCGTTCGAACTCCAGGCCCTTCAGATGCTGGAAGGTCGCCACGCGCACGTCCAGCCCGTCCAGCGCCTCCCGGGCGGACCGGACCAGCGTGGGGGTGCGCGCCCCGACGGCGATCTCGCCCTCCGGCACGCCGTCCGCCAGCCAGCCGCCGACCGTGGCCCGCAGCCCGGCCAGTTCGGACTCGGGTGTGTCGTACGCCCGGACCACCGGCCGCCGGCCGTTGTGCGTGGCGCGGTAGCCGAACAGCTCGGCAACGCCCTTGACCAGGCCGTTCGCCGGGCCGCCGCCGCGCAGCCGGACCACGTAGGACAGGATCTCCTGCGGCAGCCGGTAGGAGATCCGCAGGTCGTGCTGGACGGCCGGGATGCCCACCGCGCCGAGCGCCACCCGCGTGTCGGTCACCCGCTGGTGCGGGTCGCCCACCACGAACAGGTCGTCGTGCGCGTGCGGCGCCGCCGCCCGCAGCAGCCGCCACTGCGCCGGGCTGATGTCCTGCGCCTCGTCCACCACGATGTGCCGGTACGGCTTGCGCCCCGGCTCCACGTCGTCCAGCAGGTCGCCGGTCGTGATCGACAGCAGCCTGATCGCCTCGTCGGTGAGCTGGGCCAGCGACCGGGCCCCCGGGCCGACCAGGGCGGGACGGCGTCCCTCCGCGTCGGCGACGATCCGCACGGCCAGGCGCTCGGCGTTGTCCACCTCGACGCGCTTGCGCACGGTCTCGTCGTCGATCAGCACGTCCAGCCGGCCGGCCAGCTCCTCGGCCAGGCTCTGTGAGAACGTCACCAGCAGCACCGGGCCGCTGCCCCGCGCCGCCAGGTGGGCCGCCCGGTGCAGGGCGATGATCGTCTTGCCGGTGCCCGCGCCGCCCACGACCAGCACCGGCTGCTCGTACCGTCCGGCCCTGGCCAGCCGGTGCTGCGTCGGGTGCAGGAACGTGCACCAGTCCGGGGCCCCCAGCACCCGGTCGAGCTCCACCTTGTCGGCGGCGAACACCGCGCGGTCCGGGCTGCGCAGCAGCGCCGCGTGCAGGTCGTCGGGGTCGATCGCGCCCGTCTCCTCGTCGCGGGCGCGCCAGTTGTCCAGCTCCCGCCACGCCTCCGACAGCGTGCCGCCCCTGGCCAGGACGGCCAGCGGCGCATACTGGGTGGGCGGCAGCAGCGGTTCCAGCGCGGCCACGTCGGCCTCGGTGGAGATCAGCCGGACCAGGGGCAGCGCGTGCACGTCGATGCCGAGTGCGAGCAGGTCGCCGTCGCAGATCTGCTCGAACAGCCGCGAGGGGCGGGCCGACCTGCGTAAGGCGGGCTCGACCCGTTCCAGGGTCTCGGCGTCCCACTCCTCGACGACGCCGATCACGGGGTTGACGCCGTACCGGTGACGCTGGGCGTACGACCACGCCTCCGGATCGGGCCGCACGGCGAGCAGCCAGTAGACGTCGCGCTGCCGGACCACCACGCCGCGATGCCCGTCGGCCAGGCGCAGCGTGGCGACCTTGGCGTCCCGGCAGCCCCGCACCCGCTCGGGGTGTGGGGCTCCGGACACGTTCAGCAGGAACCGGCGCAGCGCGACCACGGCGTCCCTGCGCACCGGCTGAGCCAGTGCGCCGAGCTCCCCTGGAAAGTCAGGGCCGATCGCGAGCCGCGGCACGGGCGGTCAGTCCAAGAGGGCGAGCAGGTCGCGGTCGCCGCGTTCGCGGAGCCTGGTGAGCAGGTCGGGCAGCCCGACGGGGCCGGTGAGCCCGATCCTCGTCGCGATCACCCTGGCCGCCTGGTCCCGGGTGCCGCCCGGCGCCGTGTAGCCGACCAGGCGCAGCGCCTTGGTGATGCTCTCGGCGTTCTGGGCGGCGACCGGCAGGTGACGGGCGCGCAGGACGCCCTCGTCCGACAGCGTGAGGAACAGGTGTCCGCCCTCCTTGGCGCCGACGTCAACGAGCAGGCGCTCGATGGACTCCAGCACCGGCCTGCCGTGCCAGGTCATGGTCAGCTCGCCAGCCGCGCTCCTGACCGCCCGGCTCTCGCCGGGGGACAGGCCGAGGTAGGCCGCGAAGCCCGTCGGGAGCGCGCACTCGCCGCCGGCCAGCTGCTCGGCGGTCACGTCGATCCGCAGCCACCAGCGGCCGTCCGGCTGGCGGAAGCAGCGCCTGGTCTGGGAGACGTCCTTGAGCGGCTGGTACGGCTTGTTCTGCTCCGCCCCGCCGTTGCCCTCCGCGGGCGGCGGCGGGACCGGCGTGAACGCCTGGAACTGCGGCGGACCGGCCGGACCGGCCGGACTGACCGGAGCGGGTGGACTGGCCGGACTGGCCGGCGGCGGTGGCATGGGCGGTGGCGGCAGGGGAGGCGGCGGCTGCATCGCGGCGAACGCCGAGTGCGGCTGCTGGAACTCCACCGGCTGCTGGAACTCCGCCGGCTGGTTCGGCTGCGCGGGCAGCGTGGCCAGCACGAACTGCCAGGCCGGCACCTCCAGCGCGCGGATCTCCCTGGCGTGCCAGTCGGCCGCGCCGATCAGCTGCTCCTTGGGCGCGGCCGGGCCCAGCGTCCTGCGCAGCTCGTCCAGGTGCGCGCGGTACGGCGCGGCCTCCTCGCTGGCCAGCCACTGGTCGAGACGGACGCGCAGCTCCCGCTCGGTGGCGGAGATGTCGGCCGGGGGGACGGCGAACAGCTTGGCCAGCTGGTCGACCGCCGAGGGCTCGTCGGTGAAGACACGGTTCTGCGCCACGGCCCAGCTCTTGTCGTCGAGCCCGGCGAACGCGGCCTCGATCAGCTCGGACAACTCCGCGCCGCCCTCGGCGGGCTCGTCGTGCGGACCCGCGGCGGCCTGCCCCTGCTCGGGGTGCGCGACAGGCGCCTCCGGCTCGGGCCGCTCAAGGAGCGCCTCGTGCTCGGAGTCCGCCTCGCCGGGTTCGGCGTGCTCGGGTTCCGCGTGCTCGGCGTCGGCCTCGGGCTCCGCGTGCTCGGCCTCGGGCTCCGCGTGCTCGGCCCCGGGTTCCGCGTGCTCGGCCCCGGGCTCCGCGTCGGCCTCGGAGTGCTCGAAGTCGGCCTCGCGCTCGGGCTCGGCCTCGGGCTCGGGTTCAGTTTCGGTGTCGTGCTCGGCGTGCGCCTCGGGCTCGGCGTGCGCCTCGGGCTGTGCGGCCTCGGCCCGCTCCTCCTCCCGCCCCTCAAGGATCTCAGGGACGTCGGCGGAGCCGTCGAGGTCGGCGGGTTCGCGCCGTTCAGCCTCTTCGTCGTGATCGTCCGACGAGAAGGGCTCCGGCTCGCCGCCGACCCCCTGCGCTTCCAGCGCGGACGCCTCCGCGGCGGCGGGCTCGGGCGCGGGCTCCTCGGCGGCGTCGAGCACGGGCTCGGCCTCGGGCCGCGGCACCTCCTCGACGACCGGCTCGGAGTCGGCGTCGAGCACCCGCTCGCCGCCACGGCCGGCCGCCTCCCCGACGGCCTCCGCAGCGGCCCCGCGCTCAGGGAGCGCGGGCTCATGGGCGAGCTCCGCCGCCACGACGGCGTCCGCCGGGGCCGCGAGAGCCACCGGTACGTGCGCCTCGGCCTGCCGCCCGCCCGCGTACGGATGCGCCAGCCGGACGAGCACCGCCCCGAACAACGTGTTGAGCACCGGCCGGGCCTGGATGAACGGCTGGTCCACCAGCTCCCGCCCGGTCAGCGAGAGCAGCCCCGTCCACGAGCCGGCGCGGTCGAGCGCGATGGCGACGGCGGGTTCGTCGGCCTCGTCCGGGTCCAGGACGTGCAGAGCCGGCAGGACGTCGCCGATGGCGGCGGCCGGCCAGTGCTCCAGCGCGATCTCGGTCAGCAGCTCGCCCAGTGACTCCGGGCCGATGGCTGCGAGCACCAGCGGCATGGGCAGGCTTCGCCACCACGCGTCCGGCAGATCCGGCTGCCCGGTCAGTAGCGTGATCGTCGACGCGTCGCTCCACCTCAACGGTGGCACGAGGTCGCTCAGGCAGAAGTTCATCCCGTTCCGTTCACCAGCCCCTCACGCCGCCGGAGCGGCGCAGCCAACATCTCGCCGCCCACGGAACAGACCATAGTCCGGCAAAACAGCCCTACGCATCATGCACTACGCATCAGCGCCGAACAGCGGCAAAGCGTAGACGCACGTAGTCGGCCATCCAGCCCGTCTCCCTCCGGAGGGCGGGCGCGGCCAGCTCGTTGACCCGTCCGAGCAGGGGGTCCACGATCTCCGGCGGCAGTCCTTCGAGCACGGACGAGGCGAACATGCGCACCCAGTCGGCGGCCCCGCCGGGGCACTCGTCGAGCGGCGTCGGCCGGTCGAAGTACTCCAGCAGCCGGACCACGAAGCCTTCCTGCTCCAGCCGGCGCGCGTACTCGGCGGGAGTGGGGAAGTACCACGGCAGATCGGGCTCGCGCAGGCCGTACTCGCGCCAGGCGGTCAGCATCGCGGCGGTCAGCTCCGCGCAGTTGCCCGCGCCGCCCATCTCCGCGACGAACCGGCCGCCCGGCTTCAGCGCCTCGCGGACGTTGGCGATCACGGTGGCGGGGTCGCGGCTCATCCAGTGGAGTGCCGCGTTGGAGAAGACGGCGTCGTAGGGGTCCACCACGGTGAAGTCGTGGCCGTCGCCGATGATGAAGTCGATCCCCGGGTACTGGGCCAGCGCCTTCTCGATCATGGCGGCGGAACCGTCGATGCCCAGGACGTCCGCGCCCCTGAAGGCGATCTGCGCGGTCAGCACCCCGGTGCCGCACCCGAGGTCGAGCACGCGCTCCCCGGGCTGCGGGTCGAGGAGGTCGACCAGCGGCGCGCCCTGGGTGGAGACGTACCCGAAACTGCTGTCGTAGGCGCGACTGTTCCACCGCTCCAAGCTCGGTGCGTCGTATCGCAAGACGATCAGCTCACATTCGTCAGACATCGGGCCCCCGTGGCCGTGCTGTCCGTTCACTTTAGAGCCTGATCGTCTCTACGACATATCAAGTCACAACGGACTCATCCCACGCTCTTGCTCCATTCCCGCTTGAGGTACGCCTTCGCCGCGTCCGTCTGCGGGATCGTCATGAGCACGGGCGGGCCGGCGGCCTTGGGCAGCCGGGCGGCCTGCTCGGTGTCGAGCTTGCCCTTCATGAGCATGGCCTCGCCGCGCGCCGGACGGGCGTAGCCCTTCTGCAGCAGGTTCTGGCCCTCGTCGGAGAACAGGAACTCCTGCCACAGCCGGGCGGCGGCCGGATGCGGGGCGGTCTTGCTGATCGCCTGGACGTGGTACCCGCCGAACGGCGCGTCGCGCGGGATCGTCACCTCCCAGGAGTCGGCGTGGTCGGCGCTGCGGGTCGCGTTGAGGTGGTCCCAGTCGATGATCACGTTCGCCTTGGCCGGCTCGACGAGCTGCCCGGCTTGCTTGAGCTTGGCGAACAGGTCCACCCCCTGCCTGGCGTCCGGTTTGGCGCCGGCCTTCATGGACGCGGCCATCACGCCGCCGAACGCCGCCGCCGAGCGCAGCGGGTCGCCGTCGAGCGCGACGCGGTAGCCGGGCTTGAGCAGGTCGGCGAAGGAGGCCGGGGCCTTGACCTCGCGCGGGTCGTAGCCGATCGACATGTAGCCGCCGTACGCGCCGTACCAGGCCCCCTTGGGGTCCTTGACGAAGTCGGGCAGGTCCTGCCAGCCCGTCACCTTGTACGGCGCGAACTTGTCGGCCCCGTAGACGGCCATGTCCAGGGTGAGATCGAACACGTCCGGCTTGAGCTGGTCGGCGGCGTCGAGCTCACGCTTGCTGCTGGCGCCCGGCTCCAGCTCGTTGACCTTGATGTCGTACTTGTCGGCGAAGGTGTCGATGATCTCGCCGTAGTTCACCCAGTCGTGCGGCAGGCCGATCACGGTGAGCTGGCCCTCGCGCTTGGCGGCCTCGGCCAGGCGCTCCATCGTGCCGAAGCCCTGCTTCAGCGAGGCGGCCCGGACGTTGAGCACCGGAAGGTCCTTCGACCCCTCGGACGTGGACGGCGATGTGGACGCGCCGCATCCGGCGCTGGCGAGAACGGCTGCTACGGCGGCGCAGATACGTACGGTCACACAATGAATACTTACCGTTACCTCGCCCGAGGTCGAGGAGGCGCGACCGGAACGACCTTGGCCGCGACCAGCGATTCCTCGTCGATCTCCACCAAAGTGCCGTCCCGCTTGCGAACGCGCAACACGCCGTCCGTCCAGGATTCGAGCACGCCGACGGCGTCCCGGAAGCCTTCTGGGACGCGCCTTCGAGTGGTGATCCGTGCGCCTATGTCCTGAGTTGTGATCGCGACGACGAGGCGTGCGGCCATGAGTTTGCCACCCTCCGTTTCGGCCAGCTGGCAAGCACGGCAATACTAGGGCGTAGCAAACCGCGGTCAGAGTCATGCCATGGTGCGGAGAAAAAGGAGCTCGAGGTGACCTACGTCATCGCGCAGCCTTGCGTGGACGTCCTGGACAAGGCGTGCATCGAGGAATGCCCCGTCGATTGCATCTACGAGGGCGAGCGCATGCTTTACATCCACCCCGACGAGTGCGTGGACTGCGGCGCGTGCGAGCCTGTGTGCCCCGTCGAGGCCATCTTCTACGAGGACGACCTTCCCGAGCAGTGGAAGGACTTCTACAAGGCGAACGTGGACTTCTTCGAGGACCTCGGCTCGCCCGGAGGCGCCTCGAAGGTGGGCAAGATCGAGAAGGACCACCCGGTGGTGGCCGCGCTGCCGCCGCAGGGCGAGGACCACTAGCGAGTCGCGTGCGCCGGGGCCGTCCACGTCGGGCGGTCCCCGCGCGCCCGCGTCCGCCGCAGGCGTGTACGGCCCCGAACGACCCTGGAGAACCGTGAACAAGCTGCCCGACTTCCCCTGGGACCGGCTCGAACCGTACAAGGAACGCGCCCTGGCGCACCCCGACGGCATCGTCGACCTCTCGGTCGGCACCCCCGTCGACCCGGTGCCCGAGGCCGTCCAGCAGGCGCTGCGCGATTCGGCGGACAGCCCCGGCTACCCGCTGACCCACGGCACGAAGGCGCTGCGCGAGGCCGCCGCCGGCTGGCTGCGGCGCCGCCACGGCGTCACCGTCGACCAGCAGGACGTCCTGCCGCTGATCGGCTCCAAGGAGTTCGTCGCCTGGCTGCCCACCTACCTCGGCGCCCGGCGGGTGGTCTTCCCCGAGCTGGCCTACCCCACCTACGACGTGGGCGCCCGGCTCGCCGGCGCGACCGCCACCGCCTCCGACAGCACGCTGTCGGTCGGCCCCGAGCACGTCGACCTGCTCTGGATCAACTCCCCGGGCAACCCGACCGGGCGCGTGCTGCCCGCCGAGCACCTGCGCAAGGTGGTCTCCTGGGCGCGCGAGCGCGGCACGGTCGTGGCCTCCGACGAGTGCTACATCGAGCTCGGCTGGGAAGAGCAGCCGGTCTCCATCCTCCATCCCGACGTCTGCGGGGGCTCCCACGAGGGGCTGCTCGCCGTCCACTCGCTCTCCAAGCGCTCCAACCTGGCCGGCTACCGGGCCGGGTTCGTGACGGGCGATCCCGTCCTGGTCAAGCGGCTGCTGGAGACGCGCAAGCACGCCGGCATGCTCATGCCGAAGCCGGTCCAGGACGCGATGACGGTCGCGCTCGGCGACGACGCACACGCCGAACGCCAGCGCGAGCTGTACTCCGCGCGGCGCGCCGTGCTGCGTCCCGCGCTGGAGCGGGCGGGGTGGACGATCGACCATTCGACCGCCGGTCTGTACCTATGGGCGTCGAATGGGCAGAACGCGTGGGATCAAGTGAGTAAGCTTTCCGAAATCGGGATTTTGGTCGCGCCGGGAGACTTCTACGGATCGGCTGGTGGACGGCACATCCGCGTCGCGATGACCGCCACCGACGAACGCATCAGTGCGGCCGTGCGCCGCCTCCAGTAGGATCGCCCGTCGTAACGCACGGACAAATTGAAAAAAAGGCGTCTGCCGAGACAGACCGCGAGTGGAGCGAGCTGACGGATGAGCATGACCTCCATGGTCGTACTCGGGCTGAGCATCGCCACCGTCCTGTTGTTGCTGGGGGCGTTCCTGGCCACCATGCGGCAGGACAGGAGGGGCCGGTCGAGCGCGCCGCCGCCACCGGCCGAGGTCGCTCCGGTCGAGGCCCCGCTGCCGGCGCCGGTCGAGGCCCCCGGGCATGCCGGCACCGACTACGCCGACCCTCGCACGATCCAGGTCGCCGACCGGATCGAGGTGCACGGCTCCCCGTACCGGGTGCTCGGCGCGATGCACGTCTCCTGGCAGGGCCGGCAGTGGATCGAATACCTGCTGCGCGACGTCGCCCGCCGCCGCCTGTGGCTCTCCGTCGAGGTGCGCGAGGGCAAGGCCGCGGGCGAGGCGTCCCATCTTGAGGTGCTGCTGTGGACCGAGGTGCCGACGCAGGGCATGGTCCCGGCCAAGAGCATGCTGATCATGGAGGGCGTGGAGTTCTTCCCGATCCAGCGCGGCACCGCGGCCTTCAGGAGCGAGGGCGAGACCGGCAACCCCGAACGCGGCCTGCTCGACTTCGCCGACTACCACGCCTCCGACGGCCGTCTGCTCTCCTTCGACCGCATCCAGGGCCATGCCTGGAGCGCCAGCTACGCCCAGCCGCTGCCGCCGGGCTCGATCACCATCGTCACCCGCGCCACCTGACGGCCACCGCGGACGCGGGCGGTCAGGACAGCTCGACCTCGCCGTCGCCGGCCTGGCCGCCCTTCTTCCAGCCGTCCGCCTCGACGTCGTTGACCCAGGTCGCGCCGCTGTAGCCGACGCGCCGCAGCTGGTACTTCTCCGCGTACGCCACCGACCAGGACGCCACCAGCCAGCCCCGCTTCTTCGTCGTGATCGCCGGGTCGCCGAGCGCCCTGGCCAGCTGCTTGCGCGCCTCGGCGGTCCTGGCCCGCGGCGCGGGCGTCTGCTTGGGCGGCGGATACCAGCAGTGGACGGACCTGGGCACCCGGCCGGTGAAGGCGGCGGCCAGGATCTTGGCGTCCTGCTCGTGCTGCGCGTACGCGTAGCCGCCCGCCGACCGCTGCACCTCCTGGGCCGCCTCGGCCAGCGGCAGCTTGCGGTAGTTCTTGACCTTCACCAGGGCGGCGAAGAACTTGTTGCTGGCGTAGACCGGGTCCATCAGCTGCTTCTTGCGCCCCCAGCCCTGCGACTCGCGCTGCTGGAACACGCCCACCGAGTCGCGGTCGCCCCAGGAGAGGTTGCGCAGCTTCGACTCCTGCAACGCGGTGCCGTACGCGATGACGACGGCCCGCTCGGGCAGGCGGCGGCGGGCCGCGACCGCGGCGATGGTCGCGGAGACCTGCGCCTGCTCCGGATCGAGGGTCAGGACGCCCTCGGGGGTGCGCACCATGCAGTAGGCCTCCGGGAGGACCAGCGGCGTCGCCCGCTTGAGCAGGAGGTAGAGCCCCACGGAGACGCCGACGGCGAGCACCACGACGATGATCGCGATGGTGATGACTCCACGGGAGAAGCGCAGGCGCACCCTGAAGAACCTACCCGGCCGGATAAGCTCCGTGGCCATGAGTCACGTGATGTCCCCGGTGGTGGACGAGCTGTGGGAACGACGCGCGGAGCTGTCCCCGGCCGACGTGGAGGCCCGCATCCAGGTCGTCGGCGCCGTCGACCTGCTGGACAAGGGTGAGGCGAGGGTCGCCCGCCTGGTCGGCGGCGAGGTCGTGGTGGACGAGCGGGCCAAGCGCGCGATCCTGCTCGCCTTCCGGCTGCTGGGCATGGCACGTTCCCAGGTGGGCGACTTCCAGCACCACGACAGGGTGCCGCTCAAGACCTCCTTCGAGGGGGTGCGGGTGGTGCCGGGCGCCATCGCGCGCTGGGGCTCGTACCTGGCGCCGGGGGTGGTGCTGATGCCGTCGTTCACGAACATCGGCGCGTACGTGGACTCGGGCACCATGGTCGACACGTGGGCCACGGTGGGCTCATGCGCCCAGATCGGAAAGAACGTGCACCTGTCCGGCGGAGTGGGCATCGGCGGCGTCCTGGAGCCGCCGGGCGCGGTGCCGGTCGTCGTGGAGGACGACGCGTTCATCGGCAGCCGCTCGATGATCGTCGAGGGTGCGCGGGTGGGCCGGGGCGCGGTGATCGGGGCGGGCACGATCCTGTCCGGCACGATCCCCGTGATCGACGTCCAGACGGGCGAGGAGCTGGCCAGGGGCAGGGTGCCCGACTGGTGCGTGGCGGTCGGCGGCACGCGGCAGAAGGAGTTCCCCGGCGGCACGTTCGGGCTGCCGTGCGTGCTGGTGATCAAGCGTCTGGAGCCGGAACAGCGGCACGACAAGGCGGCACTCAACGAGGTGCTGCGCGAACATGGAGTGAACACCTGATGCTGGACCTGACACAGGACGTACGCGCGCTGACCGCCGCGATCGTGGACATCGAGTCGGTGAGCGGCGACGAGAAGACCTTGGCCGACGCGGTCGAGCGGGCGCTGTCCGCGCTGCCGCACCTGAAGGTCGACCGCTCCGGCGAGACGATCGTGGCCCGCACCGACCTCGGCCGGGCCGAGCGGGTGCTGATCGCGGGCCACCTCGACACGGTCCCGGTCGCGGCCAACCTGCCCAGCCGGGTGGAGGGCGACCTGCTCTACGGCTGCGGCACCTCCGACATGAAGGCGGGCGTGGCGGTCGCGCTGAAGCTGGCGGCCACCGTCCCGGCCCCCAACCGCGACGTGACGTACGTCTTCTACGACTGCGAGGAGATCGAGGCCGAGCGCAACGGCCTGACCAGGGTCGCCAGGGACCACCCCGAGTGGCTGGCGGCCGACTTCGCGGTGCTGATGGAGCCGACCGACGGCGTGATCGAGGGCGGCTGCCAGGGCACCCTGCGCGCCGACGTCACCGTGACCGGCAAGCGGGCCCACAGCGCGAGGTCGTGGTACGGGGTCAACGCCGTCCACGGCATCGAGCCGGTGCTGGCCAGGCTCAACGCCTACGAGGCGCGGCTGCCGGTGGTCGACGGGCTGGAGTACCACGAGGGGCTCAACGCGGTCGCGGTGCGCGGCGGCGTGGCCGGCAACGTCATCCCCGACGAGTGCGTGGTCAGCGTCAACTACCGGTTCGCCCCCGACCTGACGGTCGAGCAGGCCGAGCAGCACGTGCGCGAGGTGTTCGAGGGCTACGAGGTGAGCTTCCTCGACGCGGCGCCCGGGGCGAGGCCCGGCCTGACGCATCCCGTGGCCGCCGCCTTCGCCGCCGCGGTCGGCGGCACCCCGCGCGCCAAGCTGGGCTGGACGGACGTCTCCCGCTTCTCCGCGCTCGGCGTCCCGGCCGTGAACTACGGCCCCGGCGACCCGAACCTGGCGCACCAGCAGGGCGAGTACGTGTCGCTGCCGAAGATCACGGAGAGCGAGCGGGCCCTGCTCAACTGGCTGACAAAATGAAAGTGGCTTTCCTCGCCGGCCATTTGGCGGGGAAAGCCACTTTCAGTCCCGAGCAGCACCCTCGGCAGTTAGACGCAGGGGGGTCGAAATTCGGTTCCCTGCTTTTCCCAAGATTTTTTCGGCGCCTTCATCTGGCCTTCGACCTGGGCGTTCATCCTCGAAGTGTCCGCTTCGGCGGGCGCGGCCGGGGTCGGGAACGGCGCCGCGGGCCGGTACGGAGAGGACTAGCGTGACCACCATGGAACAGAAGCAACGAGCCGAACGCCGTCAGGGGCAGGCGGTCGTGCGCGGGAGTCTCGTCCCCAGCTCCACCCACGACCAGCGGCTGCTCGACCGGCAGGGTCCCTCCGACTGGGTGCACATGGACCCGTGGCGGGTGCTGCGCATCCAGGCCGAGTTCGTGGAGGGCTTCGGCCAGCTCGCCGAGCTGCCCGCGGCGATCACGGTCTTCGGCTCGGCCCGCACCCCCGAGGGCACCCCCGAATACCAGATGGGCCGGCGGCTCGGCCGGGCGCTGGCCGAGTCCGGCTACGCGGTGATCACGGGCGGCGGCCCCGGCGTCATGGAGGCGGCCAACCGGGGCGCCTCCGAGGTCGAGGGCGCGGTCTCGGTCGGGCTCGGCATCGAGCTTCCGTTCGAGCAGCGCATGAACGACTACGTCGACCTCGGCATCGAGTTCCGCTACTTCTTCGTGCGCAAGACGATGTTCGTCAAGTACTCGCGCGGCTTCATCGCCCTTCCCGGCGGCTTCGGCACGCTCGACGAGCTCTTCGAGGCGCTGACGCTGGTCCAGACCCACAAGGTCACCTCGTTCCCGGTCGTGCTGATGGGCTCGGAGTTCTGGGGCGGCCTGCTCGACTGGATCAAGAACACCCTGCTCGGCACCGGCAAGATCGCCGCCCAGGACCTCGACCTGATCTCCGTCACCGACGACCCCGACGAGGCCGTGCGGATCATCGCCGACTCCGACCGGGCCCGCTCCCGCCAGCGGGAGGAGGAGCTGGAGGCCGCCGCCGCCCAGACCGCGGAGCCCCAATAGGCTGTCGGCCCGTGAACATCTGCGTCTTCTGCGCCTCCAGCCTCCGCATCGACAGGAAGTACGTCGACCTGGCCGAAGAGGTGGGCGCCGAGCTCGCCAGGCGTGGTCACACGCTGGTGAGCGGCGGCGCCACGGTCTCGTGCATGGGCGCGGTCACCTCCGCCGCCCGCGCCGCCGGCGGGTTCACGGTCGGCGTGATCCCGCAGGTGCTGGTGGACATCGAGGTGGCCGACACCGACTCCGACGAGCTGATCGTCACCGACGGCATGCGCGAGCGCAAGGGCGTCATGGACGCCCGCTCCGACGCCTTCCTCGTGCTGCCCGGCGGCATCGGCACCCTGGAGGAGCTGTTCGAGATCTGGACGGCGCGGGTGCTCGGCATCCACGACCGCCCGCTGGTGATCCTCGACCCCTGGGGCCTGTACCAGCCGCTGCGGCAGCTCGTCTCCGGCATGCACGCCGAGGGCTTCACCCGGGCCGACGTCTTCGACGCGATCTCCTGGACGACCACGGTCGAGGAGGCGTTCGCCCATCTCGAAGCGCGTCCGCAGCCGGTCCGTCCGAGCGTCGCCGAGCTGGGTGAGGCCACCGGCTGAGCAGCCTGCCCCGATTGCCCGCACTTGTGGTAGATCGCTGAACGTGCTCGTCCATATGAGTACGATGCCAATGTGCTGGTCATACTCGCCATCGCCGCGATCGCCATCCTGGCCTGCGTGGTCCTGGTCTCCCTCGGCAGAGGCGGGGAGCTGACCGAGTTCCCGCCGGACGTCCCGCCGCTCGACCTGCCCGAGGCCGGACAGCTCACGGCGGTCGACTTCATGGCGCTGCAACTGCCGGTCAACCTGGTCGGCTACCACACGCAGAGCGTTGACGAGACCCTGCGCCGGGCCGCCCAGGCCATCAGCGCCCGCGACACCAGGATCGCCGTCCTGGAGCAGCGGGTGTCGGAGCTGCTGTCCAGCCGGCTGCACGCGCGCCAGGAGATCTACGCCACGCCCGGGGCCGGGCTGCGCACCGACCACGAGCCCGAGGCGCCCGCCGTGCCCAGGGAGCTGCCGGAGTCCGGCGACCCGGTCACGTCGAGCGGCGCGACGGTGGAGTGGGCGGGCGAGCCGGAGCTGCGCGACCCGTCGGAGGAGCCGGACTGGCGCCTCCCGGAGCAGGACGAGCCCAAGGCCGACGAGCCCGAGAACGACGAGCCCGAGCAGGACGAGCCCGAGAAGGACGACGACGACTCCGTGCGCATGACCCCGGGCAAAGAGGACAAGGACAAGGACGAGCGCCCGTGACCGAACTCATCCGGTGCACCTGGCCGGGCATGGGCGACCCGCTGTACATCACCTACCACGACGAGGAGTGGGGCCGCCCGGTCAAGGGCGACGACGAGGTCTTCGAACGCGTGGCGCTGGAGGCGTTCCAGTCGGGCCTGTCGTGGCTGACGATCCTGCGCAAGCGGGAGAACTTCCGCGCCGCCTTCGACGGCTTCTCGACCGTCAAGGTGGCCGCCTACACCGAGCGCGACGTGGAACGGCTGCTCGGCGACGCCGGGATCGTCCGCAACCGGGCCAAGATCGAGGCCGTGATCGGCAACGCCAGGGCCGCGCTCGACCTGCCCGAGGGCCTGTCGGAGCTGGTGTGGCGGTTCGCCGACCCCGACGCGCCGGTGCCCCGGACGATGGCCGACGTGCCCGCCATCACCCCCGGCTCCAAGGCCCTGGCCAAGGAGCTGCGCAAGCACGGCTTCAGGTTCGTCGGCCCGACCACCGCGTACGCGCTGATGCAGGCGATCGGGCTGGTCAACGACCACATCGAGGGCTGCCTGGCCCGCTGAGCGCCCCTGAGCGCCGGCCGATCAGCGGCCTCTGAACACCGGCCGCTCCTTGGCCAGGAACGCGCGGGTGGCGTCCTGGTGGTCGTCGGTGGCCACGCACGCGTCCTGCAGGTCGGCCTCCAGCGCGAGCGAGTCGGCCAGCGAGTGCGTGGCGGAGTGGGCCAGCGCGCGCTTGGTGGCGGCGTAGGCCGTGGTCGGCCCGGCGGCCAGGCGTACGGCCAGTTCATGAGCGGTCTTCGGCAGGTCGTCGGCGGGCACCACGCGCGTGACCAGCCCGAGGTCGAGCGCGGCGGAGGCGTCGAGCGGCTCGCCGAGCAGCAGCAGCTCGGTCGCGCGGCCCCGGCCGACCAGGCGCTGCAACGTCCAGGACGCGCCGGAGTCGGGGGCCAGCCCGATGCCCGCGAACGCCAGCGCGAACTTGGCCTTGTCGGAGGCGACGCGCAGGTCGCAGGCGAAGGCCAGGGCCGCGCCCGCGCCCGCGGCGACGCCGTTGACCGCCGCCACGACCGGCTTGGGCATGGTGGCGATCAGCTCGACGATCGGGTTGTAGTGCTCGCGCACGGTGTCGGCCAGGCCGCGGCCCGCGGCCAGGTTGGCGGCGTGCTCGCGCAGGTCCTGGCCCGCGCAGAAGGCCCGGCCGGAGCCGGTGAGCAGCACCGCCCTGACCTCGGGGTCGGCCGCCGCCCTGCCGACCGCCGCCAGCAGCGCGGCCTTGACCTCGGCCGTGAGCGAGTTCATCGACTCCGGCCGGTCGAGGGTGACGGTGGCGACGGCGTCGGCCATGTCGTAACGGATCACATGAGCTCCCTGTCGACGAACGCGGCGGCTGCGGGCAGCAGCCTGGTGGCCTCCTGCTCGAAGAACGTGCGGGCCTTCTCGCCCGGCCAGCCCGCGGGCAGCAGCTCGGCCGGCAGCCCGGGGTCGCGGAACAGGAAGTTGCGCCAACCGTGCACCAGTCTGCTCCTGGTGGCGAACACCCGGTCGGGCGGGGCGTCCTCGGGCAGGGTGCTGATCAGCGTGACAGCTTCGGCGTGCCAGTGCTCGTACGCCTCGCCGATGGCCGCCAGGTCCCAGGCCCGCGCCACCAGCTCGCGCGGGTCGCCCTCCAGCGCCGCGTCGAACCGGTCGGCCCGCACGCCCTCGCCGTCCAGCAGGTTGTCCAGCTCGATGGAGGAGCGCGGCCCGATCCACGTCGTCTCCGACAGGCAGGCGTAGCCGAGGAAGGTCAGGTCGGCCCTGATCCGCTCCCGGCGCTGGCGCTCCCTGACCGGCTCGATGACGATCACGTGCCAGCGGCCGTGCCAGGCGAGTGTCCCTGATCGGTAAATTCTCAGCGCTGCCTCATCCAGGCGCCTGACACACTTCGGCGTGAGCCCGTAGCCGGCTCCCTGGGGCAGCCGCAGCGGGCGCAACCAGCCCTGCCGGACCATCCGCGAGACCGCCGTGCGGACGGCCGGAGCGGCGATTTCCAGGGGGTTCATGAGCCGTACGAGCGCGGCCACGGTCGCCTGCCCACCGCGCGAACGCAGGTGGTCTCCGTACAGGTCGAAGAGAGCGGCGCGAGCGTGCACGAAGTCCAGTTTGGACGCCATCGCCTGGCTCGACAACGCATTCTGGGAGGAGATCGTTACCCATGAGGGCTCTCGATGCGGGAGAATAGGACATCACAGAAGACGTGAATGCGCCGACCACCCCCTCGGGCGGTCGGAAATCGCGGGCCGCGGGAGCCCAAGGCAGGAAGGGATGCACGCATGGCGGCGATGAAGCCGCGGACCGGCGATGGTCCGCTCGAGGTCACCAAGGAAGGGCGCGGCATAGTCATGCGGGTCCCTCTCGAAGGTGGCGGCCGGCTCGTCGTGGAGATCTCCGCCGACGAGGCAAAGGCGCTCGGCGAGGCGTTGAAGAACGTCGTCGGCTGAGCGCTCCCGAGACAACCTGATCCTCCGACCCTGGCGTAAGTCCGGCGCCAGGGTCGCTGACGTTTGGAGGGTTCCGTGCCCATCGAGACCACCGTCTCCGCGGTCGCCGGGGTTCCTGAGGGCGCCGAGCTGCTGGCCGTGCCCTACGCCGCCGACCTGCGTCCCGTTGTCGAGCCGTACGTCGAGCTGCACCTTCCGGTCGCCGACCTGCTGGCCCACTACGAGGCCAAGGGCGAGGCGGGCGAGATCGTCGAGGTCCCGGTGGCGCGGGCGGGCGGAATCGGGCGCGTGCTCCTGTACGGAGTCGGCGACGGCTCGCCGCGGGCGTTGCGCAGGGCCGGCGCGGCGCTGGCGCGCAAGGTCAAGGGCCGCGACACGCTGACCGTGGTGCCGCCCGAGGGCGACGTGGCGGCGATGGCCGAGGCCGCGCTGCTGGCCGGGTACACCTTCAAGATCGGCAAAGAGGGCCGGAAGGGCGTGCGGGCGATCGAGTTCGCCGGCGCCGACGCGGAGCCGGTGCGCCGGGCCGAGATCGTGGCGGAGGCCGTCGCGCTGGCCCGCGACCTGGCCAACATGCCCTCCTCGGTCAAGCATCCCGCCTGGCTCGCCGAGCGCGCCGCCGAGCAGGGCCTGCCGGTGCGGGTGTGGGACGAGGAGCAGCTCCAGGCCGAGGGGTTCGGCGGCATCCTGGCCGTCGGGCGCGGCTCGGTCCGGCCGCCCCGGCTGATCCAGCTCTCCTACGTCCCCGAGCAGCCGGCCGAGCGGCACGTCGTGCTGGTGGGCAAGGGCATCACGTTCGACTCGGGCGGCCTGTCGCTCAAGCCGACCGAGAACATGAAGACCCAGAAGACCGACATGGCGGGCGGCGCGGTGGTGATCGCCGTGCTGGCCGCGCTGGCCCGGCTGGGCGCCCCCGTACGCGTGACGGGCCTGATCGCCGCCGCCGAGAACATGCCGTCCGGCACCGCCCAGCGTCCCAGCGACGTCATCAGGCACTACGGCGGCCGCACGGTCGAGGTGCTGAACACCGACGCCGAGGGCCGGCTGGTGCTGGCCGACGCGCTGGCCTACGCCGACGCCGAGCTCGACCCCGACGCGGTCGTGGACATCGCCACCCTCACCGGGGCCATCTCCGTGGCGCTCGGCCGCAACGTCGGCGCCGTCTACGCCTCCGACGAAGACCTGGCCGCCCAGCTGCTGGCCGCCGGTCAGGCCAGCGACGACCGGCTCTGGCGCATGCCGCTGATCGACGACTACGCCCCGGCCCTGGAGTCGTCGATCGCCGACCTGGCCAACGTCGAGAGCGGCTCGCGCTACGGCGCCGGGTCCATCACGGCGGCGCTGTTCCTGCGGGAGTTCGCGGGCAAGCGCCCGTGGGCGCACCTCGACATCGCCGGGGTCGGCCGCAGCACGGTCGACGAGGGCACCCTGACCAAGGGCGCGACCGGGTTCGGCGTGCGCGTGCTGCTGGAGTGGCTGACCCGGGGCTGACCCGGGCGGCTCGGGCTAGTCGGCGATCTTCACGGCGGCCAGCAGGCCGTCGCCCAGGGGCATGAGCACCGACCGCAGCCGGTCGTCACCCTGCACCAGCTTGCCCAGCTCGCGCAGCGAGACCGTGTCGGGGTCGCGCTGCGTGGGGTCGGCCACCCGGTCGTGCCACAGGGCGTTGTCGAAGGCCACCACGCCGCCGACGCGCAGCAGGCGCACCGCCTCGGCCAGGTAGTCGACGTACTCCTGCTTGGCGCCGTCGGCGAAGACCATGTCGTAGCCGCCGTCGGAGAGCCGGGGCAGCACGTCGAGCGCCCGGCCCGAGATCAGCCGCACCCGTCCGCCGGAGAAGCCCGCCTCCGCGAACGCCTGCCGGGCCAGCCGCTGGTGCTCGGGCTCGACGTCGACGCTGGTCAGCGTGCCGTCGCCGCGCATGCCGCGCAGCAGCCACAACCCCGAGACGCCGCAGCCGGTGCCGATCTCGACGACCGACTTGGCGTTGACGACGGTGGCGAGGAAGCAGAGCGCCGCCCCGCCCCCGGGAAGGATGGGCACCGCACCCATCTCCAGCCCGCGCTGACGCGCCGCGTGCAGGATCTCATCCTCGTGATGGAACTGCTCCGCATAGGCCAGAGTGGCCTCCACCGGACTGGTCATCGGCCTCCTCCCCCCACTTTCGTGCGATTGGTCACCGATCGCAGCCTAGGGGAGTCACGCCTGGACGGGAACTCAGGACGGTCCGAAGGCGTTGCAGGTTTAAACGGGCTTTGCCGGTCCGGAAGGCAGGCAGTGCGCACGAAGGGACGAAACCAGGCACTATGACGGTAGCGGTGGTCCCAGAGAGAGGAGTGCTGGTGGACGAAAGCGACCACCAGGCGGATACTCCCGTGTCGTCTGATTGGACGCCTCCCACATGGGAGGAAGTGGTGCGGACTCACTCCGCACGCGTGTACCGGCTGGCGTACCGGCTTACCGGCAATGTCCACGATGCCGAAGACCTCACGCAGGAGGTCTTCGTCAGGGTCTTCAGGTCGCTGTCGAGCTACACCCCCGGCACGTTCGAGGGCTGGCTGCACCGGATCACGACGAACCTGTTCCTCGACATGGCGCGGCGCAAGCAGCGCATCCGGTTCGAGGGGCTGGCCGACGACGCCGCCGAGCGGCTGCGCGGCCGTGAGCCGTCGCCGGCGCAGGCGTTCGACGACGCCCACCTGGAGCCCGATATCCAAGCCGCCCTCGACGCGCTCGCCCCCGAGTTCCGGGCCGCGATCGTGCTGTGTGACATCGAGGGCCTGTCCTACGAGGAGATCGCGGCCACGCTCGGCGTCAAGCTGGGTACGGTCCGAAGCCGTATTCACCGTGGCCGGGCGCAGTTGCGGGAGGCGCTCGACCATCGGGCCCCCCGTACTACCCAACTCCCCCCGACCGTGATCAGTGGGGAGGAAGTCTGATATGGCTCATCTAGGAGAACGCGTTTCGGCGCTCGTCGACGGAGAGCTGAACCACACCGAGCGCGATCGCGCGCTCGCCCACCTGACCTTCTGTGCTGACTGCCGGCGGGAGGTCGAGTCGATGCGGGCGCTGAAGTCGCGCCTGCGCTCGCTCGACGGCCCGGCGATGCCGGCCGATCTGACCATGTCGCTGCTGCGCATGGCGGAGCCGGGCGGGCCGCTGCCGCCGAGGGAGCGCCCTTTTCCTACCCGTACGTTCGGGGGGGTGCCCATTCCTGGGCCCCACAGCATCGCGCCCCTGGACAACCGCCCGCGCCGGGACGCCACCGCTGGGGCCTCGGGCCCTGGGCGGGGCGGTAGGCGACGCGGGGCCTACGTCGCGGTGGGCGTGGTGTCCGCCGCCGTCGCACTCGGCACCTTCTTCGCGGTCTCGGGCACCGGGCCCCAGACCTCGCCGCCGCCGGTCGAGCTCTGGCGGGTCCAGCACTCACCGGCCACCAGCGCGCCGCCCACCGCCACGCCTTGAACCGGGGGCTCGCCTGGGATACTCGGGTGGCGTAGTCGACGATGCCAGGGGCATACGATCTGGGTTCGGGATTTGTCGCAAACAAAGCCTTTTATGACCCTCGTATGCCGCCAGAGCAAAGATTGCGGTGGCCGAGCAAGGAGTGGTGAGACGTAGATGACCGACGAGACGCGCCCGGGCGAAGGACGCACGACGTCGGACTTCCCCGAGCCACAGGGGCGGCCGGAGTTCCTGCCCGCCGACGAGCCGGGCGAGCAGGCGGACCGCCGGTCCGACCCGCCCGCCTCGTTCGGCGCGTCCTGGGGCGACCCGTCGGGCCGCCCCGACACCCCGGGCGTGTCACCGTACGAGCCGCCGGGCCGTTCCGACGGTCCGGCGTCGGCCTACGAGCCGCCGAGTCGTTCGGAGAGCCCGGCGTCGGCCTACGAGCCGCCGGGCCGTTCCGATGCTGTGCCGCCGCAGGACGGGGGCACGCGGGCGTACGAGGGCCCGTCGTTCGAGAGCCCCGCCGGGCCGCGAGGGTTCGAGAGCCCGTTCGAGAGCCCTGGCGGCACGCGGGCCTACGACACCCCGTCCTTCGGGCCGGCGGAGACCGGGCCGCGGCCGATGCAGCCGCCGCCCTTCATGGGCGCGTACGGCGGCAACCACCCGCCGCCGCCGCGGCAGGCCCTGGGCATGGGCCCGGGGTGGGCGCCGCCGCCCCAGGGCGGGCCCGGCGCGGGCGCGCTGCCCAGGCGCGGGCTCAACGCCGGCGCGCTGATCGCGATCGCCGTGGCCATCGCGCTGGTGGCCTCCGTGCTCGGCAGCCTCGGCACGTACCTGCTGACCAGGTCGGGCAGCAGCGGCACCGACCCGTCCTACAGCCTCGGCCCGGCCCCGACGGGCGCGACCAACAGGGCGCCCGACTCCGTGGCCGGCGTGGCCGCGCGGGTCCTGCCCAGCGTGGTCTCGCTGGAGGTCGGCAACGGCACCAACACCGAGGGCGCCTCCGGCTCCGGATTCCTGATCAAGAACGGCTACGTGGTGACCAACAACCACGTGGTCGCCATGGCCGCCAAGGGCGGCGAGATCAAGATCATGTTCAACAACCGCAAGACCACCGCGGGCCGCATCGTCGGCCGCGACCCGGGCTCCGACCTGGCCGTGGTCAAGCCCGAGGAGACCTTCGGCACGCCGGAGATCACCCTCGGCAACTCCGACCAGGTCGTGGTGGGCGACCCGGTGATCGCCATCGGCTCGCCGCTCGGCCTCAGCGGCACGGTCACCACGGGCATCGTCAGCTCGCTCAACCGTCCGGTCATCGCCGGCGACGAGACGGGCGCCGCCACCGAGGAGCCCGCCTACATCAGCGCCATCCAGACCGACGCCGCCATCAACCCCGGCAACTCCGGCGGCCCGCTGGTCAACGGCCGGGGCGAGGTGGTCGGGGTGAACTCGGCCATCGCCACCCTCAGCCGTTCGGTGAACAGCCAGAGCGGCAGCATCGGCCTGGGCTTCGCGATCCCGGTGAACCAGACGCGGCGGGTGGCCGAGGAGCTGATCACCACGGGCAAGGCCAAGCGTCCCAAGATCGGCATCGTGCTGGACAAGGACTACAAGGGCCAGGGCGTGCGCATCGCCTCCGAGCCCGCCGAGGGCCGCCAGCCGGTCGACGCCAACGGCCCCGCCGACAAGGCCGGGCTGAAGGCGGGCGACGTCATCCTGGAGGTCGACGGGCTGGCGCTGCAGGACGGCAACGAGCTGATCGCCCTGATCCGCAGCAAGGCGCCGGGCGCCAAGATCACCATCAAGTACCAGCGCGCCGGAGCGGAACGCACCGCCACCCTCACCGTCGTCGCCGACGATCAGCCGGCTCCCACCCCGTCCTGAGTGATATGACCCATGGGGGACGGTTCAGCCACGGGCTGGAGCCTTTAGTCTGTGGAGAGGATTGTGGACTGCGGGTAGGAGCGTACGGTGTTCGGACTCGGGTGGATGGAGGTCGGAGCGCTGATCGTCATCGCGCTCCTGGTCTTCGGTCCTGACAAGTTGCCGCAGGCCGCCTCGCAGGCGGGCAAGACACTGCGCAACCTGCGGCGCATGGCCAACAACGCGCGCGACGACCTGCGGGCGGGCCTCGGGCCGGAGTTCCAGAACTTCGACCCCGCCGACCTCAACCCGAAGAACTTCGTCCGCAAGCACCTCCTCGACGAGCTGGAGGACGACTGGAACGGCCGCCCCAAGGATCTGGAGCCGGCCGCCGTCGCGTCCTACGACGCCGCTGAGCCGCCGTCGGAGCTCGCCTATGGCGAGCTGCCCCCCTACGACTCCGAGGCCACCTGACGCACCCTGCAGACGCGCGACGGGCCCGCCCAGCTTCCGCTGGGCGGGCCCGTCTTCGCGTGAGCGGGTCAGGAACGGTTGGGCGCGAGGCCGAGCTGCATGCCCTTGATGCTGGAGGAGCGCTTGCTCAGACCGGCGGCGATCTTCCGCAGCTCCGCGGCCGCGGGCGAGTCGGGGTCGGTCAGCACCAGCGGCTTGCCCTCGTCGCCGCCCTCGCGCAGGCGCAGGTCGATCGGCACCTGGCCGAGCAGCGGGACGCGGGCGCCCAGCGTGCGGGTCAGGGCGTCGGCGACGGTCTGGCCGCCGCCCTCGCCGAAGACGGCCACGCGCTCGTCGCAGTGGGGGCAGGGCAGCCAGGACATGTTCTCGATGACGCCGGCGATCTGCTGGTGGGTCTGGGCGGCGATCGAGCCGGCCCGCTCGGCCACCTCGGCGGCGGCCTGCTGGGGCGTGGTCACGACCAGGATCTCCGCCGACGGGAGCCGCTGCGCCACCGAGATGGCGATGTCGCCGGTGCCCGGCGGCAGGTCGAGCAGCAGGACGTCGAGGTCGCCCCAGTAGACGTCGGCCAGGAACTGGTGGAGCGCCCGGTCGAGCATCGGGCCGCGCCACACGACCGGCGTGTTGCCCTCGGGCTTGAACATGCCGACGGAGATGACCTTGATGTCGTGCGCCGACGGCGGCATGATCATGTCCTCGACCTTGGTGGGACGCTCGGCGGCGCCCAGCATGCGAGGAATGCTGTGACCGTAGATGTCGGCGTCGACGATGCCGACCTTGAGGCCGTTGGACGCCATCGCGGCCGCCAGGTTGACGGTGACCGACGACTTGCCCACGCCGCCCTTGCCGCTCGCGACGGCGAAGACGCGGGTGAGCGAGCCGGGCTGGTTGAAGGGGATCTCCTTCTCCGGGCCCCGGTCGCCCCGCAGCTTGGTCTGCAGGGTCTTGCGCTGCTCGGCGCTCATGACGTCGAGCTCGATCTGGACGTCCGTCACGCCGCCGACCTTGCCGACCGCCGTCTTCACGTCGCGGGTGATGGTGTCCTTCATCGGACAGCCTGACACGGTGAGGTAGACGCCCACCCGGACCGCGCCGTCGGGGGCGATCTCGATGTTCTTGACCATGTCGAGGTCCGTGATCGGGCGACGGATCTCGGGGTCGATGACGGTGGCGAGGGCGGCCGTCACCTGTTCCTGGGTTGGTGCCATCGAAGTCTCGGCACGAGGGAGTGCCGTCCCTCCTTAGTCGGTCTATGTGTGACAGGCGCTGAAAGCCAGTGAGAAATGCCCCTCCATGGTATGAACCAGGGGCGCCGCTCAGTTAATCCGCGCTGTTAGGTGTCTGTGCAACAACGTCTAAGGTTACTGCGTGACTCTGCTGCGCGACGAGGGGCTCACCGCCGAGGAACTGGCGGTCTGGCGGATGTTGCAGCGGGCCCAGGTGCGCATCGCCCGCCGCCTGGAGGCCGAGCTGCTGGTGGCCCACGACCTGCCGCTGGCCTCGTACGAGGTGCTGGCGCAGCTCGCCGAGGCGCCGGGGCGGCGGCTGCGCATGAACGACCTGGCCGACCGCGTGCTGCTCTCGCGCAGCGGGCTGACCAGGCTGATCGACCGGTTGCAGCGCCACGGGCTGGTCGGGCGGGAGGCGTGCTCCGACGACGCCCGCGGGCTGTTCGCGGTGCTGACCGAGCCGGGCGCCGCGCGGCTGGCCGAGGCCACGCCGACCTACCTGCGCGGGGTCAAGAACCAGTTCCTCGACCTGCTGGGCGCGGGCGACCTCGGCGAGGTGCGGACGCTGCTGGCCAGGCTCGACGTCACTGACGTTTGTTGAGCTCCTCCAGCAGCCGGCCGAGCTCGGCGCGCAGGTAGTCGCGGGTGGCGACCTCGTTGAGCGCCAGGCGCAGGCCGGCGATCTCGCGGGTGAGGTACTCGATCTCGGCCTGGTTGCGGTCGGCGGCCTCGCGGTCCTGCTCGTACTGGATGCGGTCGCGGTCGTCCTGGCGGTTCTGGGCGAGCAGGATGAGCGGCGCGGCGTAGCTGGCCTGGAGCGACAACATCAGCGTGAGGAAGATGAACGGATACGGGTCCCACTTGAGCGCCGGGGGAGCGGCGATGTTCCAGATCACCCAGATCGCCACGAACACCGTCATGTAGACGATGAAGCGGGCCGTGCCGAGGAAGCGGGCGATGCGCTCCGAGAGGCGGCCGAACGCCTCGGGGTCGTAGTGCGGGCGCAGCGATCGGCGCAGCGCCCGCGGCTGGTCGAGCCGGTCAGTGGTCACGGTGGTCCCCCTCGCGCCAGTCGTCGGGAAGCAGGTGGTCGAGGACGTCGTCGACGGTCACCGCGCCGACCAGCCTGCCCAGCTCGTCCACGACCGGGGCGGCGACCAGGTTGTAGTTGGCCAGGAAGGCGTGGACCTGGCGCAGGGTGAAGTCGGGCCTGATCGGGTCGAGCGAGGGGTCGAGCACGCGGCCGAGCAGCGTCGAGGGCGGCTCGCGCAGCAGCCGCTGGAAGTGCGAGACCCCCAGGTACGTGCCGGTCGGCGTCTCGGTGGGCGGCCTGGTCACGTAGACCTGGGCGGCGACGGCGGGCGGCAGGTCCTGCTGGCGGATGTGGGCCAGCGCCTCGGCCACCGTCGCGTTGGGCGGCAGGACGACCGGCTCGCTGGTCATCACGCCGCCCGCGGTGTCGTCGGCGTAGGTCAGCAGCCGCCGCACCGGGGCCGCCTCGCCGGGCTCCATGAGCGCCAGCAGCCTGGCCGCCTGGTCCTCGGGCAGGTCGTGCAGCAGGTCGGCGGCGTCGTCGGGGCTCATCTCCTCCAGGACGTCGGCGGCCCGTTCGGGTTCGAGGGTGCCGAGGATGCCGATCTGGTCGTCGGGCGGCAGCTCCTCCAGCACGTCGGCCAGGCGGTCGTCGGCGAGCTCGCGGGCGATCTCGATGCGCCGCTTGCTGGGCAGCTCGTGCAGGGCGCTGGCCATGTCGGCGGCGCGCAGCGACTCGAACGCGGCGATCAGCCCGGCCGCGCCCTGGTCCTTCTGCAGGGTGTCGAAGCCGGACACCTCGGTCCAGTCGACCGTCCTGGGCTCGCGCCGGCGGCCCTTGAAGAGCGCGACCTTGGTGATCTCCCACCGGGACGGCAGGGTCTCCTCCATGGCGACGTCGTAGACGGTCATGGGCTCGTCGCCGACGCGCACGGACAGGTCGAGCACCTCGCCGATGACCAGGGTCTCCGAGGCGCGCTGCTCGAACCTGCGCATGTTCAGCCGCCCGGTGAAGACGACCGCGCCCGCCTCGATGCGGCGCACGCGGGTGATCGGGAGGAACACCCGGCGGCGCGGCTGCACCTCGACGACCATGCCGTGCACCTGGGGGTTGCCGGTGATGCGCAGGCCCACGACCACGTCGCGGACCCGGCCGATCTGATCGCCCGTGGGGTCGAAGACGGGGGTCCCCGCCAGCCGGGCCACGAAGATCTTCACGTGGGCCAGGCTAACAGTGAGACGCCGTTGCGCCCCGGTTGCCTGGCATGTCAGTATCAAACGCATTTAACGCTGATTACTGGGCACTAGGGGTACACCATGAGGCTGGCGGGGCTCGCACTGGCATTCGTGTCGTCGTGTTGTTTCGCGTTCTCCGGGCCGATGGCCAAGTACCTCATCACCGCCGGGCTGGCGCCGGTCGAGGCCGTCTGGACCCGGATGGCAGGCGCCGGGCTGCTGCTGGTCGCGGTGCTGGCGGTGGTCAAGCCGCGGGCCCTGCGCATCCCGCGGGCCCGGCTGCCGTTCCTCGGGCTCTACACCGTGATGGCCGTCGCGGGCGTGCAGTCGCTCTACTTCGTCGCCATCACCCGGCTGCCGGTGGGGATCGCGCTGCTGCTGGAGTTCATGGCGCCGGTGATGGTGGTGGCCTGGGTCAGGCTCGTCCGCAAGGTACGCCTGGCCGGGGCCGCGTACGTCGGCGCGGTGATCGCGTTCGTCGGCCTGGCGATCGTCGTCGAGGCGTGGCAGGGCATGCGCCTGGACGCGGTCGGCCTGCTCCTCGGCCTGCTGGCCGGGGCGTGCTGCGCCGGGTACTTCCTGATGGGCGACAGCATGGGCCCCGACATCGACCTGCTCGGCCTGGTCGCCTGGGGCATGGTCGGCTCGGCCGTCGTGCTCGTCCCCTTCGCGCAGCCCTGGGACATCCCCTGGGAGGCCTTCACGGTCTCCGTCGCTCCGCAGGGCGGCACGACGCTGCCGGTGCTGGGGGCGTACCTGTGGCTGGTGCTGGTGGCGACCGCGCTGGCGTACATCCTCAGCATGAACATGGTGCGGCGGCTGTCGGCGGCGGTGGGGGCGACGGTCGCCTCGCTGGAGGTCATCGGCGGCGCGGTGGTCGCGTGGGCGCTGGTCGGCGAGACGCTGGGGGTGTTCCAGATCGTCGGCGGGCTGATCGTGCTCGGCGGCGCGCTGCTCGCCCAGACCGCCACCTCGGGCGGCGGACCGGCCCCCGCCCCGGACCGGCCGGCCGAGATCACCGCCCAGGTGTGAGCCCGGCCGCCGCGGGCCGGGCGCGGCCGAAGGTCAGCGGTCCGGAGTGAGGCGCAGGACGGTCGAGTCGCGGGCCCAGCGCTCGGTCAGGTGCTCGCTGTCGGGGGCGTTGAGCCGCTCCTTGGCCAGCACCGCCACGGCGTCGGCCGCCGCGGCCTGGTCGACGACCGAGACCGCCGCGTCGAACTCCACCAGCCGCGCGCCGTTGTCCTTGCTGCGCAGCGTCACGCGCACCCGGTCGAGCGCGCCGAGCCCCGGCAGGTCCTGCTCGCCGCCGCCGGTCACGAGGTAGATGGCGCCGTCGTGCCAGGCGTGCCAGGCCAGGCGCGGGCGGTCGAGGGCGAGCCAGAGGATGCCGGACTTCTTGGCGCCCTCCTCGATGGCCGCGATGTCGTCGCTCACGATCAGACTGTAACCCCCGAACCGCTCGGGGCCCGCGCGCGTTTCACCGGTATGCGGTCGTTCATCCTCGTGCTCCTCCTCGTCGCGGGCTGCGGCGCCGCCGGTCCGGAACCGCCGTCCGGGTGCGCGGCCTCCGCCCGTACGGGCCCGCTGGACACGCGCGTCCTGCGGCAGACCGTGTACGACTACCCGGCGTCCCCGACGCCCGAGGCGCTCGCCGGGAAGGTGGAGACCGTCGTCACCGGCCAGGTGACGGGCTGGGTCGCCGGGCCCGTGGTCGAGGAGGGCATCCCGGGGGACCGCACCCATTACGTCCTCATGCGCACCCAGGTCGGCGAGCGGCTCAAGGGCGCCGCCGCGGACGTCGCGGACGTCGCCTTCTACCAAGGGGCGGCGATGGACGACGCGGGCACGCCGGTCCACAGCGTGGCCGACTTCGCCCGCGCGGCGCCCCCGGGCACCCGGGTGCTGCTGTTCATGAACCGCGCCAGAGCGACCGGCAAGGTCGTCGAGGGACGTGCGGTCGCCTGGTCGACGCCCCCGCAGGGCGTGATCCTGCACGAGGTGACCGACGACCCCGGCGGCCGGGCCGTCGGCGGCAGGGACGAGATCTTCTCCTCGACCGGCTGGAACCAGCCGTGCGGCATCGACGGCCTGATCGCCCGCCTGCGCGCCCACGGATTCACCGGCTGAACACTTTGCCCTTTTCTGGTGTCCTCCGGGTGCTCTGTCGGGGAGAACCGCATTCATGGGGATCGTCTCTCGCGGCTTCGCCGGAAAACACTTCCGGCGGCCGCGGCCGGAGCTGGCCGGGCGGGTGCCGCCGGGGCAGTACCTGGCCGAGGGCTTCCCGGTGCTCACCGCGGGGGCGACGCAGCACATCCGGACCGAGCGGTGGTCGTTCACCGTCAGAGGCGGTGCGGGCGAGCCCACCTGGACGTGGACGGACCTGCTGTCGCTGCCCGCCGAGCAGATCACCGTGGACATCCACTGCGTCACCCACTGGAGCAAGCTCGACACCACCTGGACCGGCGTGTCCCTCGACCGGCTGCTGACCGGCGCCGACCGGGCGGCCGGGTACGCCCTGGCCGTCAGCTACGGCGGCTACGCCACCAACCTGCCGGTCGAGGAGATCGTGGACGGCAAGGCGTGGCTGGTCTACGCCTACGAGGGCGCGCCGATCCCGCCCGAGCACGGCGGCCCGGTGCGGATGCTGGTGCCCGCCCACTACCTGTGGAAGAGCGCCAAGTGGATCCACGAGCTGTGGCTCATGGACGAGGACCGCCCAGGCTTCTGGGAGCGGTCCGGCTATCACAACTTCGGGGACCCATGGCGGGAACAGCGGTACTACGACGACTGACCTGGCAGCCGGCCACGATCGCCGAGGTCGTCCCGGAGACCGACCAGACGCGCACGTTGCTGCTCGACGTGCCCGGCTGGCCGGGACACCGCGCCGGTCAGCACGTGGACGTGCGGCTGACGGCCGACGACGGCTACCAGGCGACCCGGGCGTACTCGCTGGCCGGCGCGCCCGGCGAGCGGCCCTCGATCACCGTGGTCAGGGTGGCGGGGGGCGAGGTGTCGCCGTACCTGGTGGAGGTGGCCGAGGCCGGCGACCAGGTGGAGGTGCGCGGCCCGATCGGCGGCTACTTCGTGTGGGAGCCCATGCCGGAGCGGCGGCCGCTGCTGCTGGTCGCGGGCGGGTCCGGCGTGGTGCCGCTGCGCTCGATGCTGCGCCACCGCGCCCGGCTGGGCGACGGCACCCCGGTACGGCTGGTCTACTCCGTGCGCGACCCCGGCCAGGTGATCTACCGCGACGAGCTGGAGTCCGCCGGCGCCGAGGTGAGCTTCGTCTACACCCGCTCGGCCCCCACCGACTGGCCCGAGCCCGTCGGCCGGGTGGACCGCTCGCAACTGGTCCGGCTGGCCTGGCCGCCCGCCCACGAGCCGCTGGCCTACGTCTGCGGCCCGACCGCGTTCGTCGAGCACGTCGCCGCCATCCTCACCGCCCTGGGCTACCCGCCCACCGACATCCGCACCGAGCGGTACGGCTAGGAGAGACACCATGCAACAACCCGTGGACGGCAACGCCGCGGCAGGCCCGCTGGCCCAGTTCTTCGGCCGGGACATGACGGCCGCCCAGGGCGTCTGCGCGCAGTGCGGCATGAACGGCCCGCTGGGGGAGGCCACCGTGTACGGCCCCGCCCCCGGCACCGTGCTGCGCTGCCCGAACTGCGACAACGTGCTCATGACCCTCGTGGAGGCGCCGGGCCGGATGATGGCCGCGATGCCCGGCCTCGGCCTGCTGGAGACGCCCGTGCAGGGAGGTGGCTGACCGTGGCCGTCGTCTCGAAGGGCTTCAAGGGACGCGGCGGGCACGACGATCGCCTGCCGCCCGGCCAGTACCTCACGCCCGGCTTCCCCGTCCTGTCCGCGGGCCCGACGCCCCAGGTGGACACCGCCGGCTGGACGTTCACCCTGGTCACCGAGGCCGGCCGGGAACGCGTCTGGACCTGGGACGAGCTGCTCGACCTGCCCCAGAGCGCCCCGCACACCGACCTCCACTGCGTCACCGGCTGGTCGAAGTTCGACACCGACTGGCAGGGCGTGTCGATCGACGTCCTGCTCGACGACGTGGACACGCGGGCGGAGTTCGCGGAGGTGTACTGCCACGGCGGCTACACGACCAACCTGCCGCTCGCCGACCTGCGCGGCGGCAGGGCGTGGATCGTCCACACCTTCGACGGCGACCCGCTGCCCGCCGAGCACGGCGGCCCGGCCCGGCTGCTGGTCCCGCACCTGTACCTCTGGAAGTCCGCCAAATGGGTCAAGGGCCTGCGCCTGCTCGACCGCGACCGGCCCGGCTTCTGGGAACGGGCCGGGTACCACAACTACGGCGACCCCTGGCGCGAGCAGCGCTACTGGAACAGCTGATCGTGCCCATAGACGGGGGACGCCTGCCGCGGGCCGCCCCGCAGCCGTTAGCGTTGGCGCATGCGCTCACGTCGTTCCGTGCTCTCCGTGCCGGGCAGCAACCCCCGCTTCCTGGAGAAGGCCCAGACCCTGCCCGCCGACGAGGTCTTCCTCGACCTTGAGGACTCCGTCGCGCCGCTGGCCAAGGACGAGGCCCGCAAGAACGTCGTGACCGCGCTGCGCGAGGGCGACTGGACCGGCAGGACCCGCGCGGTCAGGGTCAACGACCTGACCACGATGTGGACGTACCGGGACGTGATCGAGGTCGTGGAGGGCGCCGGGGAGTTCCTCGACTGCCTGATCCTGCCCAAGGTCCAGGACCCGACCGAGGTCGTCTGGCTCGACACCCTGCTGACCCAGATCGAGCGGTCGATGGGCTACGAGGTGGGCCGCATCGGCATCGAGGCCCAGATCGAGAACGCCCGCGGCCTGGTCAACGTCGACGCCATCGCCGGGTCGTCCAGGAGGCTGGAGGCCCTGGTGTTCGGGCCGGCCGACTTCATGGCCTCGATCAACATGCGCACCCTCGTGGTCGGCGAGCAGCCGCCCGGCTACGAGGAGGGCGACGCCTACCACTACATCCTCATGCGCCTGCTGATGGCCGCCAGGATGCACGACCTCCAGGTGATCGACGGCCCCTACCTCCAGATCAAGGACGTCGAGGGCTACCGCCGGATCGCCCGCCGGGCCGCCGCGCTCGGGTTCGACGGCAAGTGGGTGCTGCACCCCCTGCAGGTGGAGGTGGCCAACGAGGTGTTCTCGCCGAGCCAGGACGACTACGACCACGCCGAGCTGATCCTGGAGGCGTACGAGCACTACACCACCGTGGAGCGGCGCGGCGCGGTCATGCTGGGCGACGAGATGATCGACGAGGCGTCCCGCAAGATGGCGCTCGTCGTGGCCGCCAAGGGCAGGGCGGCCGGTCTGGCGAGGACGAAGTCGTTCACACCTTGACGCCCACCGCGGTGAAGAACCACAACGACGAGGTCAGCCAGAGCCCGACCAGCGCCGTGAACGCCAGCCCGCCGAGCAGCGGCAACGTCCAGCCCGGCGCGTCGCGCTTGGGCAGCGCCAGCATCTTCGCCGTGAACACGCCGTAGAAGAAGCAGCCGAGCAGCGAGTGGGCCAGCACGCGCGGCACGTCGAACTGCAGGCCCAGGGCGTACAGGCAGTGGAAGGCGACGGGGATCGTGAGGAGGAAGGCCAGCCGCCCCGACCAGCGGTGGACGCCGTCCGGCAGCTCGATCCCCAGCCTTCCCCACATCGACAGCGCCGAGACCACCTGGACGATCGCCAGCGCGAACGCCCCGGTCGTCAGCCACGCCTTCATCGGCAGCGCGCCGGAGAACCCGGCCGGGCCGATCGCGAACCCCGTGGGCGTGTGCGCCCGGCCGTACACGCCGAGCCCCAGCGCCACCAGGCCGCCGGCCAGCAGCGGGATCAGGAGCACGGCGGCCGTGCGGTGCGAGGGCCGGTGCGAGGGCCGGTGAACGGCGGTCATTGCATCTCCTCGATGAAGCCGTCCACGTCCTGCGGCAGGACGGTGGCGCCGGCGACGGTCACGGGGGTGGTGGGCCGCCCGGCGTCCAGCCGGGGGATCTCCACCTGGTCCTGGCCCAGGAACGCGGCGCCGACCTGGTCGTAGCCGCCGCCGGGGCGCGGGACGCGGATCCAGCCCGCTCGCAGCTTCGCGCCTCTGACCTGCGCGGTCGCCCGGTACAACCCGGACGGCCGGACCACGGCGGGCGCGGTGAACGTCCACTTCCCGCCACCGACGGACAGGCTGCCCCTGGCGCGCCCGCCGCCGAGCGTGGCGGTCAGCCGGGCGGTGCCCGGGCCCTTCAGCACGGCCTTCCCACCGGCCTCGCCGCCCTTGAACCAGGCTTCCGACCTGCCGTCGCAGAAGTAGCCGACGGCCTTGCCGTCGCGGACGGAGATCGCTATCAGGCCGCCGTTGCCCTTGACGTACCCGCCGTAGTCGGCCTTGGGGATCTTCGCGGCCTCGGTGGGCGCGGGCGACGCCGACGATGACACGGACGGCGACACGGACGGCGATGGCGCGGCGGCGGCCTCGGTGGGGGATCCCGCCGCGGCCGTGTCGGTGGTGGGCGCGGTGTCGGCCGCCGGTGCCGCGGTGACGCTGGCGACGCCCAGCCCCGCGGCCAGGACCGCGCCCGCCGCCAGGGTGATGAATGGTCCCAGCCTTGACATGGACTGCTCCCAAAGTCGGAAGGGCGAAATGCCGTACGACTCCGAGCATCCGCCCAAAGGGGCGGGTCGTCTGTGAACTAATGCTCACCCGGCAGACAGAATGTATGGATGCAGGAGAACCCTGGACCGAATCCGCCATATGGCAGTCAGCCGCCTGGGCCGCCCGTCTATCCTTATGGGCCGCCGCCCGTGCCGCAGTCGCGGTCCTGGTTCCTGCCGACGCCGCAGGGGGCGCGTTACGACCATCTCGCGCGCACCCCGGCGAACGAGCCGTGGCGGGCCGTCGTCGGCACGATCCTCGTGGGCGTCGGGTTCTTCGTCGTCGGCACCGGCGTGCTGCTCGTGGGCAAGGCCGCCGAGCTGATCCTCGGCCTGCCCGCGCCGACCGACCCCGGGCAGATCTTCGGCGATCCGGTGTTCGGGCTGGTGATGGTGCTGCTGTCGATCGCGGCCGTGCTGCCGCTCGTCTTCGGCACCGCCGCGCTCGTCCAGCGCCGCAGGCCCGGCACGCTGTCGTCGGTCGCCGGACGGCTGCGCTGGTCCTGGTTGCTGCGCTGCCTCGGCCTGGCCGTGCTGGCGCTGGTGCTGGGCCAGATCGCGCAGGTCATGGCCCTGTCCTTGTCGGGGGAGGGGTACTCCGACCTGTTCGGCTGGGTCGGCTGGGGGCGGTTCCTGCCCGCCCTCGTGGTGATCGTGCTGCTGGTGCCGTTCCAGGCGGCGACCGAGGAGTACATCTTCCGCGGCTGGTTCGTCCAGGCGGTCGGCGTGCACGTGCGCAATCCGGTATGGGCGATCCTCATCGGGTCCCTGCTGTTCGCGTCGCTGCACGGTTACTCGTGGGTGGGGCTGCTCGACGTGTTCGCCTTCGGCGCGGTGATGGGCTGGCTGGCCGTGCGGACCGGGGGGCTGGAGGCGCCGATCGCGTTGCACGTGATGAACAACATGCTGGCCTTCGGGCTCAGCGCGGCCTCGGGCAGCCTGGAGGACGCGCTGGACCAGGGCAAGACGCCCATCCCGTGGCAGGCGTTGTCGGGAACGGTGGTGCAGCTCGCGGTGTATGCGATTGGTGTGTTCTATATATCCAAAAAGCGGGCAATTAGTGCTATTTCTGGATAAATCAGGCGGGAGGTTCCGGAAATCTCGCTAGAGAGGTCTCGCCAATCCGGCTCAGGCATGCTGGTCTGGTTCCTGTGGGACAGGCGAGGGCGTCACGGAGGTGATCGTTTTGGTGGGACGGGGTAGAAAATAGGCGCATAAGGTGGGACGGGATTTGTGGAACGGTCCGTAAAGAAACGGCCCGTTCGCTCACCGTTTCCCCGCGCAACCCGGTTGACCAGGTCCGATTCGACGGGTTCCACCTGTACGACGAGTTCGACTAGGAGGTGCGGCGCGTGGCCTCCGGCCCCAGCGATCCGCCACGGCGACCGCCGGACGACGACGACCCGCGTCCTGAGGACGCCGCGGAACCCCCCTCTCCCGAGGAGCCCGGAACCTCTCCCGGGCAGCCCAGGGCCTCCTCCAGGCAGGCCGGGGCCTCTTCCGAGCAGGCCGGGGCCTCTTCCGGGGAGCCCAGGATCCGCCACTCCCCGCCCGGGCCCACCGACGACCGGGCCCGGGGCTTACCCTTGACCTCCCCTTGGGGCATGCCGCCGTTCGCGTCCCCGATCCCGGAGGAATCGCCGCAGGAGCCGCCCAAGGGGCGCAGACCGTACAGCTCGCCGACGGCCGAGCCCGAGGTCGAGCCGCGCCGCCGCCCCCGGCGCATCGTCAACCGCCCGGACAAGCTCGTCGCCGGCGGCCCGCCCCGCCAGGAACCCCCCGCCGCGCCCCCACCCCCTGCGCCCCCGTCCGCGCCCCCGGCTCCGCCCGCCGACGGCCCCCAGGAGGGCACGGCCCCCGCGGGCCCCTACCGCGAGCCGCCCTACCACCTGCCGCTCCCCGCCGACGAGGCCCCCGCCACACAGCCCCCGCCCTCGCAGCCGGAGACCCCCGGACCGCACGACTCCGGATCCCGGGCCCATGGACCGCACGACCCCGAGCCCGGCGCCCCCGAGTCCGGCGATCCGGAGTCCCGCGTCCCGGAGTCCGGCGATCCCGAGGGCCGGGAAGCCGAGCTCGCGGCGGCCGGTGAGGAGGACACCGAGGTGAGGCGGGTGGGCCGGCCGCCTGGCGGGCGTCCCACGAGACCGGACCTGCTGGTCGCCACCGGCCCGCCGCGCCCCGCCGGGGCCGGCGGCAGGCACCACAGAGGCCCGGCCCCGGCCGCCGTACGCAGGTCCAGCCCCGTGCACCGGGGCAGCAGGGCCGCCCCCATAGCCCTCACCATGGCCCTGGCGCTCCTGGTGGCCGCAGGGGTGCTCGTATGGCGCTGGAGCGACACCGACGCCGCCGGGCTGCGCCTGGAGGCCGGCACCGGCCGTTCGGGGGACGACCTCTTCACCGTCCCGGCCGCCGGCGTCGGCACCAACCAGAAGCTCAACGACATCGTCTCCGTCGGCCGCGCGGTGGTCGCGGTGGGCAGCGACACCACCAGCCCGACCCCGCGCCCGCTCTTCCTGTTCTCGCCCGACGCCGGCAAGCACTGGCAGCTCGGCCAGGTGAGCGGCGCCTCCACGCCCATCGTCCAGCGCGTGGTCGGCGGCGACGGCCGCTGGCTGGCCAGCGGCGGCGACGGCCCGTCCGGCGAGCGCGGCCTGTGGACCAGCGTCGACGGCTTCAGCTGGACGACGGTCAACGCGACCGGCATGGCCGCCTTCCGCCCCGGCGACCAGATCTACGACATCGCCAGGACGGCCTCCGGCTTCGTCGCCGTCGGCGCCACGCCGGGGGACGGCGGCCCCGGCCCGGCGGCCTGGCGCTCGTCCGACGGCCGGGCCTGGGAGCGCGTGGAGACCAGAGGGCTGGACGTCCAGGAGATCAGGGCGGTCGTCGCCCAGGGCGACACGGTCGTGGCCGTCGGCCGCCCGTCCGACGGAAGCGGCTCGCGGGTGCTGCGCTCGTCCGACGGCGGACGCGGCTGGCAGGCGACCGGCTTCCAGCTGCCCGAGGCCGAGCCGCGCACGGGCACGGTGGCCGTGCTGCCCAAACGGTTCGTCCTGGTGCCGACCAGGCAGCGTACGGTCGACGGCGGCGTGCGCGTCTACTGCTCGCCCACCGGCGCCCAGTGGTCGCAGTGCGGCTCCATCGGTGGTCTGAGCGGCGAGAGCCCCGGGGTGGAGTCGCTGGTCTCCTACCGGTCCGGCGTGGCCGCGATCAGCCAGGCCACCTTGGGCAAGTACTCGGTCCTGACCAGCGCCGACGGCCGCGGCTGGACCAAACGGGCCGACCTCGGCGACCTGGCGGGCGCCACGCTGCGCGGGTTCACGATCTCCGACGGCGGCACCCTGTTCGCCGGCGGCGACCAGGCCGCCTCCGACGTCGACAACCAGCTCGTGCTGATGACCGCGCCGCCGCGCGGCGCCGCCTCCCGCGTCCAGCTCGGCCAGGTCGAGGGCCTGACCAGGGTCTCGCGCGAGACCACCCGCCTGGCGGCCGCCGGCGGCCGGTACGTCGCGGTCGGCGCCGCCTCCGGCGACGCCGGCCTGTGGACGATCAGCAACTGGCAGCGCTGGAAGTCGATGAGCCTCGGCGGCCCCGGCAGGCAGATCCTGGAGGACGTCGCCCACGGCGGGCGCGGCTGGCTGGCGGCCGGCAGCACCCAGACGAACCTGGCCGTCACCGACCCCCTGCTCGTCACCTCCGACGACGGCGAGAACTGGCGGCGCGTGCCGGTCTCCGGCGACCTGGCCCGCGACCGCGACCGGCCTTACCTGGACACCCACGCCGTCGCGGCGGGCAAGAAGGGGTACGTGCTGGCCGGCGAGTCCCACGACCAGGCGGGCTCGGTGGCCGCCGCCATGTGGTTCACGCCCGACCTGCGCAAGTACACCCGGTCCAGGAAGCTGCCCCAGGGCGGCTCGGGCGTACGCGTCCACGACGTGATCGCGACCCAGGGCGGCTACGTCGCGGTCGGCGGGTCGGGGACCGGCGACCGGGAGAACAGCGTGGTCTGGTTCTCCGACGACGGCGTGAACTGGAGCGCCCGCAAACGGGTCACCCCGCCGGACGCCACGTCGGCCGGGCTGCGGCAGGTCACGACGTACCACGACAAGCTCGTCGCGATCGGCACGGCCGTGACGGACGGCTCACGCCGCGCCTTCTCCGCCGTCTCCGACGACGACGGCGAGAGCTGGACGACGGCCTGGCTGCCCGCGGACCAGGCGGCGGCCGTGCACGACCTGGCCGCGGGCGACCAGGGCCTGGTGGCGGTCGGCTGGCACGGCGTCCCGGGCGAGGGCGACAGCGCGGCCTGGGTCTCCCAGGACGGCCTGTCGTGGAACCGCATGGCCCTGACCAGGGACCGGCTCTCCGGCCTCGGCATGCAGGCCCTGACGGCCGTGGCGATCAGCGGCACGGAGGTGGTGGCGCTCGGCAGGTCCACGACGTACGACACCGACCACCTGATCCTGTGGACCTCCAGCCTCACCGCCAGCCGGTGAGCACGCCCCACTCGGTCAGGCATTCGAGCAGCCCCTCGGTGAGCGGCAGGAGCGCCAGCTCACCGGGGCCGCACCAGCGCACGTCGGCGGCGTCGTCACCGGCCACGGGCACGCCGCCGGCGCAGGTCGCCAGGTAGTCGCGGATCACGTACGTGACGCCGTCCGGCCCGGGACGCTCCACCGTGCCGGCCAGGCGGCCCACCTCGACGCGCAGCCCGGTCTCCTCCATGACCTCGCGGCGCACGCCGGCCGCGTCGCTCTCGCCGGGCTCCAGCCGGCCGCCCGGGAGCGACCACAGGCCCTTGCCCGGCGGGCGGCCGCGCCGGATGAGAAGAAGCTGGTCAGAGGCGTCGAAAATGATCGCGCCGACACAATTTACGCGCACATGACCAAGATTACGACGGGATAACGGGTCCCGGTCTTGACGCGACCGGGCCGGAGGAAGCACCGTGGGTAGCTGTGAGAGCGGCTCCTACCTGCCCAAGGTGCTTCGGCCCGCTTCACGGGTCGAGCGCCCTGTCCGGTGCGTTCCATTGCGACACGCACGGCGACGTCCTGCCGTACCAGCCTCCGCGACCGCCCACGGGCGAATCGCTGGAGGCCATGCGGAAACGCTCGGTGGTGCCCGTGTGGCTGCCCTGGCCATTGCCGCCCGGCTGGACGGTGACCGGGTTCGGCGAGGTCGGCGACGACCGTACCGGCTCGCGGGCCAGCGTGGTCGCGCTGAGCGGGCCGTCGCCGATCGAAGGGCCGGCCGACCTGCTGGTGATCGCCGAGGAACCGGGCGTCGGGCTCGGCGCGACGTTCGCGGGGCTCGACGGTCCCGATCCCGGCGAGGGGTTCGACTCCGGGCCGCCCAACGCGAAGATCGAGGTGCTGGGTCATCCCACGGCGATGTGGTGCCTGGCCGGCATCGACGACCGCGCCGTCTACGCCGGTGAGGCGCTGGGCAACTGGTTGTGGACCATCGCCTGGCCCGCCGAGGCCGGCTGCATGATCGCGCTGGCCGAGCTGTCCCTCCAGGACGCCCGCGACCGCGAGTTCGAGGTGCCGTTCGGCGGGTTCTCGCCGCTGCTGGAAGACTGAGAGCCGGAAGTCGAGCGCCCGGAGGGCCGGGCGCGGGGCTGAGCACAGGATCGCCTCCCCCGGGCGGCCGGTTGGGGGAGCGGTGTCCGGGGTCAGGTTCTTCGTCGAGGCGTTCGTGACGATGTTCGTGATCATGGATCCGCCGGGCGTCATCCCGCTCTTCCTCGCCTACACCTTCGGCCGCACCCCTGCCGAGCGCAGGCGCATCGCCTGGCAGGCCGCGGTGACGGCGTTCTGCCTGGTGGTGGTGTTCGCGGTGTTCGGGCGGGCCATCCTGTCCTACCTGCACGTCGAGGTGCCCGCCATGCAGATCGCGGGCGGCCTGCTGCTCCTGCTGGTGGCCCTGGAGCTGCTGCGCGGCACGGCCGAGCCGCGCACCGACACCGTGCGCTCGAACGTCAACGTCGCCCTGGTGCCGCTCGGCACGCCGCTGCTGGCCGGGCCCGGCGCGATCGTGGCGACCATCGTCTTCGCCCAGCAGGCCGAGGGACGCGCCGACGGGCTGGCCGCGCTGATGCTGGCCATCGCGGCCGTGCACATCCTGCTGTGGCTGTTCATGCGCTTCTCGGTCAGCATCATCCGCGTCATCAAGGAGAACGGCGTGGAGCTGGTCACCAGGATCGCCGGCCTGCTGCTCTCGGCGCTCGCCGTGCAACTCATCATCAACGCGATTCGCGCTCTCATGCAGACGGGCTAAAGTTCGGAAGCGTGACAGCGCGTATCGAGCGAGTGGTGACCGAGGGCGTCGTCGACATCGACGGCACCGAGCACAAGGTCGAGAACAACACCTGGATCATCGGTGACGACGACGAAGTCATCGTCATCGACGCGGCGCGTGACGCCGAGAAGATCCTTGAGCAGGTCGGCGAGCGTGAGGTGCTGGCCGTCATCTGCACCGCGGGCCTGCCCGACCACGTCGGCGCGGCCATCGAGGTGGCCAGCAGAGACGAGGCGGTCGTCGCCCTGCACCCCAAGGACAAGCCGCTGTGGCGGGAGACCTGGCGGGAGACCTGGCCCGACATCGACATGGAGGACGACGGCGTCTTCGGCGTCGCCGACGTCCAGCTCGACGTCATGGAGACGCCCGGCGTCACGCCCGGCGGGATCTCGCTCTACTGCGAGGCGCTGGGCGCCGTCTTCACCGGCAAGGCCCTGCAGGCCGACGGGCCGGGCAAGCTCGGCGGCGAGTACCCGGCGCTGGCCGACCAGCTCACCTCGATCGGCGGCCGGCTGTTCACCCTGCCGGCCGACACGCGGGTGCTGGCCACCCACGGTGACGAGGTCACCGTCGGCGACCTGGAGCCGCACTTCGACGACTGGGTGTCGGGCTCGCTGACCCGCGACCCGGCCGCCGCCCGCGACGACGAGGGCCCGCTGACCGACGGCACCAGGGTCTCCGGCATCAAGCTCGGCCCCGGCGACGAGTAGGTGTACGACCAGCTTCCGCTGGACGGGATGCCGCGGCGGCTCTACGCGTGCACGCCGTCGCGGTTGAACACCTGGCTCGACTGCCGCCGCCGCTACCGGTTCACCTACCTGGACCGGCCGCAGCCCTCCAAGGGGCCCGCCTGGGCGCACAACAGCGTCGGGGCCAGCGTGCACAACGCGCTGGCGGCGTGGTGGCGTGAGCCGTACGAGCGGCGCACGCCGCTGACGGCCGCCGTCCTGCTCACGAACGGGTGGATCACCGAGGGGTTCAGGGACGCCGAGCAGTCGGCCGAGTGGCTGGGCCGGGCCCGCGACCTCGTGTCCGGATATGTCACGACCTTAGATCCCGCGGACGATCCGGTCGGCGTCGAGCGCACGGTCGCCACGCGTACCAAGGTGGTCGCGCTGTCCGGGCGCATCGACCGGCTCGACCGGCGCGGCGACGAGCTGGTCGTGGTCGACTACAAGACCGGCCGCCGCCCGCTGACCCAGGACGACGCCCGCTCGTCCCTCGCGCTGGCCACGTACGCCATCGCGGCCTCCACGATGATGCGCACGCCGTGCCGGGCGGTCGAGCTGCACCACCTGCCCACCGGCGAGATCGTCGAGTGGCGCCACACCGACGAGTCGCTGGGCCGGCACCTGCGCCGCGCCGAGGAGATCGCCGTCGAGGCCGCCACAGCCGACGACCGCTACCGCGCCGTGATGGGCGCCCCCACCTCGACCAAGCGTCCTGCGGCGGGCCGTGGGGCGGGCGAGCGTCCCGTCGTCGGCCCGGCCCAGGTCCCCGCCGAGCTCGACACGGTGTTCGCCGCCAGCCCCGGCCCGCTCTGCTCGTGGTGCGACTTCCGCCGCCACTGCCCGGAGGGCCAGGCCGCCGGCTCCGACCGCAACCCCTGGGACGGCCTGGCCGACTGACCCCCGGCGAAGCGGTCAGGCGGCCCGCGCCGCCGGCCAGCGACGGGGGTCGGTCAGGCCCTTCAGCCCCTTGCTGACGTCGTAGCCGGCCGCGCCGAGCCGGGCCCGCGCGCCCGCCAGCATCGCCCGCGTCGAGGGCATGAACGCCCGGTCGTGCACCGGCTCCGGCAGCGCGTTCATGCCCAGCCGGAACGCCCTCAGCGCCGCGGTGACCGTCGCCGGGGGCACCTCGGGCAGCACGCCGTACATGCGGCGGGCCCACTCCGGGAGCGTGTAGTAGCAGAGCGCGCCGAAGGGGAAGTAGGCCGGTTTGCCCGGCGACAACATGCGCAGCTCGCGCGGCAGCCGGGGCCACAGCAGGAACCGCACGGTCGCCGCCGCCTCCTCGGTCACCCGCAGGGCGGGCCGGGCCTGCTTGAAGTAGGCGTCCATCTCGGCGCACGAGCCCGGCACGTCCTCGGGGTGCAGCCCGACGTAGGAGGCGCTCCTGCGCTGCTCGCGCAGGTAGCGGTCGGCCTGCCGCTCGTTCAGCCGGAGCCCGCCGCGCCTGGCCACCTCCAGGTACGACGACACCTCCGCGCAGTGGACCCACAGCAGCAGCTCCGGGTCGTCCACCCGGTGCGTGCGGCCGGTGCGCGGATCGGTGATGCGCAGCGCCTTGTGGATGCCGCGCACCCGCCTGCCGATCTCGTCGGCCTCGGCCGGGCTGCCGAACGTCACCCGGCCCACGAAGTCGGCGGTGCGGCGCAGGCGGCCGAAGGGGTCGTCCTGGAAGGTGGAGTTCTGCCAGACGCCGAGCATGGCCAGCGGGTGCAGCGCCTGCAACATGAGGCCGCGTACGCCGCCCACCCACATCGAACGGTCGAGATGCACCTGCCAGGTCGCGCTCCGCGGCGCCTGGACGACAAGTTCGTCCGTCATAGTAAGTGAATGATTACATGGCGTTGGACCTTGTGTCCAAATAGTGCTTCTCGGCCGCGTTCCAGAACCTGACCAGCGCGGCGGCCGTCGTCTCCGGCGCCTCGACGGCGGGGGAGTGGACCGCGCCGGGCACGACCACGCAGTCGGCGCCGAGCCGGGCGGCCGTCTCCGACTGGGTCTCGGGCGACCAGCCGTCGTCGTGCTCGCCGTACAGGACCAGGGTGGGGATCTCGATCTCGCGCAGCTCGTCGGTGCGGTCGTGGGCGTGCAGGACCTGCTCGGCCATGCGGGCCAGGCCGGTGGGGGAGTTGGTCAGCAGGCGCCTGCGCAGGAACGCCAGGATCTCGTCGGAGACGTCGGCGGCCAGCGCCTCGGGCTCCATCCGGTGGTGCCAGAGGTGTTCGAGCCCCAGGGCCGGGATCTCCTCCATGATCTCCCGGCCGTTGCGCGCCCGCCTGCCCTCGATGGCCGCCGGGCCCGAGCTCATCAGCGTGAACGAGGCGAACCGGGTGCGCCCGTCGATCACGGCCTCCCGGCCGACCAGGCCGCCGAAGGAGTGGCCCACCAGGTGGATGGGGTCGCCGCCGCCGATGGCCTGGGCCATCAGGTCGACGTCGGCCCCGAGGGCGGCGCAGGTGTAGGCGGCGGGGTCGTCGGGGCCCGGGGTCTCGTACTGGCCGCGCAGGTCGACGGCCACCACCCGGCGACCGGACTGGGCCAGGGTCATCAGGACCGCGATGAAGTCCTCCTTGCTGCCGGTCAGGCCGGGGACCAGGAGGGCGGGCCAGCGCTCGACCACGCCGCTGACCGGAAGCGCCTCCAGAGCCGCGAACGCGCCATGGGGCGTTTCGAGCTTCTGCGGCGTCACACCGGGTGGCAGGTCGAGGAATCGCGGCGTACTCACGTGGGGCAACAATACCCAGAGGTCAGCGCCTCGACACCGGCAAAGCTTCGACGCTGATGCGAGTTGTGGTGAGTTGTGAGCTTTGCGGCTTTCACGCTCCGGAGGCGGGCGGGCGACGTCCTCGTCCCAGTGGGGCGTGGCGGGCTCTGAGGGGGCCTCTGGGGTCCTGCGATGCCTGGAGGGCGCATATGTCGGGCGGTGCGTCCGCGAGGCCGTGAGGGGCCCGCACGGCTCCCTCCCGGCGCCGGTGCCGTACGGACGAAAAAGGCGCGCACCCCGCGAACGGGATGCGCGCCTTCTTCTCGTCGTCGCTAGCCTGCGCGGCGGCGGTTGCCGCCACCGCCACCGCCACGGGACTGGCGGCGCTGCTGCTTGCGCTCGGTCGCCGCGGACGGCGCGATGTCATCGTCGTCCGTGGCCAGGTCGGGTGACTGGAAGATCACCGCGAACGGGCTCGGCGGGATGATCCGCTCCGGCTCCTTGCGGACCGGCGGCGGAGGCGTGGCCAGGAAGCTCGGCTCCGGCACGGACTCCACGACCGGCTCGGGCGCGACCTCGGCCGCCCGGCTCCGGACCGGCTCCACAGGAGCGGCCTCGGCCGCACGGTTCCGCGCGGGCGCCTCGGCGGCCTCCTCGCGCGGCCGCGGGTCGGCGGCCTGGGGCTGGTCGGCCTTGCGGGAGCGGGTCCGCTTCACCGGGGTCTCCGGTGCCTCGGCCAGCGCCTGCTCGATGGCCGACGACGCGGCCCCCCTGCTGCGGACGCGCGTGCGCTTCGGCTCGGCGGCCGCCGTCTGGACCTCGTCGGGCGTGAAGATGGCGGGAGTCTCCTCCGTCTTGGCGGCCACGATCTCGACCTCCGGCGTCTCGGCGGGTGCGGTTTCGGCCAGTTCCCTGCCGCCGCGGGTGCGGCGACGCTGGCGCTGGGCGCGGGCCGGGCGCTCGCGCTCTTCGCGCTCCTCGCGCCGGCCCTTGCCGCCGCGGGTGCGGCTCCGGCCGGTCTCACCGAGATCCTCGATGCGCTCGGCGGCCAGCCCGGCGCGCGAACGGCTCGCGTGCGGCAGGACGCCCTTGGTGCCGGCGGGGATGTTCAGCTCGGTGTAGACGTGCGGCGAGGTGGAGTAGGTCTCCTCCGGCTCGGCGAAGTCGAGCCCGAGCATCTGGTTGATCATCTTCCAGCGGGTCAGCTCCTCCCACTCCACGAAGGTGACCGAGATGCCCGTGCGCCCGGCCCGGCCGGTACGGCCGATGCGGTGCACGTACGTCTTGTCATCCGAGGGGCAGTCGTAGTTGACCACGTGGGTGACGTCGTCGATGTCGATGCCGCGGGCCGCCACGTCGGTGGCGACCAGCACGTCGATCTTGCCCGCCCGGAAGGCCCGCAGAGCCTGCTCGCGCTGGCCCTGACCGAGGTCGCCGTGGACGGCCGCGACCGCGAAACCACGCGTGTCGAGCTGTTCGGCGACCATGTCGCAGGCCCGCTTGGTCTCGCAGAAGACCATGGTGAGCCCGCGGCCCTCGGCCTGGAGCAGCCGGGCGACGATCTCGATCTTGTCCATCCGGTGGGCGCGCCAGACGATCTGACGCACCTGCGGGGTGGTCTCGCCTTCGCCGCTCTCCATCTCCGCGCGTACGTGGGTGGGACGGTTGAGGTATTTGCGGGACAGCGAGACGATCTCGCCCGGCATGGTGGCCGAGAACAACATCGTCTGCCGCTCCGCGGGGATCAGCTTGAAGATCCGCTCGATGTCGGGCAGGAAGCCCAGGTCCATCATCCGGTCGGCCTCGTCGAGCACGAGGGAGGTGACCTGGCTCAGGTCGAGGTGCTTCTGCTTGACCAGGTCGAGCAGACGGCCCGGGGTGCCGACGATGACGTCGACCCCGGCCTTGAGCGCCTCGATCTGCGGCTCGTAGGCCCGGCCGCCGTAGACGGTCAGGACTCGGGAGCCGAGCTTGCCGGCCGCGGTGACCAGGTCTTCACTGACCTGGACGGCCAGCTCGCGGGTCGGCACGACGACCAGCCCGCGGGGCTTCTTGCGGTTCTTGCGCGGCTTGCCGATGCTCTGGAGCATCGCGATGCCGAACGCGTAGGTCTTGCCCGTGCCCGTGCGCGCCTGGCCGATGAGGTCCTGGCCGCTCAGGGCGAGCGGGAGCGCCATCTCCTGGATGGGGAACGGTGTGACGATACCCTCGGTCTCGAGGGCATCGGCGATCTCTGGTGTGACTCCGAGGTCTCGGAAAGTCGTCAGCGTGGCCTGCCTCAGTCTCAAATGAAGGCGGGCCTGCCGGGACCGACGGGCGGAAAACAGCCCCCGTTACGTGGGTCCTCGCGGTAGAGCCAGCCCTCTCGCGTCATCAGCGACCGCGCACCCGGGGAATCGGGGGTTATCGGGGGAATCCCCCGAACTAACACAGTGCGGTCGCACTTTCACAGAGCAGTGTACTCGATACCACAACGCTGGCCGAGCTCGCTTATGTTCCCGCATATTTCGGGAAGTACGCTGCCTCCATGAACGAGTCTCCTGGAGTCGTCGACCTGCTCGGGGTTCTAGCTTACGCCGAGCTCAGCGCCTACGCCCGGATGACCGAGGACGCCGCCACCCTGGCGCCCTCGCTCGCCGACCGCGCCGCGCTCAGCGAGCTGGCCGTGGCCGAGTACGCCCACTTCCGCCTGCTGCGCGACCGCCTGGCCGAGCTGGGGGCCGATCCGGAGGAGGCGATGGCGCCGTTCGTGGCGGCCCTCGACGCCTGGCACGCCCAGACGCGGCCGGCCGACTGGTTGCAGGCCCTGGTCAAGACGTACGTCGGCGACGGGATCGCGCTCGACTTCTACCGGGAGGCCGCCAGGCACCTGGAGCCGTCGATCGTCAAGCTGGTGGACGAGGTGCTGGTGGACGAGGCGCGCTCGCAGTTCGCCGTCGAGCGGGTCAGGGCCGGGATCGAGGCCGACCCGACGGCGGGCGGGCGGCTGGCGCTGTGGGCCCGGCGGCTCGTCGGCGAGGCGCTCAGCCAGGGGCAGCAGGTGGCGGCGGCGCGGCCGGAGCTGGCGTTGCTGCTGGTGGAGTCGGCCAGGGCGGCGGGGGGCGAGACGCCTGACATCTCACGCCTCTTCGCGACGCTGACGGAGGCGCACAACAAGCGAATGGCCACCCTCGGCATCTAGCCCGGCTGGTGGACGGACGACCGTGGGTGGCTGGGCCCGGGAGCTCGGCCGCCTCCTGCCGGGTGCCGAAGGAGACCGGTCTGGTCGTGGGGCGGTGCGAGGGGACGAAACGGATGTACCGTCCCAGACATGATGGCCTGGCGCCGCTACGGCAGTTCCTTGACGAGATGTGGGCCGAATCGCTGGACTTCGCGCGTCGTGCTGCGGAGGGGAAGCGCGGGATGCCCGACGAACGACCAGACACGGGATCAAGCCGACCGGAGACGGGATCAAGCCGACCACACACCGGATCACGCCGATCACACACCGGATCACACCGACCGGAGCCGCCACCACGCCGACCGGAGCCGCCACCATGCCGACCGGAGACGGGAGCACGCCGAGCAGCGCCGTCGCCGCGTCCGGGGCTGCCGCCTCGGACCACCGGGCGACCGCGAGGGCTGTGGCCCGTGATGCGGGTGCGGCCTCCGGCGCGTTCCCGGCGTGACCTGGTGGAGGCGTCGGGCGGTGTGCGCGGCCGGTGAGGGTACGGCTGATTGTGGCCGTACCCTCGTTGTGGGCCTTTGGGGTGGTTAGAGGGTGCCGCCGAAGCCGACCGGCCTGGCCTCGTCCTCACCGATCTCGACGAAACCGAGCGAGGCCACCGGCACGACCACGCGCCGGCCCTTGACGTCGGTGATGGCGAAGACGCCGCGATCTACCGACAGCGCGTTCCTGATCTCCTCTTCGACCTGCTCGGCGGAGAGGTCGGTCTCGACAACGAGTTCGCGGTGTACCGAGCGTACGCCGATCTTGACTTCCATCGTGGCTCCCTAGTCGACTGGGTTAGCGCTCGGTTCCATCGTCGCCGCTCGGAGGCCCGGAGGCGGTGAATGATCGCGCCCAGCGAACGGGTTATGCCGTACGCGGAAAACCGCTGATCCCGCGCCAGGCGAGCCGCGCCATGAGCTGCTCGGCCGCGTCCTTGGGGATCGAGCCCTGCGCGGTGACCCAGTAGCGGGCGCTCACCTCGGCCATGCCGACCAGGCCGACGCCGAGCAGGTGGGCCTCGTCGCTGGTGCAGCCGGTGTCCTCCTGGATGACCGCGCTGACCATCTCGGCGCACTCCTGCAGGGACCGCTCCACCCGCTGGCGCACCGGCGCGACGTTGCGCAGGTCGGACTCGAAGACCAGCCGGAACGCCTCCCCCTGCGTGGAGACGAAGTCGAAGAACGCGCTGAACGTGGCCTGCACCCGCAGCTTGTTCTCGTGGGTGGAGGCCAGGGCCTCGCGACAGCGGTTGACCATGTCGTCGACGTGCAGGTCGAGCAGCGCGAGGTAGAGCTCCAGCTTGCCGGGGAAGTGCTGGTAGAGCACCGGCTTGCTGACCCCGGCCCGATCGGCGATCTCGTCCATGGCGGCCGCGTGGTAGCCGTTCTCCACGAACACTTCCTGCGCGGCGCTCAGCAGTTGCCGGCGTCGGGCCAGTCGGGGCAGCCGGGTGCCCCGGGGCTTCGCGTCCGGGGTTGCGGTCACGCGGGTCTCCATTGGTCTCTCAGCGAACTGTGCCGACATCCTACGTGCGGGTGGCCGTCACCTCGGTGGTCATCGTCATACACGCTCGATCTGGCGGGCGGCCCGTGCTCAGCGGTAGTCGTCGTCGTCGTAGTCGACGACGCGGTCCTGGTCGGCCGCGTCGGCGGGGTCGGCGTCGAGCGGAAGCTCGCGGCGCTCCTGGCCGGTCTCCTGGCGGATCTCGCGATGCTGCTCGGCGGCGTCGGCCTCGGGCGTCTCCGGCGACAACTCCTCTTCCTCCTCCTCGTCGTAGACGCTCTCGTCCCCGCGGGTGTCCATCTCCGACATCTTCGGCCCCCCTCTTGGTGCGGACGGGTCCAGACTACGCCCGGCCGAAAAGGTCGCCGTGCTTCTCCACTCTGGCGAGTACGTCAGGGGCGGTGAACACCAGGTCATCGGCGTGTTCACAGTCCTCGACCTCCTTCCACAGCAGCGGCGTCGAGACCGTCGGCCGCTCCCTGGCCCGCAGCGAGTACGGCGCCACGGTGGTCTTGGCCGGATTGTTCTGACTCCAGTCGATGAACACCTTGCCCGGCCTGGCCTTCTTGGCCATGACGCTGACGATCTCCTTCGGGTGCTCCTTCTCCAGGACCTGGGCCAGCCTCTTGGCGTACGCGGAGGGCTCCTCGCGGCAGTCCCAGTCGGCGTACAGCTGCATGCCCTTGTTGCCGCTGGTCTTGGGCCTGGCGTCGAGTCCCTCGCCCTTCAGCACCTCGCGCAGCGTGAGCGCCACCCGGCAGCACTCCACGATGGTCGCCGGCGCCCCCGGGTCCAGGTCGAACACGAGCGTGTCGGGCGGCAGCGCCGCGCCGTCGTCGTCCACCCGCCACTGAGGCACGTGCAGCTCAAGCGCGGCCAGGTTGGCGTAGTAGGCGAGCGTCGGCAGGTCCTCGATGACGGCGAAGTCGATGCTCTCGCGGCCCTTGGTGCTGCCGGGGGCGGGCAGGTTCACCTTCCTGACCCAGTCGGGCGTGTGCTCGGGCGCGTTCTTCTCGAAGAAGAACTGGCCGGTGACGCCGTTGGGGTACCGCTTGACGGTCAGGGGCCGGCCGGCGAGGTGCGGCAGCAGGACGGGGGCCACGCGGCTGTAATAGTCGATGACCTCGGCCTTGGTGAAGCCGATCTCCGGGTAGAGCACCTTGTCCAGGTTGCTCAGCGTCAGCTCGCGCCCGTCGACCCTGACCGGCACCTTCTTCACAGCGTCACCTCCGCGGGGAGCTTGTCGGCGCGCAGCCCGCGCCACACCGGATGTCTCAGCCGCAGCTCGTCGGTCCACATGGTGTAGCCCACCTCCCCGACGAGATCGGGCCTAACCCACCGATTTCTCCACGGGACCGCGTTCGTGAACGGGCTGCGCGGGATCTCCAGAGGTCGGAGCGCCTGGTGGAGGTCGTCCAGGATGGCGTCGGTGAACCCGGTTCCCACGTGGCCGACGTACGTCAGCCCTTCACCGGTGAAGACGCCCATGACGAGCGAGCCGATCCCGCCGGCTCTGCGGCCCTTGCCGGGTTTCCAGCCGCCGATCACGACGTCCCGCGTGCTGAGGTGCTTTACCTTGATCCACCACGGCGAGCGCACGCCCGGCCGGTAGGGGGAGTCGAGGCGCTTGGCCACCACGCCTTCCAGGCCCTGCTCCCGCGTGGCGGCGAGCAGGTCGGAGTCCCCGGGGAAGTACGGGGGCGCGCCGACGTCCAGCTCGTCGAGGAGCGCGCGGCGGTCGCGGTAGGCCAGGTCGAACAGCGGCCGGCCGTCCAGGCAGAGCAGGTCGAAGGGCATGTACGTGACGGGGTAGAGCTCCAGAACGGCCGGTTCCGGGTCGGTCAGGTGCATGCGGTGCTGGAGCCGGACGAAACTGGGCCTGCCGCGCCGGTCCAGTGCCACCACCTCGCCGTCGAGCACGGCGTTCTTGACCCCGAACCCCGAGATTTCGGGGTATCGCCGGGTGTACTCCACGCCGTGCCGTCCCGTCACCCTCAGGACGCCGTCGAGGTGCACGAGTGCCCGGATGCCGTCCCACTTGACCTCCAGGCCGTACCGGTCACGATCGGAGGGTAGTTCCCCAGGTACGGCCAGCATTGGTTCAATCGGGTATGGCATTGGTTGCCCCATGACGGGTATGTGCCCATATGGTGAGCCCGCTACTGCTGAGGAGTGCCCATGCGCAGCATCTGGAAAGGTGCGATCTCCTTCGGGCTGGTCACCATCCCCGTGAAGCTCTACTCGGCGACCGAGCAGAAGGACGTCAGCTTCCACCAGGTCCACCGGGACGACGGCGGCAGGATCCGCTACAAGCGCGTGTGCACGGTCGACGGCGAGGAGGTCCCGTACGCGGACATCGCCAAAGGGTACGAACTGGCCACGGGCGAGATGGTGGTGCTCACCGACGAGGACTTCGAGGACCTGCCGCTGAGCACGTCGCGCAGGATCGACGTCCTGCAGTTCACCCCGGCTGCGCAGATCGACCCCATCTACTTCGCCAAGTCGTACTACCTGGAGCCCGACGCGCAGGGCGCGAAGCCGTACGTGCTGTTGCGTGACGCCCTGGAGAGCTCGGGGCAGGTGGCCGTGGTCAAGGTGGCGCTGCGGCAGCGGGAGTCGCTGGCCACCCTGCGCGTACGGGACGGAGTGTTCGTCCTGGAGACCATGTTGTGGCCGGACGAGATCCGCGCCCCCGACTTCGAGTTCCTGGAGGAGGACATCGAGGTCCGGGCGCAGGAGCTCAAGATGGCCGAGTCGCTGATCACCACCATGGAGTCGGACTTCGACCCGAGCGAGTACCACGACACGTACCGCGAGGCGTTGCAGCAGGTGATCGAGGCGAAGGTGGCGGGCAAGGAGGTCGTCGCGGCGCCGGAGGAGGAAGAGGCGGGGCCGGCGGTGGACCTCATGGCCGCCCTGCGCGCCAGCGTCGAGGCCGCGAAACGGGAGCGGACCGGGGAGCCGGCCAAGCCGAAGAAGGCGGCGGGCGGCGGAAAGTCCGCCAAGGCGTCTAAGGGGGCGGAGGAGGCCAAAGAGGAGGCCAAGGAGGAGGAGAAGGCCCCGCCGAAGCGCAAGGCCCGCAAGTCCGCCTGAGCCCTTTCCGCCACGGAGGTCCGTACGACGACGTCCCCAGGACGTTCGAACCGGACACCGAAGACCTGGTGCCCGCCGACCCGCGTGACTGTCTCTCCGCTGGTCCGGCGACAGTACGCCCTGTAGCGCGGGCGCAGACCGCCTGCGAGGGCCGGACCGCCTTTCCGGCGCCAGGAGTCGGAGACGGTGAGCAGACCTGGTCGCCCACGGCGGTCAGGGTGGAGATCAGCAGGCCGTTCCAAGACGGCGTGCCCGGAGAAGATCGTGTGCCGGTCGGTGAGGCCGTCCAGCGGGGCGCCGACGATCATCCCCGCGCTCAATCCCGGGCGGACGCCTTTCTTGCCCGCGAGCGCTGTGCGGACGCAAAGGACATGGCCATGGCTCTGGCGACAGACCGGCCGGCGGGACGCGGCGGCCGAGACGAGCTTCTGAGGCGACATGGATCGCCATGGCAAAGTAGCGCACCACCACGGCTCCTGTGACGAACAGCATGGCCAGAGGGGGTGGGAGCGGCACTGAGGTGCCCACGGGGGGCAGCGAAGGCGGCTGTTGCGGTGGTGGAGAGGGTGACGAGCAACCGATCCCGGTCCGCATGATCCGTTGCGAGGCTTGGCCGCTTTCCGATCCAGTAGAGCGATCACGCCGCGTACAACACCTGGCTGACCAACCAGGTGCACTGGCGCGCGTTGATCACCGTGCGGGAACTGGCGAGTGGGTTGGTCGGGTGAGACGTCCAACGTCAGGTCCGCGCAGACAACCGGGCGGAGCGGGGGGGGGCGGGGCGAGTGGTGGTCGCGCGTCTGACCGGGCGGGGCGGGGGTTGGGCGGGTGGTGGCCGGGTGGCCGCGTCCGGGCGGGCGGGGGCCGGGCAGGTCGTGTTCAGGGCCGTGGATGCCCTTTCCTCGGGGCGACGTGCCTGGGTGGCTGGACGTAGGCGCCTGCGTGCGTGGGCCGCCGGACGGGCTCAGCGTCGCGTGGCAGGGGGCGCGCTGCCTGTGAGGCCCGAGGGTGGCACAGAAGGTGGCGGCTCTCGTGGTGTGCCGGAGCGGCCGTCCGTGTTCCGGCTCACATAACGGCCATTAGCCATAAAGCGGACATTATCTTCAAATCGCAATAAGCCGTACCAATTGCCCCGGGTAAATCGGTCGATCACCGACACTTGATGCCGGTCGAGGGGTGATGTTCGGGTTTCCGGTCCCGCCCACCCGTGCCGGACGTCCCCGCCTGGCGATCATGATAGATTCGGACATATCATGGCATATCAGTCAATAAATGTTTAATGCAAGCAATAAGGCTGTTAATGCATAGCAAAAAGGCGGCGGTTCTGTGTTGCCATGCCCGCGTCCAGGAAATGACATTTCACGGATGGCTCATCACAGGTCGTCCAAGGGCAGTTCCCTGGCAACCGGGGAGCGTTGAGAACGGGGCAACCAATCCTTTAGGGGGAAACGCAATGCCCAAGCTCAAGAGTATTCTCGCAGGCCTCGCCGTCAGCACGGCCATGGGCGGCGGTGTCGTAGCGCTCGGTGCGGCGACCACCGCGACCAGCGCCGACGCCGCCACCAGCGCCGGTGTCGTCACGTCCACCAGCTTCCAGGCCGGCTGCTTCCGCAGGTCCCGGTGCGGTGGCTGGGGATGGGGCAACAACTGGGGCGGCTGGGGCGGCGGCTGGGGCTGGCGCCGTCACCACAACCGCGTGGGCAAGGTGAAGGTCACCATCCACAACCGCAACTTCAACCGCAACCGGGTGACGGACACGGAGACCACGCGGCCGACGGTCCGCGACCACGACCACGACCGCGACTGGCGCTGACGGCGGACGGAACCGTCATCCTCATGAAGGCGGCGCCGCGCTGAATTCGACCACCGGGTACCGGGCTCGGACAATGGCCTGAATTACGGCACGGCGCGCCGGAGGGTTCATTCTCTCCGCGCCTTCGGAAATTCTGGTGAGGGCTTCACCGGCATCGGCCGGGGAGCCCTCACTTGCGTTTGCGCGCGAAGTCGCCATGCAAATCTGTGCCTACCGGCAAAAGAGGACAATTGCGGTTTGCTGGCTATTCATGGGGATATATCAAGGTCATGGATGGCAGGCATGGCAAGCCATACCGTCCACGTCGTTTCCTGGGAATCCGGAAGCGTCGAGAAACGGGGCATCCAAACCTTTAGGAGGAAACGCAATGCCCAAGCTCAAGAGTATTGTCGCAGGGCTCGCCATGAGCACGGCCCTGAGCGGCGGAGTGATCGCCCTCGGCGCGGCGACCACGACCACCAGCGCCGAAGCCGCCACCAACGTCACCACCGGGGCGACCACCACCACTCTGTCCGGCTGCTTCCGCCGCTCGTGGTGCGGCGGCGGCTGGGGCTGGCGCAACAACTGGCGTCGCCACCGGCTCCCCAGGATCAAAATCATCATCGTCAACCGGAACCGGAACCGCGACGCGATCGCGCATGCCGTCCGCCAGCAGGTTCGCACTGACGACGCCGATCGTGACTGGAGCTGACCACAGGTTCTGAACCCGGGGCGCGAACCGTGATCGCGCGACCGAGTGCCCGCACCCCACCGGACTTCCGTTCTCGTCGAGAACGAGCTCCTGGCAGGGAATGCGGGCACTCACTCGTTTCACCTTCTTGTCCGTACGGGCTTGGCGCCGGATGACGATCCCTGTGCGGCACCGAGGGGCGGGCCGGCTCGGAAGGACGCGGGACACGTCGAGTGCCCGCATCCGGGAGGCGATCCTCGCTCTCCGTCGAGAGAGCGGGTCGGCCGGATGCGGGCACTCCTCTACGTCGGCGTGGTCTCACTTCTCAGGTGGGCTCTCGCTGGGCGGGCCGTCCCCGGGTGAGACCGCCGCCTAGTCGTCGTGGTGCTCGCGCTCGTCGTGCCGCTGCACGTTGGTGTTGTTGTGGTTGCTGTTGTGGTTGGAGTTGTGGATGACGACGCGGACCCGGGGGGCGTTGTTACGCCGCCAGCCCCAGCCGCCGCCGCGACCCCAGCCCCAGCCGCCCCCGCGGCCCCAGCCCCAGCCGCCGCCGCAGCGGCGGTGGCAGCCGCCGCCCCAGCGGTTGCCCCAGCTGCGGCCCCAGCCGCCCCAGCCGCACCGGACCTCCCGGAAGCAGCCGGCGAGGGTGGCCGCGGTGGCCGAGCCGGTGACGCTGGCAGCGCTCGCGCCGGTGACGGTGGTCGCCGCGCCCGCGCTGACCACACCGCCGGTCAGCGCGGTGCCCATGGCGAGCCCTGCGATAACACTTTTGAGCTTGGGCATTGTGTTTCCCCCTAAAAGGATTGATTGCCCCGTACTCGTCGCTCCGCGTCATCCGAGCCTTTCCGGATTTCTGTGGAGCGGCGTGGATGCCCGCTAGCGAACATCCATGCCAGGGATATATCCGACCGAATGCCCCACAAACGGACATTGTCCTCTCTTGTCCGACACTATGGAGCATCATGGTGCATAATCGGACATTTCGGACTGCCGGGGTCGCGGAGTCCGGCACCAGGGGAGACGGGGCCGCATTCAAGGGAGAACGCAAGTGAGGGCCCCACCGGCAGAATGCCAGTGGAGCCCTCACCGGGAATTGCCGCGGTGACAGAGGAGAGTGGATTCTCAGGCAGGACAGCAAGGTCCGGGTGCGGTCACTTCCTGAGAGCCCAGTACTCGCCGGTCGGATTCACTTCGCCGTGAAGAGCGACCATCCATGGATTACGGGCACCATTCCCGCGCGATCAGTCGTCGCGGTCGCTGCGCGCGCGACGGTCCTCGCGCAGCTCGTTGCTGGTCCTCGTCTCGGTGTTGTCGTTCGTGTTCTCGTTGAAGATCTTGACGCAGACGCCGCCGCCGCGGTGGTGCCGGCGCCAGCCGCCACCCCAGCCGCCGCCCCAGCCCCAGCCGCCGCCGCCCCAGCCGCCGCCCCAGCCGTGGCGGTTCCTGTTGCAGCGGTGGTGGCGACGGTGCCACCAGCCGTGACCGTCCCCATCGCCCCAGCTGAGGGTCGTCGGGCTGGTGACGTTGTTGGCGGTGCTGGCGTTGGCGGTGGTCGTCGCGCCCAGGCTGACCACGCCGCCGGTCAGCGCGGTGCTGACGGCCAGACCTGCGATAACACTTTTGAGCTTGGGCATTGCGTTTTCCCCCTAAAGGATTGGTTGCCCCGTTCTCGACGTTCCCGAGAGGCCGGGAACCAGGTCTTGAACGACTAGCTGATGAGCCATCCGTGAAATGTCATTTCCGAGACAGAGCTACAGCAAACAGGAGTGGCCCTATTTTGCTATGCATTAGCAATCTTATTGCTTGCATTACAGCTCTATCGAATGAAATGCCATGATATGTCCGATTATGCGCATATGACGGAGTGCCCATCACATCGGGTTCCGACAGCGTCGGCCGCGCTTTTCTCGTGTAATGACGGCACGGCCGTAAACGCCGGAAGGCGGCGGCCGTGCGTGTATTTACGGCGCGCAGAAAATGCTCGCCGGCACACCTGTGCGCCAGGCATGAGAAATGCTGGACGATGCTGTCGTCGGGATCGTTCGGGAAATGCCGTTACGCTTCCCCGATGGATTTCCGGTGACCACGACTTCCCGATCGCTAACCAAGAGTGTCCGGTAGGTCGCGCACTGTATCCGTTCCTGATGCTTACCCGTCTCGAACCTGGTAAACGGGGACAGACAGCTTTTGCCGCACACTTAAGCCGCCAAGAGATCCATTAGACATCTATGAGCGGAAATTTCGGGCCTGACCCATGTCTGCTCGCGGGCGCGACCCCCTGTGCGTCCCGTATGTCCGGTGCTGCTCTGATAGGTCAGCGAAAGCGGTGTCTGTACGGAATGCAGACCCCGCCTGGGCGCGCTGGTTATCGTGGAAGAGCGACAAGGAGGACGTATGACAGCGGTGGAGCCGGTCCCTCACTGGCCGGGACGCATGATCGGCCCGGTGCACGTGCGATCCACCCCCGACGGCGGCCCGGCCGAGCAGGCCGTGTTCGTCCACGGGCTGGCGGGCTCGGCCACCAACTGGACCGACCTCATGGACGAGCTCAAGGACACCGTCACCGGCCACGCCCTCGACCTGCCCGGCGCGGGCTTCTCCCCGGCGCCGCGGGACGGCGACTACACGGTGGCCGGCCACGCCGCGGCGGTGATCGGGCTGATGGAGCACACGGGCCCGGCCCACCTGTTCGGCAACTCGCTGGGCGGCGCGGTCGCGGTGCGGGTCGCCGCGGCCAGGCCCGACCTGGTCCGCTCGCTCACGCTCGTCTCGCCCGCCCTGCCCGACCTGCTGCCCAGGTACGGCCCGGTCCGCGTGGCCGCCGCCGCCGTGCCCAGGGTGGGCGAGTGGTTCGCCGACAAGCTGCGCCTGCTCCCCGCCGAGCAGCGCATCAACGCCTCCTTCGCCATGGTCTGGGCGGACGTGAACGCCGTCCACCCGGTGCGCCTGGCCGACGCCGTGGAGGAGATGCGCCGGCGCGACGACGTCCCGTACGCGGGGGAGGCCATGATCGGCTCGGCGCGGGGCATCGTGGCCGAGTACTTCCGGCGGGGCGAGGACAACCTGTGGCGCCAGGCGGCCAAGGTGAAGGCCCCGACGCTCATCGTCCACGGCCGGCACGACCGCCTGGTGCGCCCGGCCATGGCGGCGAAGGCGGCCCGTACGTTCCGGCAGGTCAGGCTCGTGCTGCTGCCGACGGCGGGGCACGTGGCGATGATGGAGATGCCCCGCGTGGTGGCGGCGGAGGCACGCCGTCTGATCGGTGAGACGAGATTGGGGAATGCCCCACTCGCCGAGTAGGTTTCAGCTAGAGATGTGACCCCCTGAAACGGGAGCGTAGAACGTGTCGTTGCCACCGCTGGTCGAGCCGGCCACAGAGCTGACCGTAGACGAAGTGCGCCGCTACTCGCGCCACCTGATCATCCCCGATGTCGGGATGGCCGGGCAGAAGCGGCTGAAGAACGCCAAGGTGCTGTGCGTGGGCGCCGGCGGCCTGGGCTCGCCCGCCCTGATGTACCTGGCCGCGGCGGGCGTCGGCACCCTCGGCATCATCGACTTCGACGTCGTCGATGAGTCCAACCTGCAGCGCCAGATCATCCACGGCCAGTCCGACGTGGGCAGGCTGAAGGCCGAGAGCGCCGCGGCGTCTGTCCGCGAGATCAACCCGCTGGTCGAGGTCGTCGTCCACAACGCGACCCTGACCACCGAGAACGTCATGGAGATCTTCTCCGGCTACGACCTCATCGTCGACGGCACGGACAACTTCGCCACCCGCTACATGGTGAACGACGCCGCCGTGCTGCTCGGCAAGCCGTACGTCTGGGGCTCGATCTACCGCTTCGACGGCCAGGCGAGCGTGTTCTGGGCCGAGCACGGGCCCTGCTACCGCTGCCTCTACCCCGAGCCCCCGCCTCCCGGCATGGTGCCGTCGTGCGCCGAGGGCGGCGTGCTCGGCGTGCTGTGCGCGTCGATCGGCTCGATCCAGGTCAACGAGGCCATCAAGCTGCTGACGGGCATCGGCGACCCGCTCGTCGGCCGGCTGATGATCTACGACGCCCTGGAGATGAAGTACCGGGACGTCAAGGTCCGCAAGGACCCCGAGTGCGTGCTGTGCGGCAAGAACCCCACGGTCACCGAGTTGCTGGAGGACTACGAGGCGTTCTGCGGCGCGATCTCCGACGAGGCCGCGCAGGCCGCCAGCGGCTCCACGATCACCGCGCGGGAGCTCAAGTCCATGATGGACAAGGGCGACAACATCTACGTGGTCGACGTCCGCGAGATCAACGAGTACGAGATCGTCTCCATCCCGGGCGCCACGCTGATCCCCAAGGGCGAGTTCCTCAACGGCTCGGCCCTGGAGAAGCTGCCCCAGGACAAGCGCATCGTGCTCCACTGCAAGTCGGGCGCGCGCTCGGCCGAGGCCCTGGCGATCGTCAAGAACGCGGGCTTCGCCGACGCGGTGCACGTCGGCGGCGGGGTGCTGAGCTGGGTCAAGACGGTCGACCCCAGCCTGCCCAGCTACTGAGGCGTTTTCCCGGGGAACCTCCCGCCGAGGCGCTTAAGGTCGGTGTCGTGAACCACGCCCGCCCCTGGCCCACCCTGGTGGTGTCCTCCGCGCTGACCCTGGTCTGCGCGGTGGCCGCCGGGGTGGCCGGGAGCGCGGCGGGCACCGAGCTGACCCGCGGCCCGAGCGCGTCCGAGCTGCGTGCCGCCGCCACGCGCGAGGTCGCCGAACGCTGGCGCTCTTGGCCCGCCGGGCGCGTCTTCCCCGCGGCTCTGCCGTACGCGGCCGAGCAGGGCGGGCAGGAGCGGGCCGAGCGCATCGGCATCTCGCCGCACACCGGCTGCGGCGCCGAGTCCGTCGACGCGAAGGCGGTCAGGACGTTGCGCGAGGCGGGCTGCCGGGGCGTGCTGCGGGCCACCTACATCGACGCGCTGCGCGGGGTGCTCGTCACCGTGGGCGTGGTGGCGCTGCCCGACGAGTCACGCGCGGTCCGGGCCAGGAGCGCGTTCGCCGACAACGGCAAGCCCGTGCCGGGGCTGCGGCCGCTCAGCTTCACGGGCACGGTCGCCGAACGGTTCACCCCCTCGATGCGGCAGGCCGGGTCGGTGCGCCAGGCGGGGCCGTATGTCGTGCTGACCACGGCGGGCCAGGTGGACGGGCGGCCCGCGACCACGTCCGGCGAGTCACGTCCGGCCATCTTCGCCTTCGCCGCCGAGCTGTCCGAACGCGTGCTGCTCGACCTCAGCACGCCCCGCATGCCCGACTGCGCGGCCGAGGGATGGCGGTGCTGAGCCGGCGCGCCGCGAAGGCGCTGTCCGCCGCCCCCGCGGTCCTTCTCGCGGTTCTTCCCGCCGCCCTGCCCGACTGCGCCCACGCCGACGACGACGTGCGCGGCGGCCAGCGGGCCGTGATCGAGACGCTCGACCTGCCCGCGGCCTGGCGCGTCACCAAGGGCTCGGGGGTCACGGTGGCCGTGCTCGACTCCGGGGTCGATCCGGCCCACCGTGACCTGGCCGGCGCGGTGACCGTGGGCCGCGACTTCACCGCGGGCGCGAACCCGCCGGGCGTCGCGCCGCCGCGGCTGCACGGCACGTACATGGCCTCCCTGATCGCCGGGCACGGCCACGGGCCGGGCGGGAGGAAGGGCGTCATCGGCGTCGCGCCCGAGGCCGGCGTCCTGTCGGTACGGGTCATCCTGGAGGACGAGGAACCGGGGTTCAGGGAGTTCAACTCGGCCGAGCGCTTCGAGGACGTCGTGGCCAGGGGCATCCGCTACGCGGTCGACCAGGGCGCGGACGTCGTCAACATGTCGATCTCCAAGGAGCTCGCGACCCGGGAGGAACGGGCGGCCATCCGGTACGCCATCTCCAGGGGCGTCGTGCTGGTGGCCGCGGCCGGCAACGACGGCGACAGGAAGACCGCCGGCGACTTCGCGCCCTACTCCTACCCGGCGTCCTTCCCCGGCGTGGTGTCGGTGGGGGCGACCGACCGGCGGCTGCGCCGGGCCACGTTCTCCAACTGGAACTCATCAGTGCTGGTGGCCGCGCCGGGCGTGGACATCATGGGCGCGGGGCCCGGCGACGAGTACTGGGTCGGCCGGGGCACCTCGCAGGCGACCGCGCTCGTCTCGGGGGTCGCGGCCCTCATCAAGGCAAAATATCCGCAGATGTCGCCGCCGCTGGTCGTCCAGGCGCTCGCCGACAGCGCCGACGACCGGCCGCCCGGCGGCTACGACACCGGCACCGGCTTCGGCGTCGTCAACGCCCGCAGGGCCCTGGCCGAGGCCGCCCGCCTGGCCACGCACACCGAGACCGCGACCGGCCCGCAGGCCCAGGACCCCGCCCGGCCCCTGGCGGGCGGCCCGGCCGGGCCCATCCGGGTCACCGCGAGGGACCACCGGCGCGTGACGATCTACGCGGCCGTCGCCGCGGGCGCCGCGGGCGGCGCGCTCGCGTCGCTGGCGGTCATCTTCTTCCTGGTCAGACGCGTACGACGCGACCACGGCGCACACGACGCATGATCCGCCTGCTAACGGGGACGAAATAGACACCGACCAACCGCGGGAACGAGGCCAGGGTGGTGAAGGCACGTAGGTCGACCTCAGGGCTACCGCGCGCCGGCGAGGCCACATCGGGACGCAGCAACCCGCTCGGGGCGTCGACCGGCCGCCGGGCCCGCGTGCGCGCCTGGCCGGCGGCCAACTCCCGTACGCGCACCGCGGCCAGGGAACGCGCCGAGCTGGCGGCTCTCCAGCAGGGCGTGCGCTTTCGGCGCATCTTCGTCGTGCTGGTCGGCGCGGTCGTGGCCGTGTCGGCCCTCGTGGTGCTGCTGGGCACGATCGGGCTGCTCAACGAGACGCGCTCGCGCCCGCTGACCCCGTCCGAGCAGAACCAGTACAAGCAGGAGGAGATCGCCCGGCGCTGGCAGGCGTGGCCGGCCACGGGCGTCTTCCCCGAGGAGGTCAAGTACCTCGGCCTCGACCGCGCCCAGCAGTACGCCAGGCGGGTCGGCATCGCCCCCGAGACCGACTGCGGCAAGGGCGTGGACGCCTCCGTCGCCGGGGTCCTCGACAGCCACGGATGCGTCACGCTGCTGCGCGCCACGTACGTCGACCAGACCTCCACCTTCGTCATCACCGTCGGCGTGGCCGTGCTGAAGGACGAGGAGTCCAGGGTGTCGGCGGGCGAGCAACTGGGCCAGGACGACCGGGTGGGCGTGCTGCCCGTGGCCTTCCCCGGCACCGTGACCGAACGGTTCGGCACCGAGCAGCGCCAGCGCACCGGCTGGGTGGGCGCCGGGCCGTACATCGTCTTCTCCACCGCCGGGTACGCCGACGGGCGCACCAGGGCCGCCATCCCCCCGGAGGAGATCCTGCACAGCGAGCTCTGGCCGGCGGCCAAGTCGGTCGGCAACCAGATCGCCTACTTCCTGGCGGATCCTCCCAAGGTTCCGCCGTGCACCCAGGGGAACGTGTGCTGACCGCCGTACGGGCGCTCGCGGCCACGTTGCTCGTCCTCCTCGGGCCCACGGCCGCCCCGATCAGGGACCAGCAGCAATGGGTGCTGGACGCGCTCAACGTCGAGCAGGCGTGGAACGTGACCAAGGGCGAGGGCGTCACGGTCGCCGTCGTGGACAGCGCGGTGGACGCCGGGATCAAGGAGCTGAAGGGCCGCGTCACGACCGGGCCGGACATGAGCTCGGGCGCGGTGGCCCGCGAGGTGCAGCCGGGGCGGCACGGCACCGCCATGGCCGCGCTGATCGCCGGTTCCGGCGCCGGCGACGGGCTGATCGGCGTCGCGCCCGGCGCGCGCATCCTGTCGCTGCCCCTGGCCACCGACGACGAGCCGGCGTTCGACCTGCTGCCGCCCACGGACCTCCAGTCGCCCGAGAGCTCGCTGGCCCGCGCCCTGCGCTACGCCGCCAACCATGGCGCCCAGGTCGTCAGCATGTCGATCGGCTCCTACGGGCCGATCAGGTCCGAGCGGGAGGCGGTGTCGTACGCGCTGAGCAAGGGCGTGGTGCTGGTGGCCGCCGTCGGCAACGACGGCCAGACGCCCTACGCCAAGGAGAAGGGCACCTCGTTCTGGAGTTTCCCGGCCGGCTACCCGGGCGTGATCGGCGTCGGCGCGACCGACAAGCAGGGCAGGAAGGCCACCTTCAGCAGCGACAACCTGTCGGTCCTCGTCGGCGCGCCCGGCGTGCAGGTGCCCGTGGTCAAGCGGCCCAGCGGGTACGAGCTGTCCGACGGCACCAGCTCGGCCGCCGCGCTCGTGGCCGGCGTGGCCGCGCTGGTCAAGTCGCGCTTTCCCGGCCTGCCGCCCGAGCAGGTGGCCCAGGCGCTGGCCTCCAGCGCGCGGGGCCGTCCGGCCGCGGGCTACGACGACAACACCGGGTTCGGCGTGGTGGACGCCGGGGCCGCGCTCAACGCCGCCGAGCGCCTGACCGGTCAGCGGCGCAGCGTGACCGTGCCCGGAAAGGACCACTTCGGCCGGGGCGAGGACTCCCCGGTGCCGACCCGTCCGGGGGCCGATCCGTGGCGGTTGTGGCTGTACGGAGGGGGTGTGCTGGTCGCGCTGGTGACGTTCTGCGGGGCGATCATCGTTCTCAATCAGCGCAAGGAGTGATGAACCGCTCGTACTTCGCCCGCGTGGACGGTAAAGATCCGCTATGGTCGCGCGTCATGGGATACGAGCTGCGGGTGGTGCGCGAGTCGCCACTCGCCTTCGCGGAGCTCGCGAAGGCCATCGCGCCGGCCGGTTTCGAGCTGCGCGGATCTGAGGAGATCGTGGCCGGCCACGACGGCGGCCGGCACGCGGTGGCGCGCTGGCAGGGCCAGGTCGTGGGCGAGCCCGGCTCCGACTGGCAGGTGGCCCAGCTCCTGCGGCTGTCGGCCGCGCTCGGCGCCCGCCTGGTGGGCGAGGACGGCGAGCTCTACGCGCTGCGCGACGGCGTGATCGAGGTCCTGTCCGGCGGGACGGTGATGGAGATCGGCAAGTTCGACGAGATCATCGACGCGGGCCCGGCCGCATGGACCCCCTGAACCCCTTCGCCGAGCGGGTGCTCGACCTGGTCGAACGCATCCCGCCCGGCAAGGTCATGGCCTACGGCGACATCGCCGAATACCTGGGCGAGGGCGGCCCCCGCCAGGTGGGCAAGGTGATGTCCACCTTGGGCGGCGGCGTCCCGTGGTGGCGGGTCGTGCACGCCGACGGCAGCGGCGCCGCCCCCGACCACCTGCGACGATGCCTGGCCCACTGGCGCGAGGAGGGCACCCCGCTGCGCGGCGAACGGGTGGACATGAGGAAGGCGCGCTGGGACGGGCGTTCAGCCGATTTTCAGTAAGGGGCCTGACCTGCGGTTTCGCCGTTGAGGCGATTCTGTGACATGTGACTCCCATTACCATGGGCTGAACACTGACAGGCCCGAAAGGCGGTGCCTCCACGATGGCCACCGGCGTCACAGCCCAGCGCCACAGCGGCGACACGCTCGCCGACCGCCTCAAGGCTGTCCAGGATCTCTGCGATCGTGGCGAGCCTCTTGAGGCGGTCATGCGTGCCGTCGGGCCCGGCGGCCGCGACGCGGCGTTCGACACCGAGGTGCTCAGCGGGCCTCTGGGGTCGCGCATCGACCTCGCGGTCAAGCGCGGCCCGGCCCGGCGCCGCGAGCTGCTCACCCTGATCCGCCCCTACCTGGCCGGCGTGGCCGCGGAGGTCAAGCGCGACCTGCCCGTCGCCCGGCGGGTGATCTGCCACCTGATCGAGCACCGTCCCGACGACGAGCTGGTCGACGGCGAGACGCTGGTCAAGGTCGTCACCGCGGCGGCCGAGCCGTCCAAGCGCATCCGCAAGGGCCTGAGCTGGTACGCCGACCTGCCCTTCCGCGACGAGCTGCCGCCCGACCTCTACCGGCTGCGCCGCGCCGACATGGTGCCGGTGACCCACATCGACGACATCGTGTGGGTCGACGGCAGGCTGCGCGTCACCGGTTTCGCGTACCTGGCCGGGTTGTCGGTCCGCAGCCGCAGGTTCAACTGGGCGACCGTGGTGCTGCGCGGGCCGCGCTGGCTCCCGCCGATCCGCATGCGCACCAAGCGGGTGCTCGCCCCCGAGGCCACCCACGGCGCGCGCGAGCCCGGCTGCAACTACGACTGGTCCGGCTTCACCGCCGAGCTGAGCCCGTGGCCGCTGCGCTGGCGCGGGGCCGTGCGCGGCATGGTGCACGCCGTGCGGCGGCGGTTGCGCCACCGTCCGGGGGTGCCCGACGCGACGACCTGGCGGGCCGAGATCGTCTTCTGGAGCCGTGGCGCGCGGGCGACCGGCCTGCTGCGCGGCTCGGCCATCGGCAGGCCCGAGCGTCCGGCCGGTCTCAAGCTGAAGCCGGGCTGGTGGGTGCGTCCGGTCTGGACGTCCGACCGCGCGCTGCAGGTCGTGCTCCAGCCCAACAGGGCCGAGCTGACCGGCGTGTCCGTCCAGGACGAACGCCTCGAACTCAAGATCTTCCTGCCCGGCCGCAGCGTGACCAAGGGCCACGCCAGGCTGGGCGGCCACCGCATCGCCGCCGACTTCACGCCGTCCGGCGGCGGCACCGAGGTGCTGATCGGGCTCGCCGTGCCCGCGCTGCTCCAGGAGAAGGACGGCAGGCGGCTGTGGGTCGAGCCCAAGGGCGACCCGGCGGCCTCCGTCATGCTCGGCGACCTGGTCGAGACGCGCACTCCGGTGGGCGACCGGGAGATCACCGTGCTCGGCGACCGGCGCGACCGCGTCGTGGTCTCCGCCCACCGCATCCGCCCGGTGATCACCTCCGCCGTCTGGGAGGGCTCCACGCTGGTCCTGCGCGGCGACTACCCCGACGCGCCCGGCCCCCGGGTGCTGACGTTGCGCCACCGCTCGGGGCTGTCGTACTCGCTGCCCATGGAGCGGTCGGGCGACGACTTCTCCGTGCGGGTGACGCCCTCGTCCATGGACCGTTTCGGCGAGTCCGTGCCGCTGGCCTCGGGCACCTGGAACATGTCCTTCCGGCACCCGTCGGGCGAGATCGTGCCGTTCCGGATGGACCACGCCGCCCTGCCGGGGCTCGACGAGGAGCCGCGTACGGTCGACAGCCGGGCGTACCGGATGATCTCCACCCGGTTCGACGTGCCGGTGATCACGGTGGAGGAGGGGCGTCCCAGCGACGAGCGGGGCGTGGCCGGCACCCACGTGCTGCGCCGCGTCTTCTACCCGGCCCAGCGCACCGAGCCGCTGCACGACGCGACCGTCTACGTCGTCAACGACGGCCGGCTCTACGCCGACAGCGTGCGCGCCATCTACGAGGAGCGGCTGCGCAGGGGCGACGACCGCGAGCACATCTGGATCGTCAAGGACGCCGCGTTCGTGCCGCCGGGCGGCGCGCGGGCGGTGCGGGCGGGCAGCCGCGAGCACCACGCCGCGCTGGCCCGCTCCAGCCACATCGTCACCAACTCGTTCCTGCCCGCCTGGTTCCGCGCCCGCGAGGACCAGGTCGTGCTGCAGACCTGGCACGGCACCCCGGCCAAGCGCATCGGCAACGACCAGCCGCACATGGCCCGCGACCCGCGTCCGCCGATCTGGTACCGGCAGGCGGCCGAGGTGCGCGGCTGGGACCTGCTGCTGTCGCAGTCGCCGTGGGCCACCACGGTGCTGCGCCGGGCCTTCGGCTACAAGGGCGAGATCCTGGAGAGCGGCCTGCCCAGGAACGACGTGCTCAACTCGCCCGAGCGCGAGGTCAGGGCCGCCGCCGTCCGCGAGCGGCTCGGGCTGGCCGAGGGCAAGCGAGTGGTGCTCTACGCGCCGACCTGGCGCGACTACGACCGCAAGAACGCCATGGTCAAGCTCGACCTGGCCAAGGCCCGCGAGGCCCTGGGCGCCGACCACGAGATCCTGGTACGCGCCCATCCGATGCAGGCCATGCCCGCCGTCCCCGACATCGCCCACGACGTCACGACTTATCCGGACATGGCGGATCTGCTGCTGGTCGCCGACGTCCTCGTGACCGACTACTCCTCGGTCATGTTCGACTTCGCCGCCACCGGCCGGCCCATCGTCTTCTACGGCTACGACCTGGCGAAGTACTCCGCCAAGCGAGGGCTCTACCTCGACCTGGCCGAGCAGGCGCCCGGCCCGGTGCTGCCGACGTCGGCCGAGGTGATCGACGCGCTGCGCTCCATCGACGAGGTGGCCGCCGCGCACGCCGACCGCTACGAGGCCTTCCGGGCCACGTACGCGCCCAAGGACGACGGCAAGGCGACGGCCCGCGTGGTCGACCACCTGTTCTCCTGAGGGCGCGGCCTCAGAGGTCGATCGGCAGGTCCGAGAGCATGAAGGGCTTGCCGGGCTCGTACCCGAGGGGCCGCGGCGCGGCCGGAAGGCGCTCGACGAGCAGGTAGAGCAGCGCCGACAGGGTCGTGGCGCACACGATCTCGCCGGCCTCGACCAGCCGCCGGACGCTCGACAGGTGCACCCACTCGATGCGCTCGGCCTCCCAGGGGTCGCTGGGCGGGCCGATGTGGGTGGCCGTGTCGGCCCGGTAGATGTGGTTGAGGCTGTCGGTGAAGCCGTTGGTGGGCTGGACCGACATCAGCGGGCGCAGCGGCCCCGGACGCCACCCGGTCTCCTCCTCGACCTCACGGGCGGCCGCGGCCATCGGCATCTCGCCCTCGTCGACCTGGCCGAGCGGGACCTCCCAGCCCCAGCTGTCGGTGATGAAGCGGTGGCGCCAGATCAGCAACACCCGGTCCTTGTCGTCGGTGACGACCGCGCCCGCGGCCGGCGCGGTGCGGACCAGCCGGTGATCGAGGTGCCGCCCGTCGGGCAGCTCCACATCCGCGATCCGGATGTCCAGCCACTGGTCGGCGTAGAGCGACGTTTCGGAGTGGACCTGCCAGCGCATGTGACCAACCCCCTAGCAGAGGCGCGGGTATCAACCCAACGTTACAAGAGACAACGCTGCGTGTGTGGGGCAATCGTGCGGATCGTCGCATCGCCCCAGGCAGCGCCACGCCCACGGCGAAACCGCGACCTCGGCGTGTCGCACGATATTCGGATATTTGCCTCGATACGGTAGGCGGATCGCGGCGGGAGACCGGGTAAGTCGGCACGATCTGTCCGTGTGGTCTGGTGGAATCTAGTGCTGTGAGTGGTCAGACCTGGCGGTTGGTGCGGCGTGGCAGCGGAGGCCCTGTTGAGCCTCCTGCGCTGGATGAACATCAGCGTGCCGTGGTCGAGCACCGGAGCGGCCCGCTCCTCGTCCTCGCGGGGCCCGGCACGGGCAAGACGACGACGATCGTCGAGAGCGTGGTCGAGCGTATCGAACGGCGCGGGGCCGACCCCGAACGGGTGCTCATCCTCACCTTCAGCCGCAAGGCCGCCGAGGAGCTGCGCCAGCGCGTCACCGGGCGGCTGCGGCGCACCACCCGCTCACCTCTGGCGCTGACCTTCCACTCCTACGCCTACGCGCTCCTGCGCCGCGAGTCCGTGCTGGAGGGCAAGGCGCCGCCGCGCCTGCTGACCGGCCCCGAGCAGCTTCTGGAGATCCGCCGGCTGCTCCACGGCGAGCTGGAGAACGGCGCGCTCGGCTGGCCGCCGTCCCTGCGCGAGGCGCTCAAGACCCGCGGCTTCGCCGAGGAGGTGCGCGACTTCCTGTCCAGGGCCGCCGAGCGCGGCCTCGACGGCGAGCGGCTGGTCGCGCTCGGCCGGCTGCACGGCAGGAGCGACTGGATCGCCACCGGCCGGTTCTACGAGCGCTACCAGGACCGCTTCGACCTCGACCCCGAGGACACCTACGACTACGCCGAGCTGATCGGGGCCGCCTCGGCGCTGCTGACCAGGCCCGAGGTGCGCGCGCGCGAGCGGGCCGCCCACGACGTCGTGTTCGTCGACGAGTACCAGGACACCGACCCGGCCCAGGAGTACCTGCTCGACCAGCTCGCCGGCGACGGGCGCGACCTCGTCGCGGTGGGCGACCCCGACCAGTCGATCTACGGGTTCCGGGGCGCCGACGTCCAGGGGATCATGAAGTTCCCCGAGCGGTTCAGGACGCTCGACGGGCGCGAGGCGCCGGTGGTGGCGCTGCGCGTGTGCCGCAGGAGCGGGGCCGACCTGCTGGAGGCCTCGCGCCGGGTCGCCGCCCGCCTGCCGATCGCCCCGGCCCCCGACCACGACCAGCGGCACGGCCACCGCGACCTGGTCCCGGCGGCCGGCGTCGAGCCCGGCGACGCGCGCGTCCTGCTGGCCGACAGCACCAGCCAGGAGGCCGCGATCGTCGCCGACACGCTGCGGCGGGCGCACCTGATCGAGGGGGTGCCCTGGCACCGCATGGCGGTGCTGGTGCGCTCGGCCAAGCGCCAGGTGCCGCTGCTGCGGCGGGCGCTGGTCAACGCCGGGGTGCCGACGATGATCGCCGGCGACGAGGTGCCGATCGCCCAGGAGCCGGGGGTCCGGCCGCTGCTCACGATGCTGCGGGTGGCGCTCGACCCGGCGCAGCTCGACGAGGGGGTGGCCGAGGAGCTGCTGACGGGCCCGCTCGGCGGCACGGACATGATCGGCGTACGCCGCCTGCGCCGGGCGCTCAAGATAGCCGAGAACGAGGCCCTGGCTGCCGAGGAGCCGCCGACCGCGAAGGGACCGGCCGAGGAGGACCCGGCCGCCGAGAAGGACCCGGCCCCCGACAAGGAGCCGGTCGCGGAGGAGGACCTGGCCCCCGAGGAGGAGCCGGCCCCCGAGGAGGAGCCGGCCCCCGAGGAGGAGCCGGCCCCCGAGGAGGAGCCGGTCGCAGGGAAGGCCGGGGCGCGGTCGTCCGGCGAGCTGCTGGTGGCGGCGATCCAGGACGCCCGCGAGCTCACCCGCGTCGAGCCGCACGTCGCCCTCCCCGCCGAACGCGTCGCCAAGCTGCTCGCCGCCGCCCGCGAGGCCGCCGCGCAGGAGGGCACCGCCGAAGACCTCCTGTGGGCCGTGTGGCACGCCAGCGGCCTGGGCCCGCGCTGGACCGAGCAGAGCCTGTCCGGCGGCTCCCGCGGCGCGCAGGCCGACCGCGACCTCGACGCGGTGGTGGCGCTGTTCGACCACGCCGCCAAGTTCGTCGACCGCATGCCCAAGGCGGGCCCCGAGGTGTTCCTCGACAACCTGGCCGCCCAGGAGATCCCGGGCGACACGCTGGCCGACCGCGCCCCCGACGGCGACGCCGTGCGGGTGCTGACGGCCCACCGCTCCAAGGGCCTGGAATGGGACATCGTGGTCGTGGCGGGCGTCCAGGAGGGGGTCTGGCCCGACCTGCGGCTGCGCGGGTCGTTGCTGGGCGCCGACGACCTGGTGGAGGTGGTCGAGGGCGCCGAGCCGAGCGCCGCGTCGCTGGCCTCCAAGCTGCTGGCCGAGGAGCGGCGGCTGTTCTACGTCGCGGCCACGCGGGCCAGGCGGCGGCTGGTGGTCACGGCGGTCGGCGGCGAGGACACCGACGAGCGGCCCTCCCGGTTCCTGTCGGAGCTGATGCCGGGCGCGGTCGAGTCGGCCACGGTCGACGACCGGGCGCGCTGGCTGACCATGTCGGCGCTGGTGGCCGACCTCCGCAGCGCGGTGACCGACCCCACCAAACCGGCCAAGGTCCGGCAGCGCGCCGCGCGGCAGCTCGCCCGCCTGGCCGCCGCCGGGGTCCAGGGCGCCCACCCCAACGACTGGTACGCCCTCACCCCCATCACCGACGACCGCCCGCTGAGCTGGCCGGACGGCATCGTCAACATCTCCCCGTCCGCGGTCGAGAGCTTCACCAAGTGCGGCCTGCGCTGGCTCCTGGAGACGGCGGTCGGCGCCGCGGGCACCAGCACCGCCCAGGGCCTCGGCAACGTCATCCACGCGCTGGCCATGCTGGCCGCCACCGACCTGCCCGGCGAGGACGCCCTGGGCGAGCGGCTCGACCAGGTCTGGAACGAGCTCGACTTCGGCGGCGTCTGGTACAACCGCAAGCAGCGCCAGGTCGCCGAGCAGATGATCGGCAAGTTCCTGCGCTGGCAGAAGGACAACCCGCGCGAGCTGGTCGCCATCGAGGAGTCGTTCGTCGCCACGGTCTCAGAGGGCGTGCAGATCAAGGGCCGGGTCGACCGGGTCGAGCGCGACGACGACGGCCGCGCGGTGATCATCGACCTGAAGACCGGCGGCTCCAAGCCCAAGCCGGGCGAGCTCGACCGGCATCCGCAGCTCGGCGTCTACCAGCTCGCCGCGCTGCTCGGCGCGTTCGCCCGGCACGGCATGACCGAGCCCGGCGGCGCCGCGCTGGTCCAGCTCGGCAAGGCGGCCGGCAAGAACGCCGCCACCGAGCAGCGGCAGGGCGCGCTGGCCGACGACAAGAACCCCGGCTGGGCCGGCGACCTGGTCGACACCGTCGCCACGGGCATGTCGGGCCCGTTCTTCCAGGCCAAGGTGAACGACGGCTGCCGCACGTGCGCGGCGCGGGCGAGCTGCCCGGTCAACGACAACGGGGGCCAGGTGTGCTGAACCCGGTCGAACTGGCCGACAAGCTCGGCATCCTGCCGCCGACGAGCGAGCAGGCCGCGGTCATCGAGGCGCCGCTCGAACCGATGGTCGTCATGGCGGGCGCGGGCTCGGGCAAGAGCGAGACGATGGCCGGGCGGGTGGTCTGGCTGGTGGCCAACGGCCTGGTCAAACCGGAGAACGTGCTGGGGCTGACGTTCACCCGCAAGGCCGCGGCCGAGCTGGCCGTCCGGGTCAGGGAGCGCCTGACCGGGCTCGCCGAGGCGGGCCTGGTCGCGCCCGGCGCACTCGACAACGAGCCGACCGTCTCCACCTACCACGCCTACGCCGCCCGCCTGGTCACCGACCACGCCCTGCGCGAGGCGCTCGAACCCACCATGCGCCTGGTCACCCCGGCGGTGTCGTGGCAGCTCGCCTCGCGCGTGGTGGCCCTGTACGACGGGCCGATGGACAAGATCGAGCTGGGCCCGCCCTCGGTCACCGCCGCCCTGCTGGAACTCGCCGGCGAGCTGTCGGAGCACCTGCGCGGGCCCGCCGACGTGCGGCGGGTGGGGGAGTGGCTGGAGGCCCGGCTGGCCGCGCTGCCCGGCCGCACGACCGTGGCGCAGCGCAAGCCGGTCGGCGTGCACGCGGCCAGGGAGCAGCTGCTGCCGCTGGTGGAGGCGTACGAACGGCTCAAGCGCCGCCGCGAGGTCATCGACTACGGCGACCAGATGTCGCTGGCCGCCCGGATCGCCGCCAACCACAAGGAAGTGGGCGAGATCGAACGGTCCCGCTACTCCGTGGTCCTGCTCGACGAATACCAGGACACCAGCCACGCCCAGCTCGTCCTGCTGCGCTCGCTCTACGGCGGCGGCCATCCGGTCACCGCCGTCGGCGACCCCTGTCAGTCCATCTACGGCTGGCGCGGCGCCTCGGCGGGCAACCTGCGCCGCTTCCCCCGCGACTTCCGCACCGGCGCGGGCGAGGAGGCGCCGGTGCGCCAGCTCAGCGTCAGCTTCCGCAACGGCGACCGGGTGCTCGACGTCGCCGCCCGCGTCCAGCTCCCGCTGCGCATGGAGGCCCGCGAGGTGCCCGTGCTGGTGCCGGGGCCCAACCGGGTCGACCGGGGCCGCGTCACCTGCGCCTTCCACGAGACCGCCGAGGACGAGGCGAAGTGGATCGCCGACGGCGTGGCCCGAATCCTTGGCCAGGAGACCGCCCCCGACGGCCTGCCCTGGGGCGAGAAGGAACGCAAGAAGACGCTCGCCCTCCAGCCTCAGGACGTCGCGATCCTGGCCCGCAAGCGTTCGCAGTTCCCCGCACTGCGCAAGGCGCTGGAGGACCGCGACATCCCGGTCGAGGTGGTCGGGCTGGGCGGCCTGCTGACCGTGCCCGAGGTCAGCGACATCGTGGCGACCCTGCGCGTGCTCTACGACGCCACCGCCGGCGACGCGCTGGCCAGGCTGCTGGCCGGGCCGCGCTGGCGGGTCGGGCCGGCCGACCTGCGGGTGCTGGGGGAGCACGCCAGGGAGCTGGCCCGCGAGCTGAGCGAGAGCCACCGCGCCGAAGACCCGCTCGACCAGGTGGTCGCCGACCTGGCCGAGGAGCGCGGCAGCCTGGTCGACGCGCTCGACGAGCTGCCCGACCGGCCCGAGTGGCTGGAGTCGTTCTCGCCGCTGGCCCGCACCCGGCTGGTCGCGCTCGCCCAGGAGCTGCGCAGCCTGCGCGGCCACACCGCCCAGCCGCTGCCCGACCTGGTCACCGAGATCGAACGCCGGCTCGGCCTGGACATCGAGGTGGCCGCCCGCAGCGGCACGGCCGGGGCGTTCGCCGCGCGGGCCGACCTCGACGCCTTCATCGACGCGGCCGCCAGGTTCGCCGGCGACGCCGAGGACCCGACGCTGGGCGCGTTCCTGGCCTACCTCCAGGCGGCCGAGAGCGAGGAGTTCGGGTTGGAGGCGGGCCGGGTCGGCGAGAGCAACAGCGTCAAGCTGATGACCGTCCACGCGTCCAAGGGGCTGGAGTGGCCGGTCGTGGTCGTGCCCGGTCTGTCGCAGCTGCTCAGCTCGAAGGGCACGATCGCGACGGGCAGCGTGTTCCCGGCCACGCCGGTGATGAACAGCCGCTGGACCGACAACCCGCGCAAGCTGCCCTACCCGCTGCGCGGCGACGCCGCCGACCTGCCCCGGCTGGGCGGGCTGAGCAAGGAGGAGCTGGCCGCGTTCGACGAGCAGTGCCGGGAGCGCGACCTGATGGAGGAGCGGCGGCTGGCCTACGTCGCCGTCACCCGGGCCCACTACCACCTCATCGCCTCCGGCTACCGCTGGGGCAGCGCCACCAAGCCGCTGGAGCCGTCGGAGTTCCTGCTGGAGATCCGCGACACGGCCGACCGGGTGTCCTACTGGGCCGGCGACCTCGCCGAGGGCGCGACGAACCCGCTGCTCGCCGAGCCGGCCGAGGCCGTCTGGCCGGTCACCCCCGAAGGCCTGCGCTACGAGTCGGTGCTTGACGGCGCCCGGCTGGTCGAGGACGCCCTGGCCGGCAACCTGGCCGACGAGGACGACGAGCCGCTGCGCCCGTTCGAGGAGGAACGCCTGCGCGCCTGGGAGCGCGACACCGACCTGCTGCTGCGCGAGCGCGAGCTCAACCGGCGCAGGCCGGCGACCGTCGTCGAGCTGCCGGCCAAGCTGACCGTGTCGTCGCTGGTCACGCTGGCCACCGACCCGGCCGAGCTGGCCCGCAGGATCCGCCGTCCGGTGCCGCGCAAGCCCGCGCCGCTGGCCCGCCGGGGCACGTCGTTCCACAAGTGGCTGGAGAGCCGGTGGGACCAGCAGCGGCTGATCGACGACTTCGACCTCGACCCGCTGGAGGAGCTGGAGGAGGCCGACGTGCGGCTGGCCGAGCTGCAGGAGCGGTTCGAGGAGAGCGAGTGGGCCGACCGGCGGCCGGTCGACCTGGAGGTGCCGTTCGAGACCATGATCGCCGACCGGCTCGTGCGCGGGCGGATGGACGCCGTCTTCGAGCTGCCCGACGGCGGCTACGAGGTGGTCGACTGGAAGACCGGCGTCCCGCCCAGGGGGAAGGCGGCCCGCACGGCCTCGGTGCAGCTCGCCGCGTACCGGCTGGCGTGGTCGCACCTGGCCGGGGTGCCGCTGGAGAAGGTGAGCGCGGCCTTCCACTACGTCCGGGCCAACAGAACCGTGCGGCCGGTCAACCTGCTCGACGCCGACGGGCTGGTCGCGCTCGTCGAGGCGGTCCCGGCGTCAGAGTCCTAGGTAATGGAAGGCGGGGCGGGGGTGCATGAGGAAGTCGTGGTGGGAGATGTTCCAGGCGTAGGCCCCGGCCATGCCGAACACCACCCGGTCGCCTGCCCGCACCGAGGTCACCACGTTCCGGGCGAGGACGTCCTTGGGGGTGCACAGCTGGCCCGTGAACGTCACGGGCTCCCCGGCGACCCCGGGCCCGCCTCCTGTGGGCAGGACCGTGAACGGCTGGTCGTGGCCCTTGGTCACCGGCGTGCGCAGGTGGTGCGTCCCGCCCAGGACGATCGCGTACGCCTGGCCGCGCACCCGCTTCACCTCCACGACCTCGGTGACGTAGTGGCCGCAGTAGGCGGTGAGCGACCTGCCCGGCTCGACCCGCAGCCGCCGCCCGGCCCGCAGCGCGGCCAGGCCCTCGCCGTAGGCCGCCCAGTCGAAGCGTTCGCCCGACGTGTACGACACCGCCATGCCCCCGCCCAGGTTGACCTCCCGATGCCCGGTCTCCAGCAGGGCCCCGGCCAGGCGGAGTAGCTGGGCGGCGTTCAGGCCGCTGGCCAGGTGGGCGTGCAGGCCGCGCAGCCGTACGCGGCCGGTGAACAGCGGCAGGCACTCGGCCAGCCCCGCCTCGTCCATGCCGAAGGGGCCGTCCATCGTGAGCGCGGCCCCCTCGACCGGCAGGTCCGGGTTGACCCGCAGCAGCACGTCGGCCTCCAGCCCGGTCGCGAGCAGGCGGCGCAGCTCGTACGGCGACTCGACGTGCAGGCGGTGGTGCGGCAGCCGCAGCTCGGCGTCGGTCTTGCCGGGCCCGCCGAGCGCCAGCCGCGCGCCCGGGAGCAGCGCGGAGACGTGCGCGTGCTCGCCCGCCGACGACACCTCGAACCCGTCCACGTGCCGGGCCAGCACCCGCAGCAGCTCGGCGTCGGGGTTGGCCTTGACCGCGTAGTACAGCTCGACCTCGCCCAGCGCCGCGCGCACCGACGCGGCGTGCTCGTCGAGCGCGGGCAGGTCGTAAAGGTAGGCGGGCAACGCGGGCATCCGGGCGGCGGCCTCCAGCACGCCGCTCACGCGAGCGGGCTCGCGCTCCGGCACGCGGTTCGCGCGAGCGGGTTCGCGCTTCTGGACGCCGCTCATGCGAGCGGGTTCGCGATCGGGACGTAGCCGGCGCTGCGGTCGGCCGCTCTGGCCCACCGCACGCGCAGGTTCGCCTTGGCGGGCAGCGGCGCCCCGGCCAGCAGGTCACGCAGCGGGAGCGGCTGCCCGAGCTCGGCGGCCTGGCGGGCGAGCAGGTCGCGGGCGGCCCGCCACAACGCGCGCAGCAGCTCGTCGTCGGGGCCCGCCAGGGTGGCGGCGATCTCGGTGAGGTGGTTGACGAACAGGCAGTAGACGACACGGGCCCAGCCCCGCGCCGGGTCGTGGGTGAGCGCGGCGGCCACGGCCGGATGCAGCCCGTCCAGGTCGTGGCGGCCAGCGACGAGCTTGACGCCCTCCAGATCGCGGAAGATCGCCTGGACGGGCCGGCCGGCGGCGTCCAGGCCGACGAGCACGTTCTGCAGGTGGGCCTCCAGGACGACGCCGTGGCTGACGTACAGGTCCACGACCGGCAGCGCGACCGCCGACACGTACGCCGTCCACCAGGCCAGGGGGTCGGCCGGGGTGGCGTCCAGGGCGAGGGCGGCGGCGAGGACCGGGGTGACGCCGGGGTCGCAGGCCGTCCACGGGCTCGCCCGGACGATCACGCCCAGGCCCTCGCGCTGCCCGAGTGCCGTGCGGTAGCCGGGCTCGGGAAGCCAGCGGACGGCCGGGTGCCGCGCCGCGACCTCGGCGATCAGCGGGGCCAGCCGGGAGGTGAGCTCGACGGCCCCGGCCAGCTCGTACCAGGCGTTCTTGCGCACGCAGTTCGTGATCCGCACGTCCAGGGAGAACTTCAGGCACACCTCGGCGTCCGGCACGTACACGGTCCGCACCGACGAGGTCGGCACCGCGAGCGGCCCCGGCCCGAGATCGACCAGCTCGGAGCCGAGAGCGGGACGCAGCAGGGCGAGCTGCCACGGATGGGCGGGCAGCAGCCGGTGTCCGGCGGGCGCCGGGCCGAGCGCGTCCAGCGCCGTCAGGTCGCCCTCCTCGGCCAGCGCGTCGGCGCGTACCGCGAGCAGCCGCAGCGGGAAGGCGGCGTGGGCCTCGGGCGCGTAGCGCAGCCAGTCCGCGCCGTCGCGGGCCTTGGGGGTGGGGTGGAACGGGTGCCCGTACACGAGCGCCTGCTCCGAAGCCAGCCAGGGATCGGCGGGCGGCTCGGCCCGCGCCCTGGCCGCCAGGATCGCCGCGATGGCGTCCCTGCTGGCGGCCACCTGACCGGCGAACTCGCCGTTGGGTTCGACGCCGAGGTGCGCCGCTTTCCCGCCTGGGCGCGCATGCTCGTCCTGCCGGCCCGCCAGGTCGGGCAAGCCGGCCAGGTCGGTCTCGGCCAGCCGGACCAGTTCGGCGACCGTCAGCGGCTGCCAGGAGCCGCTCTCCAGGCGTTCCGGAGGTCCGTCGAGGCGCAGCGCGGCCCCGCCGTGCGTACGGGCCCGCAGCAGCGTCCCCGCCACCCGCAGCAGCACGTACGGCGGCGCCGGCCAGACCAGCCCCCTGGGCCCGGCCACCTCGCGCACGCAGCACCGCAGCAGGGCCGCCAGCGTCGCCTCCTCGGCCGGCGCCCCGATGGCCAGGACGTCCATTCACGATCTCCTCAGGTAGTTGGGCCCGCTGATGCCGTAGAACTTGTTCACGTCCCGCGCCCCGGACCGTTCCTTGGCCACGAGCGTCCCGGCGGTGACCATCGACTTGCCGGTGAGCCTGGCCGCGTCGAGCGTCCTGGCGCGCAGCAGCCGGGCCATGGGGTGGTCGCCGTGCTCGTCGAGCGCCTTGGCGAGCGTGTCGCGCACCAGGGCCGCCGCCCGAGTCGGCGGCAGCACCGCGAACGCCACCGCCGCGGCGGCCAGGTGCAGCGTGATCGTGACGAACACGTCGGCCAGCGCGTGCGGGTCGTCGGTGAGCATGCGCCCGTCGGAGAAGGCCGGCACGTCGATCCCGGCCGCCGCCAGCCTCGACGGCGAGGCCAGCAGTCCGTCGTTGTCCTTGACCAGCAGCCGCAGGTCGCCGTCCCGCAGGACGAGGGCCAGGTTCTGCTGGTGGGCCTCCAGCGCGACGCCGTACCGGACGAACAGCCGCACGTTCCAGCGCAGCAGCAGGCGCAGGTAGCGGGGCAGGACGTCCGGGCCGAGTCCGTCCAGCACGCCGGGCACCGCCAGCGCCGCGACCGGGACGATCCGCCCCTCCGGCAGCCGCCGGACCATCCAGGCCAGGTACTCGTGGCCCGCGTGCGCGTAGGTCTGCTCGTCGGCCAGCAGCACGCCGGGATCGGCGAGCCGGCGCAGCAGCAGCTCGGCCCGCGCGCCGTCGTCCAGGGTGCCCGCCCTGATCGAGCGCCGGTTGCGCACGCCGAGCGTGCTCACCGGCAGCGGCAGCTTGAGGTGCGTACGCGGCCCCACCTCGACGGTCCGCATGGACAGGGTGGGCCGTACGGTGACCGCCTCCTCGTCCAGCACCCGGACCCCGTCGATCTTCCGTACCTCGCCGACGGCCATCGGGTGCACCGGGAACAGCACACCGCGGCCCGCCGGCCGGGGCACGTCCGCGGGAAGTCCCGCGGTGGCGTGGGGGACGACCGCCCACCTCAGCGCGAACGAAGGGACGAACTCCGGCGCGTACGCCAGCAGGTCGCGGTCCGAGGCGCCGATCCTGGCCCGCGAGGTCGGGTAGACGGGATGGTCGGCGAAGGCCGCCAGCGACTCGTACGACGGCCCGCGCCGCAGCACCTCCTCGGCGTGCGCGTCGTGCAGCTCCAGCGCGGACAGGGCGGTCAGGCACTCGTCGAAGAAGGCCGCCACCCCCTCGGCGTCGGCCGCGTCGGACACCTCCACGAGTGTCTCCAGCACCTGCTCCAGCCCCAGCCGCTCGTCCGGCGCCACCACGAAGTCCTGGAACGGCGACCCGGGGACCATCCGGACCCACCGCCCGTCGGCCAGCAGCAGCCCGGCCCCGGACCTGGTCCGGTCGAGCCGGGCGGCCAGCCCGCCGTAGTCCTCGCGGACCAGCGCGTCCAGCACCCGGGCGGCCAGGTACGCCTCCCGCGACCTCACCCGACCACCCACGGCCGGGCCGCCCGGTACCGCTCGACGGCGGCGTCCACGCGGGCCCGGTCCGGTCCCACGGCCCGGATGACGCCCAGGTAGTCCCGGTTCGTGTGGGTCAGCTCTATGACGTCCCCGACGGCCCGCAGCGGCCGGTGCCACAGCCGTACGCCGCCGTCCTCGACGTCCTCCTCCGGCGGCGCCTCCTTGACGACGCCCGGCCGGTCGGCGACCACGCTGACCGCGCAGCCGTGCCGGGACGCGGGCGGCGGCTCGGGCGCCGGCTCCCCGAGGTGGGTGCGCAGGATCCACTCGAACAGCGGCACGCCCAGCACGTCGGCCAGCAGGAAGTCGCAGTGGTCGCCGATCGCCCGGTAGTTCACCTCGACGATCCGCGGCCCGGCGGGCGTCAGGACGTACTCGGTGTGGCAGGCGCCGAAGCCCACCCCGAGGGCCCGCAGCGCGGCCAGCACGTGGGCGTCGGCGGCGGGCGCCCAGTCCAGCCGCTCCTCCACGAAGTGCGGCAGCGGGCCCAGCGTGGTCGCGAAGCCGCCCAGCACCCGCGTCGCGGAGCCGTCCCCGAGGGTCTCCAGGGTCCGCAGCGGCCCTTCGAGGTATTCCTCCACGACCAGCGTCTCGCCCGGACGCCGCCGCCTGGCCGCGGCCACGGCGCGCCGGAGGTCGTCCTCGACCAGCACGACGTCCTCGCTGGCCACCCCCTCGCGGGGTTTCAGCACCACGGGCCGGGGCAGGCGCTCGGGCACCGGATCGGCAGGCGCGATCCGCAGCGAACGCACCGTCTCGATGCCGGCCGCCGCGAGCCCGCGTCGCATCAGGAACTTGTTCTTGACGGCCAGGCAGGCCCGCCAGTCCTTGCCCGGAAGTCCGAAGTACGACGCCGCGAGGGCGGTCTCCGCCTGAAGGTGGTCGGAGTTGGAGAAGATCGCGTCGGGCCTGCCCAGGTGCTCGACCGCGTCGATCAGGGCGCGCGGGTCGCGTACGTCGCACCGCACCGCGCCGGGGTGCCGCTCCGGCCGGTCGGTCAGGACGGTCACCTCGCACCCGAGGGCCCGCGCCGCGGGCAGGAAGCCGTACGTCACCGAGTCCGTCGGCTTGAGCGCGGTCAGGTAGAGCCGCAACGCGAAGGCACCCCCGCAGGAATCAGGTAAGGCTAACCTAACTCGATGATCTTAGCCTGACAATGATCGCTCCGGGGCCCGCACACCCTAATCGGCGGCTAACTGCGAGGTCATAGGATGACAAGCGACTTGGGGAGGGGGCGGCCAGTGGAAAAGACCGCGGAAGAACAACTCATCGGCCCACTGCTCCTGGCACGGGGGACCATCGACAGATCGTCGGCGCTGCGTGCCGACGACAGATGGCTGGAGAAGGCGTGGGCCGACCCCGAGACCAGGGTGCTGGTGATCGACAACGGCCACACTCTCGTGCGGCGGGCCGGCGACGAGGTGCACGCGGTGCTCTACACCTCCGCGCAGGCGCCGCTGGGCGAGCGTTACCTGCTCGGCGTCGAGGGCGGCACCGCCTACTTCGCGGTGGCCGCGCCGCTGCCCGGCACGCCGGCCGGCGACCTCAACGGCCGGGTGACGATGCCGATGAGCCTGAACGACACGCCTGAAGGCCATCCGGTTCCGGCGGGTCTGCGCCAGGTCGGCGGGCTGCTCGGCGACCGCGACGCGGGCCTGCTGGTCCACGCGGTGGCGCTGGAGGCCTGGCACGCCACCCACCAGTTCTGCCCGCGCTGCGGCGCCCGTACGTCGGTGCAGGCCGGCGGCCACGTCCGGGTGTGCCCGAAGGACGCTAGCCAGCACTTCCCGCGCGTCGACCCGGCGGTCATCATGCTGATCAGGGACGAGGACGACCGCTGCCTGCTGGCCCGCGGCCCCCAGTGGCCCGAGGGGCGCCTGTCGATCCTGGCGGGCTTCGTGGAACCGGGCGAGTCCCTGGAGTACGCGGTGGTCCGCGAGGTCGCCGAAGAGGTCGGCGTCCACGTCGTCAACCCGCGCTACCTGGGCAGCCAGCCCTGGCCGTTCCCGCGCAGCCTCATGCTCGGCTTCTTCGCCGACGCCACCACGACCGCGCTGACCCCCGACGCCGACGAGATCGCCGAGGCGCGCTGGTTCACCCGCGACGAGCTGGTGGCCTCGCTCCGGTCGGGCGAGGTGCGCCTGCCGCCCCCGGTGTCGATAGCCCGCCGCCTGATCGAGACGTGGTACGGCGGCGAGCTCGTCGGCGACTGGTGACCTGCCGAGCGGAGCCGGGGAGTCCGAAGCGGGGCTCCCCCTTCCGCGTCCTGGCCTAGGAGTCGAGCAGGCGCTTGACCTCGATGACGCTGGGGTTGGTCCTGACGTGCTCCACCCCTGAACGGGAAACCGCCACGACCGTCGGAACGGTCTGGTTGCCGTTGTTGACGCTCATGACGAATTCGGCGGCGGCCGGGTCGCGCTCGATGTCGACCTCCTTGAACGCGATGCCTTCGCGGGCGAGCTGGGACTTCAGCCGCTTGCAGGGGCCGCACCAGGTAGTGCTGTAGACCGTGAGCGCCATGTCGGGTTGTCCCTCCAAGGTCAGGAAAATCAGGCGCTCGGTGCAACAACGCGGAGGCGCCCGCTTAATCCCTACCCGGGGCCCTCTAGCCGATGCGCTCGGCGATCCAGGCCTGCACCCGCTCGGCCACGCCCGGCTCCCGGTACAGGGGAGCGCTGTGGTTGGTGCCCGGCGCCGTCATGATCGTCATCGGCACGCCCACCTGGCCGAGCATCTGCTTGAGCAGCTGGCTCTGCGCCGGCGGCACGAACTCGTCCTCGGAGTGCACCGTGAGCATCGGGGCGTCCTTGGCGCTGGCGTGCCAGGCCACCTCCATGCTCGCCCAGACGCGCGAGCACTTGCCCTTGGGCTCGCAGCCGCCGGCCAGCCGGATCGCGGCCTCGCGCAGCTTGCGCTTGTCGTGGTCGGCGGTCTTCTCGCCGTCGGCGTACGCGCGCAGCGGCGAGATGATCGGCGACAGCCCGACCACGCCCTTCAGCCCGGCGATGCCGTTGCCGTACGTGCCGACCGAGGCGGCGATGTGCCCGCCCGCCGAGAAGCCGACGATGACGTACTTGCTCGCGTCGAAGGCCCAGCGGTCGGCGTGCTTGCGCGCCAGGGCGATGGCGGCCAGCGCGTCGGTGCGCTGCGCCGGCCAGGCGGCCTCGCCGGAGAGGCGGTAGTTCAGGTTGAAGACCGTGTACCCGAGGTCGGCGTAACTACGGGTGATCTCCTTCATGTACTTCTTGTCGCCGCCGGACCACCAGCCGCCGTGGATCAGGAAGACGCCGGGACGCTTCTGGCCGTCGGGCGTCCACCACACGTCCATGTCCTGGTTGCGCTGGCGGCCGTAGGAAAGGGTCTCCGTGGCCAGCCCGCCGAGGCCGTCGGGGTCTGTGGGATTGGTCACCACGGGGACGGGCGGCTCGGCCGCGAACGCGACGGCAGGTGTGAGCGCCACGGCAGCGAGCACCAGCGCGCCCGCGAAAACCGCTGTTCGCACGGCCTTCCTTTCCCCCATGCGGCATGGTCGGCCCCATTGTGGGGGAAGCAACCATTCCTTTGCATCTCGGTGACTATGAACATACGTCGGGCCGCATGTTGCCAGAATAAAGTGCTTCGGCGCCACTTGCGGGGAGGAAGATCGGGTGAACAGCGTGGATGACGTCCTCAGCGGCCTCGACCCGGAACAGCGGGAGGTCGCCGAGGCGGTGCGCGGCCCGGTGTGCGTGCTCGCCGGCGCCGGCACGGGCAAGACCAGGGCGATCACCCATCGCATCGCCCACGCCGTGCGCAGCGGGGTGGTCGACGCGCCCAGCGTGCTCGCGGTGACGTTCACCACCCGGGCGGCGGGGGAGTTGCGGCAGCGGCTGCGGGCGCTGGCGGCGCCGGGCGTCCAGGCCCGTACGTTCCACGCGGCCGCCCTGCGCCAGCTCACCTACTTCTGGCCGCGGGTGATCGGCGGCGAGGCCCCTTCGGTCATCGAGTCGAAGTTGCCGGTGCTGGTCGAAGCCTGCCGCCAGATCCGGAAAAATCCCGACCGGTCCGAGCTGCGGGACATCGCGGCCGAGGTCGAATGGGCCAAGGTCTCCCAGATCGGCCCCGAAGACTACGTGGCCGCCGCCGCCAAGCACCACCGCACGCCGCCCGGCTCGCCGGAGGAGGTGGCCCGGCTCTACGAGTCGTACGAGCGCATCCGCCGCGAACGCCACCTGGTCGACTTCGAGACCATCCTCGAACTGACCGCGGCCGTGATGACCGAGCACCAGGAGGTCGCGGCCCAGATCCGCCAGCAGTACCGCTACTTCGTCGTGGACGAGTTCCAGGACGTCAACCCGCTCCAGAAACTCCTGCTCGACACCTGGCTCGGCGGCCGGGACGACATCTGCGTGGTCGGCGACCCCAACCAGACCATCTATTCGTTCACCGGCGCCAGCCCCCGCTACCTCACCAACTTCGCCGTCGAGCACCCGAAGGCCGCCGTCATCAGGCTGGTCCGCGACTACCGTTCCACCCCGCAGGTCGTGAACCTGGCCAATCTCGTCATCGCCAAGTCCAAGACCCCCAACCGCCTCGAACTCATCGCCCAGCGCCCCGACGGCCCCAAACCGGTCTTCTCCGACTACGACGACGAGCCCGCCGAGGCCGCCGGCGTCGCGCGGGCCATCAGGAAGCTGCTGGACAAGGGGGTGCCCTCGCGCGAGATCGCCGTGCTGTTCCGGGTCAACTCCCAGTCGGAGTCCTACGAGGAGGCCCTGTCCAAGGCCGAGATCCCGTACGTGCTGCGCGGCGCCGAGCGCTTCTTCGAGCGTCCCGAGGTGCGGCAGGCGGTCGTGCTGCTGCGCGGCGCCGCGCGGTCGGCCGCGGGCGAGCCGCTGGCCTCGGAGGTGCACCACATCCTGACCGGGGTCGGACTGACCCCGTCACCGCCCGGCGGCGGCAAGGCCAGGGAGAAGTGGGAGTCGCTGAAGGCGCTGGCCGACCTGGCCGAGGACATGGCCGCCGAGGGCGCCGACCTGCCCGCGTACGTCGCCGAGCTGGAACGCCGCGCCTCCGAGCAGCACGCGCCGCCGGTGGAGGGCGTCACGCTCGCCTCGCTGCACGCCGCCAAGGGCCTGGAGTGGGACGCGGTCTTCCTGGTCGGCGTCACCGACGGCATGCTGCCGATCATCTACGCCGAGACCCCCGAGCAGATCGAGGAGGAGCGGCGGCTGCTCTACGTCGGCGTCACCCGCGCCCGCGAGCACCTGTCGCTCTCCTGGGCGCTGGCCCGCGCGCCCGGCGGGCGCAAGAGCCGCCGTCCCTCGCGTTTCCTCGACGGGCTCACCGGCCGCGCCTCCACACCGCCCCGCATGACGATCCCGGCCGGCGAACGCCGCACGGTCGCCGCGCCGGTGAGCTGCCGGGTGTGCGCCAAGACGCTGGTGGCCGCCGCCGAGCAGAAGCTCGGCCGCTGCGCGACCTGTCCCGCCGACTACGACGAGGCCCTGCTCGAACGCCTCAAGGTCTGGCGCACGGCCACCGCCAAGGAGGCCAAGATCCCGCCGTACGTCGTCTTCACCGACGTCACCCTCCAGGCCATCGCCGAACGCGCGCCGGCCACCGAGCAGGAGCTGCTGTCGATCGCCGGCATCGGCCGGGTCAAGGTCGACCGGTACGGCGAGGCCGTCCTTGCCCTGTGCCGCGGGTGACATCCCTCACGTACGCCCGGCCTCCTCGCGCGGGAGCCCCTTCCCCACCGGGCGAAACGGCGGGACGGGAGATTCCGGCAAGGCAGGGCGGGTTTGGGGGAACAGGCGTGGCACGTCAGACTTGTCCATGGAAGGTTCGTCTGTGAGGGGGCCCTGTGAACGAGGCGCTGAAGGAGCTGCTCGACCTGCTCGACCTTGAGCAGATCGAGCTTGACATCTTCCGGGGCAGAAGCCCGGAGGAGCGCATCCAGCGCGTCTTCGGTGGCCAGGTGGCCGCGCAGGCCCTCGTGGCGGCCGGCCGCACCGTCCCCAAGGATCGGCACGTCCACTCGCTGCACGCCTACTTCATCAGGCCGGGCGACCCGTCCATCCCCATCGTCTACAACGTCGAGCGCCTGCGCGACGGCCGGTCGTTCACCACCCGCCGGATCGTCGCCGTCCAGCACGGCAAGGCGATCTTCACGATGTCGGCCTCGTTCCACATCTTCGAGGAGGGCGTGGAGCACCAGGCGTCGGTGGCGCCCGTCGTGCCCGCCCCCGAGACGCTGCCGACGTTCCAGGACAGGATGTCGGAGGTGCTGGGCGACCACCCCGAGCTGCGGGAGTGGCTCTCGCGCCCGCGCCCGGTGGACGCCCGCTACGTCTCGCCCCTGACATGGGAGGCGCACCTCAACCCCGAGCTGCGCAGCGCCCAGACCAACGTGTGGTTCCGTTACGACGCCGACCTGCCCGACGACCCGCTGCTGCACGTCGTGCTGGCCGCGTACGCCTCGGACTTCACGCTCGTGGACACGATCCTGCTGGCCCACGGCATGGCCTGGGGAGCCTCGAACGTGATCGGCGCGTCCCTGGACCACGCGATGTGGTTCCACCGCCCGTTCCGCGCCGACGACTGGCTCCTGTACGCCCAGGAGGCCCCCTGGTCGGCGGGGGCCCGTGGGCTCGCGCGCGGCGAGATGTTCACCGCGTCCGGCGAGCTCGTGGTCTCCGTCGTCCAGGAGGCGATGATCCGCGTGGCGAAGTAGTCGGTTCGCAGCACGTTGTGACACCGTGGTTGTGTCACAAAATCGCAGGTAGAAAATATGTTGCCCCTTCCCGGCTTCCCGGTTTAGGGTCATGGACAAGCGAGTCGGACACTCCTGTTTCCGACGATCTGATGAGTGGAGGTGAGCCCCGGTGATGAGCATCCAGATGTCGGCCACGCAGTGGCTCGCTTCCGCGTGCCGTGACTCGGTGAGGCTCGCCGATGGGCCGGCCAAGCTGCGGCAGGAGAAGTCTGCCCGTAGCCAGGCCCCCGCCGTTCGTGCGAGGGCTCACGCGGGTGTCGCCGCTCCGCAAGGCGTTCCTGTCTATAGCGCAGGTATCGCTGCCCCGACCAACCAGCTCACCAAGGGTGGACTGTGCGGTCCGCAACCCTGGAGGGATGCTCCGGTCATAACCTGACCGGCACATAGCAGCCCCCAGGCCGCGGATCCGCACACAGGATCCGCGGCCTCTTTGTTTTTCCGCGATCCCCGACCACCTCCGAGGTGCCCGACCAAGATCAAAAAGCTCGATCAAAAGGAGAAGCAGATGGGGGCCAAGACGATCATGGACCTGATCGACGAAGCCAAGATCCCCTGTCGTACCGACCCTGACCTGTGGTTCGCAGAGTCACCCGAGGACGTCGAGTTCGCCAAGGCTCTCTGCGGCGGCTGCCCGATCCAGCAGGCCTGCCTGGCCCGCGCGCTGGAGCGCGAGGAGCCCTGGGGCGTCTGGGGCGGCGAACTGATCCTCAGGGGAACGGTTGTTCCCCGCAAGCGTCCGCGCGGGCGTCCCCGCAAGCACCCGGTCGCTGCCTGACCATCCACCAGCCCTACGAGCGAGAGAGAACAAGAACACCAATGAGCACTTCTTCCACCAGGAGCCTGGCCGTGCCGTATCTGTTTCATGACTTGGTCAACGACCGAATACAAACTCTCCACCGCGAAGCGGAGGAGCAGCGTCTCATCCTGCGCGTAAGCCGCGTACAGCGGGCGCGACGCGAGGTCAAGCGGGCCAACGACCGCTTGCGGAAGGCGCTGAGCCAGCAGGTGTGATCAAGGAGGTCCTGCCGCCGGCGCAGGATCTCCTGATCCCCACCTGCCTCTGAAGAGCCGGGCGCACCCAGCGCCCGGCTCTTTCCATGCCCAGACGTCTGCGTTCCGCCGGGTGAGCTGCGGGACGTCTGCGCTCAGCGCGGTGAGCTGCGGAGTGTCTGCGTTCTGTGAGGTGTCGCGGGACGTCTTCCCCCAGGTGAGCTGTGGGACGCCTACGCTCTGTCGGATGAGTCGCGGGATCTCTGCGCTGTGCGCGGTGAGCTGCGGGTTGTCTGCGTTCTGTGGGGTGTTTCGCGGGACCTCCGCGCTCGACCAGGTGAGCTGCGGGCCTCTGTGCTCCGTCGGTTGAGCTGCGGGACGTCTGCGTTCGGTCGGAGTGCTGGGAACTGGGACGTCTGCGTTCGGTCGGAGTGCTGGGAACTGGGACGTCTGCGCTCTGTTGGATGCGTCCGGTCGCCGGGGAGCACGGCGCAGCCTGTGGTCGAGGCCCTTGCCCGTCTGTCTCCTTCCGTGATTCGCGATCCGGCCCTCGGCTGGCCCTCTTGCGCGGCCGGAACCTGGCCTTCCAGCTGTTTGTCTTCGATGCCTGGTTCTTTTCGGCATGTCGGACTCGTGTCGGGGGCGTTCGTAGGGCGGAGGGTGCGCCCTGAGCTGGGCAGCCCAGCGGTCCCGGCCGACCTCGGGCCGACGTACGATGGCGCATGTGACCAGCAGACCCGCCGAAGCGCAGCACCTGCGTGACCTCGCCCTGCTGCGCCGCGTCCGCGACCGCATCGACCGCGATTACGCTCAGCCGCTCGACGTCGAAGCCCTGGCCCGCGGCGTGAACATGTCAGCCGGCCACCTCAGCCGCGAGTTCCGCCGCGCGTACGGCGAGGCCCCGTACGGCTACCTGATGACCCGCCGCATCGAACGCGCGATGGCGCTCCTGCGCCGCGGCGACATGAGCGTCACCGAGGTCTGCTTCGCGGTCGGCTGTTCCTCGCTCGGCAGCTTCAGCACCCGCTTCACCGAGTTGGTCGGCGTGCCACCCAGCGTCTACCGTCGCCGCGCGGCGAGCGCGACCGCGGGGATGCCGTCGTGCGTGGCGAAACAGGTGACCAGACCCATCAGGAACCGAGAGACCGCGCTTACCTGACCCCAATTAGCGTGACTTCCATGGACATCACCATCCACTCCAGCTTCCTCCCGCACACCGACCCGGAAGCCTCCCTGGCCTTCTACCGTGACGCCCTCGGCTTCGAGGTACGCAACGACGTCGGCTACAAGGGGATGCGCTGGCTCACCGTGGGCCCCGCCGGCCAGCCGGACACCTCCATCGTCCTGCAACCACCGGTCGCGAACGGCTACGGCATCACCGACGACGAACGCCGCACCATCACCGAAATGATGGCCAAGGGCACCTACGCCGGCGTGAACCTGGCCACCACCGACCTCGATGCCACCTTCGAACGCCTGAAGGCCAGCGGCGCCGAAATCGTCCAGGAGCCGATGGACCAGCCGTACGGCGTCCGCGACTGCGCCGTCCGCGACCCTTCCGGCAACCTGATCCGCATCCAGGAACGCCACCCCTGACCCACCCCCGGCACCATCACCCTGGACGTGTCCTTCGAGGTCGTCCCTGACCCGCGTCCAGGAACGTCATCCCCTGGTCGGCAGTCAGCACCATCACTCCTGACACGCCCTTGGGCTCCCCCCTTGACCGGCGATCAGGAGCGTCATCCCTGGTCCGCGCTCGGTTTCATCACCCTGGCGCCGCATCGTGAGCAGGCTTGATCGACAGTTACGCCGTCGTACCCTGCCCGATCCGGACCTCGAACTCACAGAGCGACACCTGGATGCCTGGTGGCGACGAAGGCTCCACGAACGGACCTGAACCTCAGATCACAGACGGCCTACCGCGGCGCCGTACCCTCCTCCCGAAGCCCGAAGCCCGAAGCCCGAAGCCCGAAGCCCGAAGCCCGAAGCCCGAAGCCCGAAGCCCGAAGCCCGGAGCCCGGAGCCCGGAGCCCGGAGCCCGGAGCCCGGAGCCCGGAGCCCGGAGCCCGGAGCCCGGAGCCCGGAGCCCGGAGCCCGGAGCCCGGAGCCC